>JAGKTU010000107.1 GCA_021153265.1 Clostridia bacterium
GTTAAGATCCGCGTCGAGCCCAATGAGCCCGGCAAGGGTTATGAGTTCGTCAACGCTGTCGTCGGTGGTGCTATTCCCAAGGAATACATTCCCGCTGTCGATGCCGGTATTCAGGGCGCAATGGAGGCCGGTGTTCTGGCCGGTTACCCCGTTGTGGACGTGAAGGTCACCCTGTTCGATGGTTCCTACCACGAGGTCGACTCCTCCGAAATGGCATTTAAGATTGCCGGTTCCATGGCATTCAAGGAAGCCTGCCGGAAGGCCAACCCCGCTATCCTGGAGCCCATCATGAAGGTTTCCGTCACTGTGCCTGATGAATACATGGGCACTGTCATTGGCGACATCACCGCTCGCCGCGGTAACATCCTGGGTCAGATCACCCGTACCGGTGCTGTCCAGATCGACGCCAATGTGCCTCTGGCTGAGATGTTCGGCTACGCCACCGACCTGCGTTCCAAGACTCAGGGCCGTGGTAACTACTCCATGGAGCCCAGCCACAACTCCGAACTGCCCAAGTCCAAGACTGAGGAGATCGTCAAGGCTCGTTCCAAGGGCTAATTGCTGAGAAATTTAGAGAATTTTCAAAAATTTCTCTTGTGTTTCCGCACAAAGTGTTGTATGATGTATACGATGTGCGAAAGCACGTAACTAAATTTGTAATTATTTTACTTTATTAACAGGAGGATATTTCAAATGGCAAAGCAGAAGTTTGAAAGAACCAAGCCCCACGTTAACATTGGCACCATCGGCCACGTTGACCACGGCAAGACCACTCTGACCGCCGCTATCACCAAGTACCTGTCCCTGTCCGGCTACGCTTCCTTCGAAGACTACGCCTCCATCGACAAGGCTCCCGAGGAGAAGGCTCGTGGTATCACGATTAACACCGCTCACGTTGAGTACGAGACCGACAACCGTCACTACGCTCACGTTGACTGCCCCGGCCACGCCGACTATATCAAGAACATGATCACCGGTGCTGCTCAGATGGACGGCGCTATCATCGTTGTTGCTGCTACCGACGGCCCCATGGCTCAGACCAAGGAGCACCTGCTGCTGGCTCGTCAGGTCGGCGTTCCCGCTATCGTTGTCTTCATGAACAAGGCTGACCTGGTGGGCTCCGCTCTGAATGCTCTGATCTCCGAGTCCAACGACAAGAATGCTCCCGAGTATGCCTGCATCAAGGAGCTGATGGACGCTGTTGACGAGTATATCCCCACTCCCGACCGTAAGGCTGACATGCCCTTCCTGATGCCCGTCGAGGACGTCTTCACCATCTCCGGCCGTGGTACCGTTGCTACCGGTCGTGTTGAGCGTGGTATCATCAACAAGAACGACAAGGTTCAGATCGTTGGTCTGCGTGAGGAGAACGTCGAGACTACCGTCACCGACATCGAGATGTTCCACAAGCTGCTGGACTACGCAGAAGCCGGCGACAACATCGGCGCTCTGCTGCGTGGTGTTGACAAGAAGTCCATCGAGCGTGGCCAGGTTCTGTGCAAGCCCAACTCCATCAAGCCTCTGACCAAGTTCGCTGGCCAGGTTTACGTCCTGTCCAAGGAGGAAGGCGGCCGTCATACTCCCTTCTTCAACAACTACCGTCCTCAGTTCTACTTCCGTACCACCGACGTTACCGGCATCATCTCCCTGCCCGAGGGCACTGATATGTGCATGCCCGGCGACAACGTTGTTATGAACGTCGAGCTGATCACCCCCATCGCTATCGAGAAGGGCCTGCGTTTCGCTATCCGCGAGGGCGGCCGTACCGTCGGTTCCGGTGTCGTCACCGAGATCTACGAGTAATCCATAGCTCTTAAATGGAATCAATCCCCCGAGCGAAAGCTCGGGGGATTTTTTTGTTAAATATTTAACCAAATGGTTAAATAAGAGTTGACATTGCATGGCAGGCGTGCTAGAATACACTTAACCGAAAGGTTAAATAAAAAAGGAGGGCTCATATGGCTCTGTCAGAAGTGATGAAGGCGCTTTCCGATCCGACCAGACGTGAGATTCTGAATTTGCTGAAAAAGGGCAGTTTGACTGCTTCGGAAATCGGGGCGCATTTCTCGATCTCAGCCCCGGCGATCAGCAAGCATTTGTCCATTCTGCTGGATGCGGAACTGGTTCGCTGCCGCAGAGAAGGAAAATATCTGTATTATGAACTGTGTGCTTCCGTTTTGGAGGAAGTACTGCTGTGGCTAAAAGATTTAAAGGAGGAAGAGGAATGAAGAAGTTTTATGCATGGATTGTGGTATTGATTTTGCTGTCCTTTGTGATGACTGGAGTGTTTCTGACCATGGCACCGGATGTTGTGCCGGTACACTTCGGTCCAGACGGAAAAGTGGACCGCATGGGCAGTAAATATGAATTCCTGCTGCTGCCTGCGATTGCGCTGTTTGGCTCCGGTTTCATGGTGCTGACCGGGCGTGTCAACAATAAAACAGAAAAGCAGAATCCTAAGGTGGTCGCCATTACCTGCATCTGGACTTTGGTTCTGTGCAACGTTCTGTTTGGATATTTTATGTACAAGGCACTGCAGGACGGCGCGGATGCTTCCAGAATCACGGAACTGCCCATGAAGTTGATTTCTGTCGTCCTGTTTGCCAGTTTTATCCCCTTGGGTAATCTGATGCCCAAGGTGAAGCGGGGCAGCATGATAGGTCTGCGAACGAAGTGGAGCATGAGCAATGATATCAGCTGGCAGAAGACACAGAGATTTGGCGGATTTTGGATGGTCGGTACCGGTATTGTAGGAACCGCAGCCTGCGCCATTGCACCTGCTGCATGGTCTCCCTTTATTTTGACCGGGTTGCTGGTTGTTTTGGCTGTTGCCGGTGTGGTCGGCTCCTATGTGATCTACCGCAAAGATATTTGATCTGAAAAGCACCGCAAAAGCGGTGCTTATTCTTTTGTCCGCTTGTTGCAGCCAAAGGGTGACAAGTTGACAGATCAATCAAATTGATGTATAATAACCACGCATTCAATGGAAATGCCATTGAATGGTTTTCAATAATATGAAAGAAGGTTAGGAAGCTTATGAAGAAGTTTTTGGCCTGGGTTCTGATGCTTTCCATGGTGCTGGGCCTGCTGTGCGGCTGCAGCGATACAGACAGTTCTTCTGATCGCCGGTCCAAACGGAAAAATAGAGACAAGGATGACGAAATAGAGATCATCGAAGGGCGTGAAGATGATGACCGTGACGATGATGAGGACGATAAGAAGGATTCCCAAAAGGTGACAATCGATGAAGTGGTTGTCTATGATGAAAATGATATTAAGATCATTGTCACCGGCCTGGAAGAAATTCCCCTAGGTCAGGAAATCAAGATTAAGGTCGAGAATAATACGGATCGGAATATTACATTATCTGGTGATAATTACATTGTGAATGGAATCTCGATGAACGGTTTTCTGTTCGAGCAAGTTGCGGCAGGAAAGAAAACCAAGGGTAGCATCACCTTCTACACCGAGTATTTGGAAAACGCAGGAGTGGAACAGCTGGCTACTGTAGACTGCGTGAATGCGTACATCTATGACTCTGACAGCTACGAAGACCTGTATCAGACTCCTTTCAGCATCGAAACATCCATCGCCGGTGACTATGTTCAGGAAATTGATGACAGCGGCGAAGTGGTCTTTGAGGAGGCAGGCGTTACCGTTATTTCGAAAGGGATTGGATTTTATGCTACTGGCGGTGTTATGGTTCGTCTTTTAGTAAAGAATGAAACCGGCAGAGATATTTTAATCCAGGCGGAGAATGTGTCTGTTAATGGATATACCATTGATGGATGGATGTACAATAAGGTGATGGCAGATACTGTATGCTTCTGTGACCTGAGTGTTATGGCTTATACTTTGGAAGAGAACGAGATCGATGATGTGGAAGAAATCTCTTTTAGCCTTGCGGTTCGGTATACAGATGAATGGGATTCCCTCTGTGAGTCCGATGAACTGACATTTACTGTTAACTAAACAAAACCAAGAAGCACCGCGGAAGCGGTGCTTTTTCTTGCTCTTGACGAGGGGAGGAAGTTGGGATATAGTAGAGAAAACAAGGAAAAGAAACGGAGAATCATTCCATGAACAGACGGAAATGGCTGGCGGTGCTGCTTGTATGCATGATGCTGCCCGGAATGCTCTGGGGTTGTACGGAAGAAAAGCCGGAAGATGCCGCAGAGCAGTTGCCCCAACCGCCGAATGTCTCCCGGGAGGGATGGCAGGGATACCCGATAGCAGGGCTGATGGTGTATTTGCCGGATATGTTCGAAGAGGGTAGAATATGTGAGGAAAGCGGTGAGTTTGTCAGCCGGGATGAGGATTTTGAAGAGGACTATGTACAGCTTCAGGTCATCTCTGGGCTGGAGGATGCGTTGCAGACGCAGGTGACGGATGCCGGAGTGCTGGCGAACAGCATCCAGACCCGGGTGGAAGAAAATGATGGCATCGTATATGCCAGCGGAACCTACTGGGATGTGCCGTATCTGATCTATTCCGAGTTCGGATCGGAAAAGGACTATTCGGTTGTGGGCCTGTATGCCCAAAACGGCCGGGCGTGGATGGTGGAGATCACCGGAATGCATCCGGACCGGGCGGTGCAGATGGTACCCTATGCCTGCGGTGGTGTGGTGCAGCCTCCTGAGGGCTGGGATGCCGGTGCGGATGGGTGGATGGCGTACAATATTGCAGGTCTGGCCATCCGTGTGCCGGGAGAAATGCTGAATGAGGCGGATTTCTATGCGGATTGCGCCTATTTTGCGGACAGCCAGACGGAGACAGAACTGGAAGTGATGTCCGGGGGATTGGATGAATTCGATGGGGAAATCGCCGATGCGGAGGCACTGGCAGACTGGTTCGTCCGGGAAACGGAAGAGAACGGGGATATCGTGCTGGCCCTGGGGGAGAACCAAGGTGTGCCTTATCTGATCTGTGGGGACGGTGAGTCAGCCAATCTGGTGGGCTTCTACGTTTCCGGGGAACAATATTGGATGATCGCTGCGGAAAATGTGGCAGCGGAGCCGGAAATGAAGTGGATCTGGCTGGTGACCAGCGGAAAAATCGGCTGATTTATGAAATTTTAGTGAGGTTTTTGTATGCTTTTGCTTGGTAATGCCATTGTGCTGGCAGGCTGCGTTTTGATGGTGGCCATCGGCTTTTTGAAGAAGAAGGAACAGATTCTGGGGGCGCAATGCGTCCAGTTCGCCCTGATGGGAGCAGGCAATCTGGTGCTGGGGGCTATGGCTGGTGTGATCTCCAACGGCGTGAGTATTGCACGGAATCTGGTGCTGATGAAGACGGAGAATAAAACCTGGATCAAGGTGACGTTCATTTTGGTTCAGACGGTGCTGACGCTGTTTTTCAGCAGCCGGGAGCTGATTGAGTGGCTGCCGGTGATCGCTGTGGTGGTGTATACATGGTTTCTGGACATCAAAAATCCGGTGGCCTTTAAGCTGATGATCGTCGGACTGCAGGTTCTGTGGACGGTATATGATTTTTATCATCAGAATTATGTGGGCTTTGCCTTCGATCTGTTTACCATTGCCTCCACCACCATCGGTATCTTCATGATCCGCAAAGATGTAAAACAATAAAAGAAAAGTGCCGCTGAATCACTTCAGCGGCACTTTTTACGACACGGGTCTATAAGCCGGGTTCTGTCTTGACAGCCATCTATCTAGCCCCGCGATTGCTCGTGGGATCAAGCCGCCTCCTCGGGACGATCGGGCAGATCGCATGTCCCTCCACGGCGTTGCTCCGGGATAGAGTTTACATCGTAAAACCCATGTTACCATGGGCCGGGTGGGCTCTTACCCCACCTTTTCAGCCTTACCCGGGAAAACCCGGGCGGTATATCTCTGTTGCACTTGTCCTGAGGTCACCCTCGGCGGGCGTTACCCGTTATCCCTGCCCTGTGGAGCCCGGACTTTCCTCATCCGCGGCCTTTCGGCCTGCGTGCGATATGGTGGCATTTGAAAGATATTTTAATTCCCTCCGGGGGAAGAGAATCGCAGTTTTGGGCCTGGGCGTCAGTAACCGACCCCTGGTGCGGCTGCTGCTGGAGTTCGGCTGCGATGTTACCGGTTGCGACCGGACGCCTAGGGAGAAACTGGACGCGGAAGTTTTGGAACTGGAGAAAAGCGGCTGTAAGCTCCGCGTCGGCGATGGATACTTAGATGGCGTGGAGGCGGATGTGCTGTTCCGTACCCCCGGTATGCATCCGGGCAACCCGGCAATTGTGGCGCTGAAGGAACGCGGCGCGGAGGTGACCTCTGAGATGGAGGTTTTCTTCGGTGTCTGTCCCTGTCCCATCATCGCTGTCACCGGCTCTGACGGAAAAACCACCACTACCACCCTGATCTCCGAGATGCTGAAAGCTGCCGGCAAACGGGTCTGGCTGGGCGGCAACATCGGCACGCCCCTGCTGCCCTTGACCCGGCAGATGGAAAAGACGGATTTTGCCGTGGTGGAGCTGAGTTCCTTCCAGCTCATGGACATGACCCGCAGTCCTGCCCGGGCGGTGGTGACCAATCTGGCACCCAACCATCTGGACATCCACAAGGATATGGATGAGTATGTGGAGGCGAAGAAGAATATTTTCCGCTATCAGGGCGCAAGCGACTTGCTGATCCTCAACGCCGACAATGACATCACAGATGGCTTCGCCGGCAACGGTGTGACCCGGAAATTTGCCCGGCTGGGCAAGGGCCATGTGTGTCTGGATGGCGGTTTCATCCTCCGGGGCGGCGAAAAGGTGCTGGATATCAAGGATATTCTGCTCCCCGGCGTCCACAATATTGAAAACTACATGGCAGCCATCGCTGCGGTGGAAGGCTTGGTCAGCGACGAGGTGATTCGCTCCGTTGCCAAGAACTTTGGCGGCGTGGAGCACCGCATCGAACTGGTGCGGATCAAGGATGGCGTTCGGTTCTACAACGATTCCATCGCCTCCTCTCCCAGCCGCACGATAGCCGGCTTGCGCAGTTTCCCGGAGAAGGTGATCCTCATCGCCGGCGGCTATGACAAGCACATTCCCTACGATGTGCTGGGTCCGGAAATCTGCCAGCATGTAAAAAAGCTGTTCCTCGGCGGTGCCACCGGCCCTCAGATCCGGGCGGCAGCAGAAAATTGCAAGGAGTTTGATCCGGAAAAGCTGGAGATCGTGGACTGCGGCGATTTTGAGAGCGCGGTTCGGGCGGCGGCGGCGGCTGCGGTCAGCGGTGATGTGGTGCTGATGAGCCCTGCCAGCGCGGCATTCGACCAGTTTAAGAATTTTATGGTTCGCGGAGAATTTTACAAAAAACTCGTGAAGGAGCTGTAAGTTATGGACATCACCAAGATCACCCGGCCTGCCCGGAAACTGTTGAAGCTGAAAAAGTGCGGCGCGGTCATCGTGGCAGCTGGAAATGCCTCCCGGATGGGAGGAATCGACAAGGTTTTGGCGAAAATCAAGGGGGAAGCTGTGGTCAGCCGTTCCGTGCGCGCCTTTCAGGAATGCGATGCGGTGGCGGAGATCGTGGTGGTCACCCGGCCGGATCTGATCCCGGAGGTGTCCAAACTCTGCGGCGGTTATTCTAAAGTGAAGGCTGTGGTGGCTGGCGGAAAAGATCGGGCAGAGTCCGTTCATTTGGGCATGAATGCGCTGAGTGAGGACATCAAGCTGGCGGCGATCCACGACGGCGCAAGACCTATGGCAACCTGGCAGCTTATTGACCGGTGCATCCGGGCTGCCAACACCTATGGTGCAGCTGCCCCTGCCATCCCGGTGAAGGATACCATCAAGGTGGTGACGGGAGGCGTGGTCAGCAGTACTCCGGATCGGGAAACCCTGAAGGCGGTGCAGACCCCTCAGGTTTTCGATTTTGACCTGCTCCGTGGTGCGCTGCAAAAGGCGCGATTGGAGGATGCCAAGATCACCGATGACTGCTCTGCGGTGGAGAATATGGGTATGTCGGTGAAGATCGTGGAGGGTGACGAGCGGAATATCAAGATCACCACACCGCTGGATCTGAAGCTGGCGGAAATGATTCTGGAGGATATGGTATGAGAATCGGACACGGTTATGACGTACATCGGCTGGTGGAAGGCCGGGATCTGATCCTCGGCGGCGTGAAGATCGAATACGAGTTGGGATTACTGGGACACTCCGATGCGGATGTGCTGCTTCACGCGGTGTCCGATGCCCTGCTGGGCGCGGCGGGTCTGCGGGATATCGGCTATCACTTCCCGGATACCGATCCTGCCTACAAAGGTGCGGATTCTCTGAAGCTGCTGCAAATTGTGAGCGAAAAGGTGGCGGCTGCCGGCTATCGGGTCAGCAACATCGATGTGACCATGATCGCGCAGAAGCCGAAGCTGAAGGAGCATATCCCCCAGATGATGGAAAACATTGCCCGTGCGGTGGGCATTTCCGTAGATCGAGTGAATGTGAAGGCCACCACGGAAGAGAAATTGGGCTTTACCGGCGAGGGACTGGGCATGTCCTGCCACGCCGTTTGCCTGCTGGAGGAATAAAGATATGATCAAAGCGGCATTTTTTGATGTGGACGGCACGCTGCTGTCCCATAAGACACGAAAGGTCTGCCAGAGCACCTATGATGCCATTGCCGCGCTGCAGGAGAAGGGAATCCTCTGCGTTGTCGCCACCGGGCGGCAGATCACAGCCATGGACAAGCTGCCGGTGGGAGTCATCCCCTTCGATGCCTATCTGACGGTGAACGGCCAGATGCTCCACGATAAGCAGCGAAAGCTCCTTTTCGGCGTTCCCATTGAGGGAAAGTGCAAGGAATTTCTCATCAAGAGCTTCCGCGAGCATACATATCCTGCCTTGATGGTGGAGGCGGACCGGATGTACGTCAACTATATCAGTGACCATGTCATCGATGTACAGGAGGCCATCTCCACGGCTATGCCGGAGGTTGCTGAGTACACCGGCGCGGATATCTATCAGGTCTGTGCCTATCTGCGGCCGGAGGAGGAACATCTGCTTGACCCGATTGTGGGCGAGAGTGTGCTGTCCAGGTGGACTTACGGTGGTATGGATGTGATCGCCAAGGGCGGCGGCAAGATGAAGGGTATCCAGCGGTATCTGGAAATGAAAGGCATCAAAGCGGAGGAAACCATCGCCTTCGGTGACGCGGAGAATGATCTGGAGATGCTTATGTTTGCAGGAATCGGCGTGGCCATGGGCAACGGAGAGGAACAGGTGAAGGCACAGGCGGACTACGTCACCGCGGATGTGGATGACGACGGCATCGCCAAGGCGCTGCGCCACTTTGGACTCATTGAATAAACAAAAACGGGGTGCCGGATTGAACTGCCCCAGTTTGTACGGACAGCACAAAAAAGGGATTCCCTTGCAGGATAATTTAATTTTAAGCGGAGTGGCGTAACGTCAGCGGCGCCACTCCCGTTCTGTTTTGGATTCGTTCATGGTTGTAAAAGTGAATATATCTGTCAATCAGATTGCTGG
>JAGKTU010000050.1 GCA_021153265.1 Clostridia bacterium
TTTGGATCAACTCAAGCGCGGAAAGCTGAAGAAAATCCTTTTCTGCGGAACCGGCGCCCTGCTCTCCCCCACCTCCACCCAGCAGGGTTTGCCCATCCCCGGCGTCTGCCATGCCGTTTGCATCACAGGAGGGTCTTGACATGGACTATTTGAAGGCATTTTTGATTGGGGGCGCACTTTGCGTCATCGCCCAGATCGTCATTGACAAAACCAAACTCACCCCAGCCCGTATCTTGGTCAGCTATGTGGTCATTGGCGTGTTCTTAGGTGCCATCGGCATCTACAAACCCTTTCTGGAATTCGCCGGTGCAGGCGCATCCGTTCCCTTGACCGGCTTCGGCGCCAACCTTGCCAAAGGTGTGAAAGAAGCGGTAGACAAGCAGGGATTTCTCGGCATTTTTACAGGTGGGTTAAAAAACTGTGCCGCGGGCATCACCGTCGCCATCGTCTCCGGCCTGCTCGCCAGTCTGATCTTTAAAGACAAGGATAAATCCTGAAAACCTGGGCAAACTACTTTAGCGGTCAAACCGCAAAACAAAAATCGGAGGATCTATTTATGAATAACCAGAACCAGAACCGTAACCAGAATTCCAACCAGAACCAGAACCAGAACCAGAACCGCAGCCAGAACTCCAACCAGAATCAGAACCAGAACTCCAACCAGAACCGCAACTGCCGCTAACAAAAATGCACCCTCGTGTGAGGGTGCATTTTTTACACAATCGATACAAACCGATTCAGCCGGAAGAAATACAGATACTGTGCCTTTATCGTTTGCTCATAGATCTGCGCAAGCGCATTGGCATAGGTCTGCACCTGCGCCCGGTAACGTTCCACCACATCGGGTAGGGTTTCCTCTGTCACATAGTCGGTCTTAAAATCGATGACCGTAATACCATCGTCCTCCAGCATGGCGCAGTCCACAACGCCCTGCAGCAGCACCTGCTCCCCATCCAATCCGTCGCCGTATCCGGCTGCATCATCCAGAATTGAGAACTTAAACTCCCGGATGTGGTCCACACCACCCCGGAGTTTCCTGCCAATGCTGCTGTCAAAGAACGCAGCAATTGCGTCGCAATTGGCCATTTGTCCCTGCTGCTGCGTCAGGAATCCCCGTTCCACCAGCCGCGCAACTTCCCTGCTCACCGCATCCCGATTTTCGCAGTTTTCGTAGCAGATGTACTGCATCACCGCATGAATGGCGTTTCCGTATTCCTTACCCTGCGGCACATCTGCCAGAAACTTCGGCTTGCGCCAGTTTCGCACAGGAAGTTTCGGCTCTTTCGCCTGCTCGGCAGCTTCCGCATCCTTCTGCCGCCCCTTTCGCTGTGTAGCAGTCTGCTTGGATGGCGTCCGGGTTGCCGCCTTGTGGGGGTAAGCAAAGCCAAGTGCTGCCTCCATTGTTTCCAGCGCACCCTCCGGCATATTCCGTATCTGTTCCAATTCCCCAATGACTCCGGTCACCACCGGCGCCTCGCTGACGGTGATCTTCCACGGATACTCGGAAATTACCGTCTGCGCCGGCTTTCCGCCGATATGGAACAGTTCTCCGGCCTCCGTCCGATGCATTGCCGTCAGAAGCACCCATTCACCGGGACAAACCACATCCCGACACAGAAGCTTGCCGTTATCAAAGTCCATCCGCAAGGCGATATCTTTCAGATCGCCCTCCAGATTTCGCGCTGCATAGGTCATCACTAGACGGTCTCTCGCCCGGGTCATTGCCACATACAGGACTCTCAGTTCCTCCGACAGGCTCTCAGCAGTCATTTTTGCCGCAATGGCCCGCTTAGATTGGGTCGGATATCGGGTACGGCTGCTGCGGTCGGCCACGTGCAGACCCAAGCCAAGTTCCTTATCGCACAAGATCTGTGCCCGGGTGCTTTCCCGGTTGAACTCTCTGGAAAGTCCCGCCAGAAAGACCACCGGGAATTCCAAGCCCTTGGATTTGTGGATGCTCATGATGGTCACACAACCGGCACTGCCGGCACCTGCGGTGATCAATCCTTTTTCCTCCAAGGCATCCAGATGTTCTAAGAATTGTCCCAAATCTCTGGGGATTCCCGCCTCAAAATCAGCCGCCAACTGATAGAAAGTCAGCAGATTGCCGCTTCTGGTCTCTCCATCCTCCATAGCAGCGCAGATGCTGTCCAGCCTTGTCAAGTGGAAACATTGTTCCAGCAGCTCCGTAAGGCGGCACATCCGGGCCGTCCGGCGAAGCCGATCCAGCACCTCCAGAAATGCCTCAGCCTTTTCACAGCCGGATGCCTTCAGCGCATCAAACACCGCCATATTCCGTCTGTTTGCCCGAATGCAAGCCAGATCATCGGCGGTAAATCCAAAAATCGGACTTGCCAATACACTGATCAGCGGTATATCCAGTCTGGGATTGGCAATCGTCTGCAGAAGTGAGCGAAGAATGGCGATCTCCATGCTTTTCAGCAGATCCTTGCCGCCCCCGGCCGCACAGCGAATTCCCTGCTTTGCCAGCGCCTGCTGGAAGTGTGCGCCTACAGAACCGGGAGAACGCAGCAGGATCACGATATCCTCTGCCGTCACCGGACGCATCCCTTCCGCACACCGCACCAGACACCCTTCATCCAGCATCTGCCGGATCCGCGCTGCCACAAAGGCCGCTTCTTCCTCGTAGGTATCCTCCCGGATCTGCAGAGCATGGAGCTCTACGCCCGGCTCTCCCAGCGCACCATGGGGAACACCCTCCCGGAGGGCCTCCGCCTCACCATAGTTGAGGCCGCCAACTTTTTGGCTCATACAGGTTGCAAACACATCGTTAACCGCTTCGATGACCTCTGCTCCGGAGCGAAAATTGTGGCTGAGGAGCACTTTCCTGCCCTGCCCGGCCTCGGCATCCTCTGCCGCCACATACCGCTGATACTTTTCCAGAAAGATTCCCGGATCCGCCAGCCGGAACTGATAAATAGACTGTTTTACGTCACCGACCATAAAGCAATTGTTCCGTTTCCCGGTCAATGCAGAGAAGATCGCATCCTGCACGCCATTGGAGTCCTGATATTCATCCACCATGATCTCCCGGAACCGACTGCCGATTTCCGCTGCGGCAGCGGTTGGTCCGCTTCGATGCTTTCCCAGCAGAAGATCCAAGGTCATGTGCTCCAGATCACCGAAATCAACGCACCTTCTGCTGCGCTTCGCCTTGGTATACGCCCGATCAAAGGCTCTTACCAGTCGGATGATGCCTTCGGCGCCTTCGGCAGACTCAGCCAAATCCTGCAAAACCCGGGCTGAATCATCTGTAAAGCTGTGGAGTTGTTTTTCCAGACCCTTTTTACAGGCATTTCTTGCCGCTTTGATCCGCTCCACCAACTCCGGGTCGTCGCATTTCCTGGGAAATGTCAGCCGCCCATAATCCAGATTCTTATTTTTGACAATATCGTCCCAGGTTTCGCTGCCATGCAGCCGTTCAAGCTGCTCCAGAGTCTGTTTCAGGTTGACCACAGGCTTTTCCAGCCCCGGGCAGGCCAGCGCATCCTCTACGCACCGGCGCAGAACAACGATCTGATCGTCCAGATACCCTCTAAGTTCCTCAACCAGATACCGACCCCAAAGGGTCTGGGCGGCATCGGTCACACACTCCACATCCACAGCACGTAAACAGCTCTCCATCCACCCATCCGGGTCCAAATGGCACCTTGCGCTGTCGTAGACTTTTTCCAGAATCTCCGGCACCAGCCGGTCATCTCTTCCAAGGCCCTGTGTATCCACAAACGCCCGGAACGTAAGATCCTCCCCTGCATTCCGGTATGCCTCATCCAGGATTTCCTGCATGACTACGTTGCGAATCTCCCGACACTCATTTTCGTCAGCCACACGGAAATCCGCCGCCAAGTCAAGCCGATAGGCGTATTCTCTCAGAATATCACCGCAAAAACCATGAACTGTGGAGATTTTCGTCAAAAACAGCCTTTGCATCTGCTTTTGCAGATGCTTGTTGTCAGGCTCTTGCGCGATCCGCTCCGACAGTTTCGCCGCGATCTTTCCCCGCAGTTCGGAGGCTGCCGCTTTTGTATAGGTAATGATCAGAAATTCATCCAAATTGGCAGGATCGGTCGGGTCGGTCAGATATTTCATCAGCCGATCCACCAGAACCTTGGTCTTACCGGAACCTGCAGCCGCGCTGACCAGCAGCATGCCCCCCCGGTCGTTGACTGCCTGTGCCTGTTGGGGGGTCAGTTTATCCGCCATTGGTCTTCAGCTCCTTTCCGATCTCCTCCCAGAATTTCTGGGCGTTCATTGCCTTGTAATTTCGTCTGCCTTTCACATCCTCCTTATGGCAGATGCTGCCATAAGGGCACCATGCGCAGGCATCGTGCGCCGTTCCCCGGGTGTAGGGGTTTGGTGTTACATTTCCCGATGCGATATCCTCCACCATCCGGGCGAGATAGCGGAAAATGTAGCTTTCCAGCATTTTTAGCTGTTCCCGATCTGCCAGATCACCGGAAATCGAGCCATCCTTTTTCACACTGTAGCACAACCGCGTAGGATTCTGCCCCGGCTCCATAGCCTGCAGCACCGCTTCGTCATGCAAAAGCAAACCTTTACGCTTCCATTCCTTCTGCCGTGCCTTCTGTGCATCCTCCTCCGACATCCGACCGTCCGAGGACAGATACGGCGCCCTCGCCGGAAAATACTGCACACCGCAGGCAACCGGATGATCTCCCAGCAGGTCTTCGCCGGTATGCTTCAGCGCAAACATATAAAGCAGCATCTGCAGCCCCACGCCATTGAACACATCGCAGTAGTCAAAATCCTTCCGACCTGTCTTGTAATCCACCACACGGTAGTAGGTGTTTCCGTTTTCTTCCCACGTGTCAACCCGGTCAATAAAGCCCCGAAGCACCGCATTCATGCTTCCGTTATCAATGGGAATCGGAGGCAAACCATCCTGACCGCCAAAATTCACTTCAAAATCCTTAGGCGCAAACAGTGCGTCCTTCAGTTCCAGCCACAGCTCGCGGACGACCATATCCAGTTCTTCCGTATTGCGCTGGAACAGATATTGCAGACGATCCGAATCCAGTTGGGAAAAATGCTCCTTAGCATAGGTTTCAGAGAACCCGTGAGCAATTTCCATAGTCTCCTCCAGCGACACCTTGGAGAAACCGCCCCGATCCCGTATGGTCCGGGCAGTATTCTCCAGAACCGCATGGACATAGGTGCCGAATTCCGCCGGATCAACGGTGGCTTCCTTCCTTTCCTTTGCTCTCAGGCCGTATTGCAGGAAGTAGGACAAGCGGCACTCCGCCTGCCGGTCGATCTGGGAAGCAGAGAGGTTCAGGGTATCGCCATAGAGTTTTTTCACATGCTCAGGCTTCACCTCACCCAAGGCATACCCGCGCCGATTCACGATTGTTTCGTACGCATCCGTCAAACCCAGCCGCGCCGCCTGTTCCTTCCGGGAGAATCGGGCCAAATACGCCGCCGCTTCCATCTCATCTGCCCCGGCAAAGCCCATGTCGCAACGCAGTTCCTGCGCACATCCTGCCATATCGCAAAGCCGCCGGTATACAAAGGAGGGCTGCTCTCCGGAGCAATAGACGCTGATCGTCTCCTGCGCACCGCAGAATACGCCGTAGATTTCCGCAAACTCCGCCTGAATACCCTCCATGCTGCCGCCGGTCAGCGGAATACCCATCTGCCGCAGCGCCACACGCTCCTGATCCGTCAGCACGCCTGCCGATCCGGTGTAGCCCGGAAGATTTCCTTCTTCCGCTCCCAGAATGATCAGATGTTTCTGCTTATGGCAGCGCATAGCGCTCACCGGACCCATCTGCACTGCATCCAGAACCGGCGGGATAGTGCCAACATCATACTGGCTCAGCAGCAGCCGCAGCAGCCTTACAAAATGTTCCGTCTCCCAGGCAGTCTCGCCCAGAACATCGTCCATTTGCTCCAATGCGCACAGCAATATCTCCCAAAGCTGATTGAGAATCTGCGCGCTGCGGTTATCTCCGGCCGCATCCAGTTCCTGGGCCAGTTCTGCCAATCGTCTTTCCAGTTCCAGGTTCACAAGGAAACCGTACAGCGCGAGCACATGCTCATGCAGATTCTTGGCATCTGCCAAACCCTTTCGAAGTTTTTCCAGTGGAACCAAGGCCGCCGTTCTGCCTTCATTCAGCCGGACAAGCTGCTGATCGGTTTCCTGCCGCCAAATTCCACTTAGCCCCTCAGGATGATTTTTCCATTCTTCCAGCCATTTTTTGCCGTGAATGGCCCAAACCACCGCATAGTTTTCCACTTCATCACAAAGATCCTGTGATAGCGGCGACAGAGCTGAGCGCAGATAACGCAACGTATTTTTCTGTTCGAATCCACACAGCGCCGCCTCCAAACCATTCAGCACCGTGGCAACCACACTCTTTTGCAGGATCTCTTCTGTACCGGATTGATACACAGGGATCCCCATGCGGCCAAAAACCAGCCGCACCAAGCTCTGATACACCGCCATATCGGTGCAAACCAATGTGATGTCACGATACCTGGCACCGGAGCGAACCTTCTGCTGGATCTCGCAGGCAGCGCCCAAGCACTCCTGATAGGCAGAATCCCCCCGGTAGAGCTGCAGGCAGTCTTTTGCCTGTCCTTTTCGGACCGCGCCTTGGAAAAGCCCCTCCCGCACCGCCGCCAACAGAGATTCTTCGGAGGAAACATACCGGATTTCCACTTCCACACCGGCATTTTGCGCCCGTTTCCAAATCTCCCGGGCAGTAGCTGCTGCCTTTTCAAAGGCCAGCAGAGACGACTCCATCCGGTCGCAGTTTAAGCTCACCGTCACATCGGGGCTCACCCGGATCAAGTGTTCCAAAATCGCCAGATGCTGCCGCGTAAAATCCGGAAAACCGTCTATGTAAAAGGTGTGCGTTTCTGCGAAACCGCCTTCCTCCAACTGCTCAAGCAACTGTGTCTCCTGATCACGGGGGTCCCGCTTACCCCGGCTGCAAATGGCGTCATAGCCTTCCAGCAGCAGTGCCAGTTCTTCCAACTTCTGGGCAAAGCCACCCTCCGTCCCGGCGGACGCCGCCATCAAATCCTCGGATGTGATGCAGCAGCGCTTGAATTCATCCACCGCATCGATCAGTCCCGTTAAGAACTCCGGCTTTGTCTCCACCGCGGCGTAGGCCTTCAGTCTGCTGGTCAGATTCCGGGCAGCAGCCGCCATTGCCACAACCCGTCCGCCCGCATCCAGCGATTCCATTGCTGCCGCGCCCATCTGATCCGCCACCCGGCGGGCCAGTCTTGTAAAGGACAGCACCTCCGCATACCGGCTGGCGGTATTTCCGGCAGCAGCGCAAAGTTGCCTCTCCATCTCATGACTGATCAGTTCCGGCACGATCAAAATTCTGCCGCCGCGTCTGTGTTTCACATCATCGGCCACCCGACTCAAAATCTCAGTACGGTTCGCCGTCCAGTCTTTACCCAACAGTAAATGCAGCACGGAGATCCCCCCTTTCTCTATATCGATAGTCTATCACAAAATCCGTCCAAAAAACAGGGTACAATTATGGCTTCAACCAGCAAATTTCTATCCGTCCCAAGGTATCCAGTACCCAAAACCGAACTGCGTACCCTTCTTCCCGGCTCAACGCGCCGGCCAGCGGTTCCGGAAAACCCGCGCCAGCCGCCACAGCGCCAAATCCATCCGCAGTCGCCGGCACACAAAGTCCCGGAAACACCACGCACCACCAGTTCTGTCCCTCGCCCTCGCCGATTACCACACGCAGAGCCTCATATACCCCCGCCGGCAGCGAAAAGGTGTCGTAGTCCCGTCTGTCAAACGCCTCCTGTGACAAAGAAACTTCTACCGACGCCTCACAGCCTGCCAATATAAGGGTTTTTTCCGCAATTGCCTTTAGCTGTGGCAGTTTTTCCTGAATATATTGTTTAGCCCGCTCCGCGTCGGTCACATTTTTCAGTTCCTCCGCCAAGTAATCCACGATGGCATCGCGTACCAGCACCTTTCGCCATTGATCCTCCCGGGAATCTGAATTTGCCACAACATGCAGTCGGATCAGTTCCTGATTCAGCCGCTGCCGGTCGGCAAGCAATGTGCCGCACCACAAAAGTCCTGCCAACAATAAACAAACTGCCACCCTTTTGATCGCTTTTTTCATAAAAACACCGCCCATACGGAAATACTTCCAGTATGGACGGTGAATCGAAAAATCAAACAGGCTTGGCAATAAATACGTTGGGATAATTGTCCCGAAGCATGCTGCAGATCACCGCTGCAAACTCAAAATCCGGCACGATGGCAAACACCGCAGAGCCGGAGCCGGTCATCTGGAACGCAGCAGCGCCATAGGAGTTGAAAATGGACTTGATATAGTTCAGTTCCAGATGTTCCTGCGTGACCACAGGATCGAAAACATTGAACACATTCTCACAGACCTTACCCAAATCACCTGCCAGCAGTGCGCTTTCCATAGCCTTGTTGTCCGGTCGTTTGGGGATGGCCACCTCGTCGATTTTCTTATAAAGTTCCGGGGTAGACACAGAGAACTCCGGCTTACAGATTACAAAAACGCAGTCCGGCATATCCGGGAGCTTCCGCAGTCGCTCGCCGCGGCCCTCCACCATCGCCGTACCACACACCACGCAGAATGGCACATCGCTGCCAACCTGCGCGCCCAGTTCCGCCAGAGCAAAAATGGAGAAGGGATTTCCATAGTGACGGTTCAGCGCCCGGAGCACCGCCGCTGCATCAGCACTTCCGCCGCCCATGCCGGCGCCGGAAGGAATCCGCTTTGTGATCCGGATAGCAATTCCGTCAGGATCTTTTTTCGTTACGTCAAAGAAGACCTTTGCCGCCTTCCATGCCAGATTCCGCTCATCGCAGGGAATTCCCTCTTCGGAACATTCCAGCGTCCAGGGCTTGCCTGTACCGATGTCGATCTCCACATCATCCCGGACAGAGATCGTCTGCATCACGCTTTTCAGATCGTGATAGCCGTCCTCACGCTTTCCCAGAACATCCAGTGTCAGATTCAGCTTGGCAAATGCACCCTCATATAAAGTTGTCATATCGTTCGTCCTCCGACAATCATCATTTCGCATATTATAGCGAAAAAAGGCGAACAATGCAACCGTCTTCGAATATTTTCTTAATTTTGTATAGGAATGTCCCCAGTGGGCATCCTAACAGCATCCAAGTGTAGTAAGGAGGTATTGCTCATGGATACGATGTCGCTGATCCTTTCCATTGTGGGCTGTGTCAACTGGGGGCTTGTGGGAATTTTCCAGTTTGATCTGGTTGCATGGCTGTTCGGCGGTTCCGACTCTCTGTTCAGCCGAATCGTTTACACAATCATCGGCCTTGCAGGTCTTTGGTGTGTGTCCTTCCTGTTCCGCAGAAACAACATCATCGAAGGCGAATAAGGAAAGCCCTGCAAGGATACCTTGCAGGGCTTAACGCATTTACTTACAGTAGTCGATGCAGATCCAACCCTTGTCGGTTCTGCCCCACTTTTCGTCCTCGACAGTCACCTGCTCGTAGATCGTGACCTCTTCGCCCTTCTTGTAGCTGCCAACCTTTTCGTTGTCAGTACCGGCGCCGCTGCGGATGCTCAGCTTCTTAACATTCACCGTCATCTTCACAGGTTCAGGTTCGGTGGGCTCGGTGGTGGGCGGCTCAGTGGGTTCCGGCTCGGTGGGTTCCGTCTCGGGCGGTTCGGTGGCAAACACACAAGTCACATTGAATGTAACTTCCTGCGCACCGCACTTGACGGTAATGACCGCTTCACCTTCGCCAACAGCCTGAATGCGGCCTTCCTCATTGACGGTAGCAACATCCGGGTTGTCAGAGCTAAACTCCAGCTTATCCGTGGTATCGGCAGGCTGAACATCCACATTCAACAGCCAGTACTGGCCTTCCTCAGTCAGATCCTTACCGGTACCATCCAGCAGGGTCAGCGTTTCGCAGGGAACAGTGGGTTCCTCGGTAGGTTCGCTCTCGGTGGACTCTTCCTCGGTCTGCTTCGTAGTTTCCTTATCGTCGCCGGTAATGGCAGGCAGCGCATACTTGGTAAACAGGAATGCAGAAACCACCAGCACCGCAGCGATGAGGATGATCAAAATAATCACCAGCGGCTTGTTGGAATCATCCGCAGGAGCCTTCTGTGCCTTGGATGCCTTTGGGGGCTTAGCAGGCACGGGGTTTCTGGGTGCAGCAGGTGCCTGAGGTGCCACAGGTGTTCTGGGTGCAACAGGTGCCTGAGGTGCCACGGGTGTTCTGGGTGCACCAGGTGCCTGAGGTGCCACGGGTGTTCTGGGTGCAACAGGCGTCTGAGGCACAACGGGTGCTCTCGGTGTGGGGGTGGGAATATACTCCTCATCTTCATCGTCAACCAGCTGCGCCTGATAACGAGGGGTACTGTTGTTGCGCTTGCGCACATTGGCGGCAGAGAACCGTCCGCCCTTTACCTGCTGGCGCGCAGGCATTGCCTGCGGAATCTCCTCGACAGGCATCTCATCAGCAGATGCAGCACCCATGTCCCGGGCAAATCCGCAGATGGGACACTGCTCTGCCGTTTCCGGGTAAGTGGTTCCACAAATGTCACAAATTACCTTGTTCATGGTATTCCTCCTAGTCTTTCACAAAGTGTACCATTATTACCTGCAATTATACCACTCTTTTCCCCAGAAAACAACTACAAATATGTTGATTTTTTTGAAATTTTATTTTATGATATAGTGGTTAAAGGAGGCGATAGACTTGTCCGATCCCAAAATCATCTCCCCCATGCTGGACGGTTTCGCCATTGGCGGCTCCCTGAGCAGTCATGATGGTGTCAGCTGTTATCCGGCCATGAAAGAGAATTCCGATCAGAAATACATATTGAAAGTCATTTCCATCCCCGGTTCTCAGGCGCAATTGGATGCCCTGCTGCTCACCGGCGCATATAAGGATCCCGCAGCCGCACTGGATTACTTCAAGGCGCTTGCCGACGAGGTGGTCGCAGAAGCGGAAGCTCTGAAAAAGTTGTCCAAGCTGGAAGGCTTCCTTCCCTACGAAAGCTGGCAGGTCGTCCCTATGGAGAATAACGATCTGGGTTACCAGGTCTACCTGCTGGGCAGTTACAAGCAGACATTGGATCGTTTCATGCGCCGCAGTCCCATGACGCATCTTGCCGCCGTCAATCTGGGTCTGGATCTGTGTGCCGCATTGGCCATCTGCCGTAAGTCCGGCTTCCTGTATGTAGATTTAAAGCCTGAGAACATTTTCGTATCCGATGACCGGGAATACCGCATCGGTGATCTGGGCTTTGTCAAGCTGGACAGTCTCAAGTACACCAGCCTTCCCAGCAAATACCGCAGTGCGTATACTGCCCCGGATCAGGATGACACCCTTGCCACACTGAATGAGACGGTCGATACCTACGCCGCCGGCATGATCCTCTATCAGGTGTTCAATAACGGTCAGCTTCCCAGCGAACCCAATACCGCTGAGACGCCCCTGCCCGCTCCTCTGAACGCCGACTATGAGATCGCAGAGATCATCATGAAGGCCGTTGCCCCCGATCCCCGCGACCGTTGGGACAACCCTATGGCCATTGGACAGGCACTGGCTGCCTATATGCAGCGCAACACGGTTAATGACACCCCGCTGAATCCTCATGCGGCCAGCAGCTCCCCCGTCGAAGAATCCGCGGAAGAGCCCGAAACGCCTGCTGAAGAGCCCATCGTTCAGGAGTCCGCTGAAGAGACCTCTGTCGAACCTGCGCCTGCAGTTGATGACGATGCCGCACCCAGCGATACAGCCGCGCAGGAGGATACTCAGCAAACGGTCACCGAAGAAGCAAGTACCATGCTGAGCATGGCAGACACTTTGATTTCTATGCCCGCTGTGGATCTGCCCGTCAGCGACGCCACCATCAACCTCTCTGTCGCACTGCCGTCCCCCGATGCAGCTCCTGCCGCAGTATCTGCTCCCCTTTCCGTTATGGAAGAAGATGACCGCAGAACCATGATCGTGGACACTGAGCGTGTCAAGCATGCCCATCGCGGCATCCAGATCTTCGATGGCGAGGACAGTGCTGACTTTGCGGAAGAGATCCCTCAGCAGCGCTCTCCGGCTGAGAAGCCCAGAAAGAAGTTCAACCCTCTGGTTCTGGTTCTGGTGCTGCTTCTCGTCAGTGCACTTGCCATCGGCGGTTTGTTCTTCTACCGGACTTACTACCTGCAGAGCATTGATGGACTGAAGATCACCGGCACCAATAATCAGCTCACCGTTTCCGTGGATACGGAGATCGAAGACGGAAAGCTGACCGTCGTCTGCTCTGATACCCATGGCAACTCCAAGCGCCAGACGCTGAAAGACGGTGAAGTTATTTTCACCGATCTGACCCCCGGTACCAGCTATACCATCCAGATCGAAATTGACGGCTTCCATAAGCTCACCGGCATCTATCGCGGCAGCCATCATACTGCTTCGGAAACCAAGATCACCGATTTGAAAGTCAACACCGGTCCCGAGGACGGTTCCGTGATTCTGGATTTCTCCATTACCGGCCCCGAAAAGTCCCCCGACTGGCAGGTTTCCTACCATACCGAAGGTGAGGAAGCCCAAACGGTTCCCTTTAACGGTCACAGTGTCACCCTCACCGGACTGACCGTTGGCAAGGAGTATACCTTTGAGCTGATTCCCCCCGGGGATATTTACCTGACCGGTGAAAACGTGATCACCTTTACGGCATCCAAAATCGTTCTGGCAGAAAATCTGAAGATCACCACCTTTACAGACGGTAATCTCACCGCCCAATGGCAGGCTCCTGCTGACAGTTCAGTAGCCTCCTGGCTGATCACATGCTACTCCGAAGACGGCATCAAGCAGGAACTGACCTCCTCCGAAACCTCCGTGACCTTTACGGACGTTCAGGTCAACAAGGGATATACCGTGGAGGTCAAGGCCGCAGGCATGTCCAAATCCGCACCCCCTGTCAGTGTCACTGCCAACCCTGTCACCATCACTGCAATCACCGTGGATGCCGAGACCCCAGAAGTACTGAATGTCACCTGGGAGTATCAGGGCGACGCACCGCTGGACGGCTGGCATCTGATGTACACACTGGACAATAACACGGATACCAGAGTGGTTCGCTCCGAAACCAACACCGCTACGATCGACCTGCGCATCCCCGGTTCTACCTACCATCTGACTGTTCAGGCCGCCAATGGAACCACTATATTCTGCGAGGATTTCACCTTCACTTGCCCTGATGCAGAGAGCTTCAACAAGCATGCTCTGCCTCGTTCCAAAATCGCCACCAACCTGCTGGTAACCCCCAGCAAGGCAAACTGGAGCTATAAAAACGTAGGCAAGCAGAATTACACCGACACCTTCAAGTCCGGCAAGAAGGTATCCATGCTTCTTCGGGCTACTGTGGATTTCTATCTTCCCCGTGAGGATACCTCCATTTTGTGCTATGTAAAGGATTCGGACGGTAATGTAATTTCCTCCACCATTTATACCGATCAGGATACTTGGTACAATATGTGGAATAATACCAATTATCACTACTTTGAAATGGATATCCAGAATACACCCACCACCCCCGGCAAGTATACGGTGTATCTGCTCTTCAACGGCAATATCGCCACCACCAGAACCTTCACCATCACCGAATAAGAAAAAGACCTCCTTCGGGAGGTCTTTTTCTTATAGAAACTCCAGTTTTACGCCAGCACCAAAGGTTCTCGGTGTCACCATACTGTCGAACTGGACGATGTACCCTTCCTGCGCTCTCGGAATGCCGATGATCTGCCCCTCTCCGAAAACCATATGCTTCACCCGTTTGCCAACAGCCTGATCGGGCTGCTCCACCGCCGAAGAAAAGTCCTCCGTCCGGCGGATTCCGGCCATAGCTTCCTCCACAAGTTCCGGATCCAGCGGCACCACATAATCCACATGCTCTTTTTCCGCATTGAACAGGAATCGGCTGGGGTACCGGAACGAACCGTCATAATTCGCTCCCGCCGCATCCGACAGGAACAGCCTGTCTCTGGCTCTTGTGAAAGCTACGTAACACAACCGCCGTTCTTCCTCCAGTTTCTCCCGTGTATTTGCCCGTTTTCCGGGGAAAATTCCCTCGGACAGACCGCAAAGGAACACATTGGGGAATTCCAGACCCTTAGCTGCATGAATGGTCATCAGCTTCACCGCCTGAGCCTTCTCCGTCTGATCCATGTTGGTAAACAGAGCCGCATGATCCAAATAATTACCCAAACTGACCTCTTCCCCGGCTTTGCGCTGGAAGTCATAGATGGCCTGCTTCAGTTCCGCCAGATTGTCCAGCCGTTCCTCCTCACCGGAAGACCTCAGCATCTGCTCATAGCCGCTTTCACTTAACACTCCCGTCAGCAGATCTGTCAGGTCCATCCCATCAAAGATGGCCCTGTATTTTTCAATCAGTCGAACGTATTCCTTCGCTCTGCTTCGCATAATGAGCGGCGTATCCAGATTGGATTTGAGGCTCTCGTACAGACTGCATTCATTCAGCGCGGCATATTCCTTGATCATGGCAATTCTGGTGCGCCCCACACCTCTTCTCGGCTCGTTGACCGTTCGCAGGAAACTGATATCATCTCCGCAATAGATCATTCTCAGGTAGCAAAGCACATCTTTGATCTCCTTGCGCTTGTAAAATTCCACACCGGAGTACAGCACATAAGGAATCTTGTTCCGAATCAGTGACTCTTCCAGCGCACGGGACACATAGTGTGCCCGATACAGAACGCCCATTGTGCTGTAGGGCTGTCCGCCCTCGTGAAGGGCGCGCATATTGGCGGTAACCCAGTCCGCCTCCAATTGGGAGTTCTTCGCATGAAAATACAGCGGTTTTTTCGCATCACTTCGCACCGGGGTTAGCTTCTTCTTGAGCCTGTCCCGATTTTTGTCGATGAGGGCATTCGACGCCGCCAAAATCTGCGGTGCAGACCGATAATTCGTGTTCAGATAGATGGTTTTCGCATTCTCGTGTCGGCTGTCAAATTCCAGAATGAACTTCACATCCGCCCCACGCCAGGTATAGATGGTCTGATCCGGGTCACCCACCACGAACAGGTTCTTGTGATAGCCGCTTAAGATATCCGCCAGTGCGTATTGATCCTTATCGATGTCCTGAAACTCATCCACCATCACATATTCCAGCCGCTGCTGCCATTTCTCCCTCGTTGCCTTGTCATGTTCCAGAATGTACAGCGCAAAATAGACCAGATCGTCAAAATCCAATCCATAGCACTTCCGCTGCTCATAGAAGTACCGATAGAGCACTTTATCTTTGAGCGTAGTTGCCTCTTCGGACAGTTTCAGCAGCCGGTTCACATCGGGATCGATCAACGTCTTCACATATCCTCTGCCGCCCTTGCGCCAGCCGATGTGATCCACAGCCTCCCGGATGGTCATATCCCTGCCGGTGATACCCAGATCCTCGAAAACCGTCTTCAGGATGGCCTCCTTGTCCTCCTCATCCAGCACGATGAAGGTGGTGGGATACTGCACCACATGGCAGTCCTCTTTTAACAGACCCACGCAGAATCCGTGAAAAGTGGTGATCCTTCCCAGATCCTGATCGGGCAGCTGCCGCCGGATGCGCTTTTTCATCTCAGCCGCCGCCTTGTTGGTAAAGGTGACGCACAGGATATTCGCCGTCGAAATCCCCAGCGCCTCCACCAGATACATATACCGGGCGGTCAAGGTCTTGGTCTTGCCCGACCCGGCGCCTGCCACCACCCGGATGTAGCCCTCCGTAGTCGTCGCCGCCTCATATTGCTCCGGATTTAATTCCTTTAAGTATTCCATTTCCTCGCCTCCTCCAGTTTTGTACGTTGAATGAAAAAGTGAAAGTAATGCAAATTACTCTCCACGAATAATTCAACGTCTCATAGCCACTTCAGGGCCGTCAGAGCATCGGTTAATGACTC
>JAGKTU010000108.1 GCA_021153265.1 Clostridia bacterium
CGACTCTATCCAGAGCTACGTTATGCGTAATGTGGACAAGAAGGATGCCGAGTCCAAAGCTCTCATGGTCGACATGCTGAACTACGGTGCAGCGGCGCAGGTTTACTACGGCTACAACACCGAGGATCTGGCCAACGCCAAGCTTTCTGAAACTCAGAAGGCCTACGGCACCGCCACCAAGCCCGCGGTCACCGACATCCGTGTCAAGGGCGCCAACTACCTCGGCACCCGTCTGGAGCTGGGCAGCAGCATCGGCATGCAGATGAACTTTGTCGGTACTACCGCCAATATGTATGCTGTGATCGAGTTCACCAACCACTCCGGCGTCAAGGTGTCTGAGCGCGTGGCTCCCACTCTGATCAGCGGAAGCTATCTGATCGTGATTGACCAGATCGTGGTTGCCGACGGACGTATGCCGGTCACCGTCACCGTCTACAACGCCGACGGCACCGTCTATGGCTCCGCCACCGACAGCATGGCAAGCTACATTGCCCGTATGAGCAATGCGGATTCCCTGTACGAGAATATCATGAAGTTCTCCGATTCCGCTCGTGCTTACCTGCACTGATGATTTCCGCAGCAAACTCCGCTCAGGAACAATAAAGCAACGAACACAGTGGCGCAGCATTGGCTGCGCCACTGCTCATTTCTTCCGGATGCGATTACAAAAGCGGAAGACGGAAAACCCCTCCTTTTTAAAAATTTGACAAAAACACTTGCGAATCCGGTTGGTGATATGTATAATATGCTTATTCCAAAAGTGCAAATTTTCGTTTTGCCTTTTGAAACAGAAAGAGAGGATGAAACATATGAAAAAACTGATTTCCCTTCTGCTGGTACTGGTCATGGTGCTGTCCCTGGGCGCCTGCGGCAAGAAGTCCAACCTGACCGACCTGCTGGAATGCCCCACCGACTCTCTGAAAGATGCGGAAGCCTTCCTGAAGGATGCCGGTCTGGAGACCAAGAGCAGTACCGCCCAGTATGTGGCCTTTACCTTCGGCAATTGGGACGGACAGGTCAGCGCCTTGGGTATCAGCCTGAATATTTCCGAAGTCGCCTACGGCAAGAGCGACGTGGACTATGACAAGGAAACCAAGGATATGGTAAAGCAGGTGGAGGAACTCTGCGGCGAGCCCTACAACACCAACGAAAGCAACGGCACCATGGGCATGGATATTCAGTCCAGCATGTCCTTCTACAAGTACGATGGCGGCACCATCGTCGTGAATGAAAGCACCATCGCCGGAACCAGCAGTATGAATATTGTCATCTACCCCGGCGCAAATACCTAAAACCCTCACCCCAAAACACAGAATCCCCCTGCCGGTTTTCCCGGCAGGGGGAATTTCTGCCTCGCAGGCTTTTGCTCATGTTGGCGAGAATTTGATTTTCCCGGAAGAAAAAAGTAAAATAGCCGTGACCCTTTCCCATCCAAATCCCTCTTACAGGGTGAGAACCAAAAAAGGAGGTGAACCTGAGTGGAAGATGCAAAAATCATCGATTTGTATCTTGCGCGGTCAGAGGATGCTATCTACCAGACGGATGCTGCCTACGGCAGAAAACTCTTTTACCTGGCAGATAGGATCCTGCACAACACGCAGGATTCGGAGGAATCCGTCAGCGATACATACATGAAGACCTGGCAGACCATTCCTCCCCAGAGACCAGCGTGTCTCTACGCATATCTGGCGAAACTTTGCAGACATTTCGCTCTGGGCAAATTGGATTGGAAGGCGGCGGCCAAACGAAAGGCAGAGGTAGTTTCCCTGTCGGATGAAATGGCACTGTGTATTCCTGACCAACGAAAAGAAGCGGAAGTGGAAGCAAAAGAAATCGGCAGAGCCATGAATGCATTTCTTGAGAGCATTTCTCAGGAAAGCCGCGTGATCTTCCTGCGGCGCTACTGGTTTTGCGATACCATTGCGGAAATCGCTGAGCGCTACGGAATCAGCGAAAGCAAGGTAAAAATGCGGCTTCTGAGAACCAGAAAGCAACTGTCTGAATTTTTGAATCGGGAGGGAATTGCAGTATGAAGGGAAAAGACCTGTTACTCGGAATGAACTATGTAAATGCCAAATTTGTGGAGGAAGCGGAGAATGTCACGCAGTTCAGGGAGGAAAAGAAAATCCTCTCTCTGCGGCGCCCGGTGTTGATCGCTGCCCTGATCGCCATGCTGCTGATGCTGGTTGGTTGTGTTGCGGCCTATGTTCTAAGAATGGATTCTCTGAAAATCGGAGAAACCAACGATGAACGGTATGTGTATGCCGAGGACGGCGTAAGTATCCTCGGTACGGAAACAGTGAATCTGGAGGTATTGACTCTGTCCGGGCTGGAAGGCTCCGAAGGATATCAAGCGGCACTTGCGTGGTACAAATTCATGCAGTCGTATGATCCCAAGGGGGAAATCCAGATATCGACTTGGGGAAATGAGCCGGCATTCCCGGCTGAGTACCAGCATTATGGACTGTATTCTCAGGAAATGAAGGATGCGTTGGATGCCATACTGAAAGAACATAAGCTAAAGCCCGTTGGGGCACAACTGGATTTCCGTACGACGAAGAATATGTGCCAGGCCTTAGGCATCGAGCGAATCCTTACCACCAACAACGGTGTAATGCTGCGTTCTGACAGCGGCGCTGCCTACGAAAACGGTAACTTCTGGCTGAATCTGGATGTCGAATTGCCGGGGAACGCCGAAGTTACAAACACCAGTGCCGTTTTGTATTGGAACCGCAAGGATTGCTTCAGCAGTGATCTGATCACCATTGAAGCCACCGGTGACTGGAAGGAATGGAACTATACCACGGCTGCCGGCAACAACGTTCTGATCATCCGCTCACCCTCTGACCGACGTGGCTGGATCATTTATGAGCGGAAAGAAGCCATGATGTTCCTGCAAATTGACACCAGAATTGACTGCGGATATAATGTTGACGGCAAAACTTGGTGGGAACAATCCTATATGACCGATAATCAGATGGAGCTGGTGGCGGACGCCATTGACTTTAACATCCAGCCTAAGCTGGTTGATCCGTCGGCCGTGAAGAATCAGCCTGCTCTTCCTTCCTCCGCCACCCAGAACGGATACACCCTGACCCTCAAATCCGTTGAAACGGACGGTTATGTGGCACGGGTGGTTGTTGGTGTCACCGCACCTAAAGGAACGGATATCGAGAGCCTGAATATCGGCACGGGAACGAACTATGATGAATTCACCTCTGATGCCGAATTGCTCTGGGGCAGCGGTGCGTTCAACGACGTTTCTGATGGAGACGGTTTGCGTAATACTAAGGATTTGGTAATGGTTGCAAACTATACACTAGCAAACGGCTCTATGCCCTTTGACGTAGGTTCCCGTTGGAATCTGCATATTGTAGATATTGTGGTTGATAAATACTGTGATACTGAGCGGATACTGGTAGAAGGTGAATGGTGGTTCCCCATTACATTTGACGGCTCTATGAGCGATGGTTCTGAGCTGGAGCTGATTCAGGAGCCGATTCACGTGGACGTTTGTGTGAGTCTGCGTCCCGACGGCAGTCCTGTGGTAAAGAATGTGACTGTCACTTCCTTTACTTTGAGGAAATTCAGTGCGACCATCGAACATAGCGGAGGCGCAAGTGCAGACTTTGCCGCCTTAAACGGCCAACTGCTGTGGGTAGTCATGAAAGACGGCAGCCGGATTCAACTGCACGGCGGTTCTACACTCGAAACCGATACACCCATCGACTTAGAGCAGGTGGAATACATTTCCTTTGCCGATGGCACGAAGCTGCAAATTGCCCAAACAGAAAAGGGTTCCTGATATTACCGCAAAAATAGCAACTCCCCCTGCCGGTTTTCCCGGCAGGGGGAGTTTGGGATCAAATTTTGTCGCAGCCGGGGCAATTCCGGCGGCGGAATTCCAAGTCCTGATCCTTGGCCGTGACGGTGGTGCAGGCAGGAACGGATTTTGTGATGAAGGCGCTGGCGCCGATGACGCTGTTGTGTCCGATGACGGTGTCGCCGCCGAGGACGGACGCGTTGGCATAGATGGTGACCTCATCTTCCAGAGTCGGATGGCGCTTTTTGCCCCGCAGTCCCTGCCCGGCGCGGGTGGACAGACCGCCCAGGGTGACGCCCTGATAGATCTTCGCCCGCTTGCCGATGATGGTGGTCTCGCCAATGACCACGCCGGTGCCGTGGTCGATGAAGAAGTATTCTCCAATGGTGGCGCCGGGGTGGATATCAATGCCGCTGATGCTGTGGGCGTGTTCGGTCATGATCCGGGGGATCATGGGAACATTCTTTTCGTACAGCACATGGGCCAGACGGTACACCGTGATGGCGTAAAGTCCGGGATAGCAGAAAATGATTTCGTCCAAACTGGTAGCGGCAGGATCGCCGTCGTAAGCGGCCTCCACATCGGTCTGCACCACAGCGCGAAGCTTCGGGATCTGACCGAGAAATTCCAGAGTGATCTGCTGGGAGATTTCCTTCGCGTCAGAAGTCCCCATCGCCAGCGCGATCTGCTTGCTCAAGTTGTACATCACGTCCTCGATGAGCATGGACAGGTTGTGCTTGGCGTTGTAGATGCGGTAAGTACGGTCCTGAGAGTAGCCGGGGTAGACCAGCCGCAGGAGTTTGTCGATGATCTCCACGATGACGGCCTTGTCTGGATGTCCATAGGGCTCCAGCCGGTCGATGGCACGGCCATTGCTGTAATCTTCCAAAATGCTATCCACAACACAGCCGATCTGGGATTCAATAGATGCCATAGGAAAATCCCTCCTTTTCATGGAGTTTATCACAGCAAGCCCACAAAGTCAATCGCATTGACAGGAACATCGGTTTGGAGGTATAATACATTCAAAACCAAAGTGGGTAAATTGTAGTTTAGCCGGCATGGGCCGGCGGCCAATGCGTGCTCGGTGCAGTACGTATCGTAACTGCCCTACGCCGCTCGGTAACGTTACATTTCCTTGTTTATGCCGTTTT
>JAGKTU010000109.1 GCA_021153265.1 Clostridia bacterium
ATCCTCGGTAAAGGTTGCCGAAACCTTGCCATCCACGAACTTATACTCACCCATGTTCGCATAGTCGCCCTCGCAGCCGTAGTCTGCGCCGTTGATGTAGCCGATGAGGTAGTACTCCCATGCGAAGTCGGAATCGATCGCGCCGCAGGCGGTACAGACGCCCTCAACGTAGGCGTGATCGGTGGCGGCAACCTTGTCGGAAACGTAGCTGTCACCGCAGCCGGAGCAGGTGTAGGTGGTGTAGCCGTCGGCGGTGCAGGTGGGCTTGGTGACCACTGCATTATAGGAATGGCTGCCCAGAGGGGTGTCCAGATAGCGGTACATGGTTCTGGACTCTACCTGACGGGTGGCGGTGGCGCTTACCTGGGTGTCAGACCAGGCAGACCAGTCGCTCCACTTGGAATGGGTGTAGATCTTGTTATAGGTGGTGTATTTCTGGGTGTTGACGGTGGCGCACCAGTACCAGTCGGAGTTGGAACAGCAGTTGCTGTTGGGATAGTAATAGCTGCCGTCATTTGCATCATAATTGGTACAATCCGAGGGATTTGTGGTGCTGTAGAAGGCATGGAAGGTGGTGTAATCACCAGATTTGGATTCCACAGAGAAATAAGAATTGCCGTAACACCAGTGATAGTAGAGGTAGCCGGTGGTGGTGTCGGAGGAGACGGTGGTCTTGGTGGAGGAAGTCTCTCCGGCGGTCTTGGGGGTCTTGTTATAGGTGCTGTAAAGGCTGTGGGAGGTGGAGAAGCCTGAGGGCCAGCTCTTGACGTACTGGACGGAGCCGGCGGTGCCGGTGGTGTTCCAGGCGCTGCTCTCGAGGGTGTAGCCGTCTAACGTGGCGCTGGAGGAGGTGGTGGTGATCTTGTCCGCGTAGCGGTACTGCTGCTTGGTTTCGATCTCATCCTCCGGGATGTTCTCGGGCTTGGTTTCAGACCATTCGGTCAGAGTACCTTCGTATTCGGTGTAGCTGTCGCCGCAGCCGGAGCAGGTGTAGGTGGTGTAACCGGGGGTGGTACAGGTGGCTTCGGTGGTTACGGACTCGTAAGAATGCTCCGTGGTGCTGGTGTAGATGGCAGTATAGGTAACGTCACCGGTGACGGCGGCAATGGTGGGATTCCAGCCGGTGAAGGTGTACTTGGTGCAGCCCTCAGATGCCTTGTCGGTGCTGCCCTTGTAGGAGGGGGTGTCGCCGTAGTCGTAGGTTTCGGTGGTGGTCTTGCCGTCTACCACCCAGGTGACGGTGCTGGAGAGGCCGGAGAGGGTTGCATTGATGGTCAGATTCTCGGCGGGCATGGTAGCAGGCACGGTCCAACCGCTGAAGACACTGCCGGCAGGGGCGGTGTAGGCAGGGGGCGTGAGCTTGTCACCGTAGTGGGCGGTGGTAGTCGTATAGACCTGACCGTCGATGGTCCAGGTGACGGTGTAGTCAATGGGCTTCCACTGGGCTACGTACTCCACGGTGTCGTCATAGACATTGGAGGTGGCAGCTACCTTCTGCTGATCTCTGTAGATATAGTAGGTATAGCCGGAGGGCTGGGAACCCTGTGCATACCAACCGGTGGTGGAGCCGTTGGTGTAGTACCACTGGTTCTGAGCCAGACGGTGAGCGGACCAGCCGGCGAAGGTATAGCCGGTTCTGGTGTAGGCGTTGGCACTCAGAGGGGTACTGATACCAGTGACGATCCGCTGAATGTCCATGGCGCCGGTGCCGCCGTTGGGCAGGAACTCAGCGTGGAAGTGCTTGACGTTGTCAAAAGAAGCGGCGGCGGGCTTGGTATAGGTGTAGCCGTCGAAGCTGGAGACACCGTCGTGATTGGTATCGGAATCGGTGACACGGCGGTTGGTATTGAAATACAGCTTCTTGTCGGCGGAGCAGACGTCAACACTCTCAATTTCAAACAGGGCGGAATAGGCACCGCTGGTGACGCGGAATACAACGGAGTCGGTGGGGTAAATGGTGGAACCCTGCTGCACGTTGGCCAGATCGTAGACCAGAACCACGCTGCGGTTGAGCTGGTCATCAGGGCCGGACAGGGGGACAAAGAGGGTGTTGTCGTAATAGCCGAAGCCCTGATTGACCCAGTCGGACAGATCCAGCTTTTCACCCTTGATGTAGGCCAGCTCCTTGCTGATGGTACACAGCTCGGTCATGGCGACGGTGGGGTTGCTGCCGGCGTCCTTATGGACGGTGCCGGTGTAGATGGTCTGCCCCCATTTGGTGATCAGATGGATATAGCCGCTGCTATCCACTTTCATGACGTCCAGAGCGGTGGCGCAGATGTCCGAACCGTTGCAGGTCAGGTGGTAGGATGCGACCTTCTCCAGAGTGGTGCCGTTGACCCGGTAACGGATGATGGCATTGGAACCTTGCAAGGTGGTGCCGATGAAAAGGTGGGACTTACTGTCGATGCCCCACACGGCCATGTCATTGGCGTGGTCCAGACCGGTGAGATAGCTGTAGCCGGTACTGGCATCCGTCAGGGTGGTATAGGAACCGGTATCTTTGTCCGTCCTGGTGATCACGGCGCGGGAGTTGTCCGTTTTGATCTTGATGGTGTAAAGATACTGGGAGCCGACTGCCAGACCCTGCATACTGGGGCAGGAGTTGGAGTCATAAACTTTCCTTGCGTCGGTGTAGTCGCCGTAAAACAGGGGGGCTGCACTGGCGGAGGGCAGGAAATTGACGTTGGAGAGCAGTAAAACTGCCATCAGAATCAATGCCAATGCCCGTTTGAGTGTGGATTTCATGGAATCATCCTTTCCTGATTTGGTGGCAATTGGTGCCATTACCATATTTCTACATCTTATAGGATACCATTTTGGCGGGGGGAGGACAAGCGGTGCTTTTTCACAAATTGAAGGGGGATTTTTTGGCGTATCGCACAAAGTCCGGGATGCAAAAATGCCTGCCGGGGAAGCGGCAGGCATTTTTGGAAGCTGGGGGGATCAGCCGATCTCGTTTCCGAGCGCATCGTAGAAGAATTCGGATTCGATTTCGCCGGTTTCCGTATAATAGATGCAATGATAGGGGTAGAAATTGCCGTCGGCATCGGGTTGGTAGAACATTTCAAGGGAGGGGATGCCGTTGGTAGATATGGTTTCATGGATGCAGTTGCCGTCGGCATCGAATTCGTAGGTGTAGACGTCCTGGGTGACGATCTCTCCGACGGAGTCGGTCATGGTGACGGAGAGGACATTGCAATGCTCGTCGTATTGTAAAATTTCCTGGGAGCCGTCTTCGGCGTAATAGATCTCTTCGGCCAGGTAGACATCGCCGTTTTTGGGGTTTTCGCAGAGCAGAAAGGTCTGTTCAGACTGGAGAACACCGTCGACGTATTCTTTCATGTGTTTGGGGTTACGGTCGTCATAGTATTCGTACTCGGCGTGCCAGTCATAAACCAGTTTATCGTGGGCATCAAAGTCCATTTGGTGGTCGATGCTGCCGTACGCGTTGGGGATGCGGATACTGTAGCTGCCGTCATCCGCGGCATAGATGAAGAAACCGCAGGTTTCGCAGAAGTCATCTTCGATGGTGTCATGGGTGGCCACTTTGTTACGCTCGCCGCACTCGCAGCGCATAAAGTGGTGGGTGGCGTCGAACCCCCACTCAGTAAAGGCATGGGGGTGGATTTCACCGGAGGAGTCGGCTTTTTCTTCCTTGCCGCCGCAGGCGGACAGCAGAAGTATCAGCAGAAAGCACAGGAGGGGGAGGCACTTTTTCATAGTCGATACCTTACTTTTTGATCTTGCGGTAGCGCAGGGAGCAGACGTCGTCGCCCTTGGCGATGCACTTGGGCAGATCCAGCTTGGCACCGTAGCACTCGCCAATGCCGTGGTCGCCGCACATGGCGATGTCACACAGGTCGGCGATCTCTTCGTCGGAGCAGCCGGCGTTCTGCCAGGCTTTGACCAAGGGGCAGTAGTGGAAGTCAAGATACAGGGTGTCATCGGTGCTCTCAAGCACGTCCATTTCGAAGACCAGCTGGGCGGGCTTGGTGAAGAGGGTCTTCTTCAGGCCCTTCAGGCTGTCGGTCTTACCCTTTTTGACCAGGTCGGCGCCCTGGGAGAGACCGCAGCGCTTGATGGCGGCACTGCCGAAGTCCTTGGGGTCTAAGCCCCGCTTTTTGGCTTCGTCGCAGAGCAGGTACAGCCAAAAAGCACGGTGGCCCAGCAGGTCACGGATGGCCATCAGGAGGCCGTTTTTGTATTTGGGTTCGTTTTTTACGATGCTCATGAGAAACACTCCTTTGATGATGTTTTTGTGGGAACGGTACGTGTATAGCATTACTATACCGTAGGGTGGCGGGAAAGGCAAATGAGATTTAGTAGTAAAGTTCCCGAATGACGGCTTCGCATTCTTCTGCATTCATGCCGCAGAGAATGTCCGGGTGGTACAGAAGCTTCAGGATCAGTTCGTCGATTTCGGTCAGGCTCTGGGGTTCGGAGAAGGCGGAGTAGATGATGCTGTCCGACCGCAGGTCGGTATCCTGGACAGGGCCGAGACCGTTATAGATCTCTTCCAGAATCACAGAATTGCGCAGGTATTGGTCAAGGTCGGTGCGGTAGCAGATGGTGGCATCGTAGATGGCATTGTCCTCGTACCAGAAGGTCACGCCGGCGTCGGTGCCGTAGAAATTCTCGCCCAGAATTTCGACAAGCTCGTCTTCGGTGCAGAAGTGGATGGTCAGATTGGTATGGACAGGGTCATCGGCTTCGGAAATGCCGGGGAAACCCTCGATGGTGTTCAGCCAGGCGGCGAAGTTTTCGAGGGTGGCGAGGTCCTCGTCGGTGGCATCACCGTGGATAGTATAGTAGATGGGGATGTCCCATTTCTGCACCAGAGTGGCATTGCCGCTGTCGGAGAATTCGGCGTCCAGACAGACTTCGTTGAAGTAAAGGATCACATCTTCTACGCTGAGGTCTGGGATGTAGAGGGGGGAGTGTTCCGGCG
>JAGKTU010000110.1 GCA_021153265.1 Clostridia bacterium
CAGAAGTTAAGCACATGTACGCCGACGATAGTTGCCGGGTGACTGGCCGTGAAAATAGGTAATGCGAACACAAAAGCCTCGACTGAAAAGTCGGGGCTTCTTTTCTATATATTTTCGCAGAATGTGGGGAGTATGCATGATTTCGCACAAGGGAACAAAAACAATTGAAACGGACCGTCTGATCCTGCGGCAGGCAAGGGCTGAGGACGCCCAGGTCATGTTTGACAACTGGTGCAGTGATGAAGAGGTGACCAAGTATCTGACCTGGCCCACTCACGCGAATATCGACATCACCAAATGGGTGGTGGACAGCTGGATCGCAGGCTACGAAAAGACGGATTTTTATCAATGGACGATTGTCCTGAAGGAGCTGGGAGAGCCCATCGGCACCATTGATGTCCACGATCTGGACGATTCCGCCGCTAAGGGCGAGATCGGCTATTGTATCGGCAAAAAATGGTGGCGCAAGGGCATCATGTCCGAGGCTTTGGATGCTGTGCTAGCCTTTATGTTCGAAGTTGTGGGCATGGAACTGCTGGTAGCCCACCACGATACCCATAACCCCAATTCCGGCGCTGTGATGCAAAAGTGTGGCATGAAATTTGCCGGCATCATCCCTCAGGGCGGTAGAAATAATCAGGGCATCTGCGATGTCTGCCGCTATACCCTGTCTGCGGAGGAACGATGATTGGTTGCACCCCATCCTCGTGTGGATCGTCCCACGGGGATGGGCGTGACGGCGGAAATTTGCGGAAACACCGGGGAAATTCTACAAAATACTCTTGCAAATTCTGTTTATCCGTGCTATAATGCTCAGTGTGTCCGGCCAAGGGGCGCTGTTTCAAGATTGGGATGTCGCCAAGCGGTAAGGCACCAGACTTTGACTCTGGCATTCGTAGGTTCGAATCCTGCCATCCCAGCCAGATTTCTAAACATGGTTCGCTAGCTCAGTTGGTAGAGCAACGCCCTTTTAAGGCGTGGGTCCAGGGTTCGAGCCCCTGGCGAGCCACCAAAAAGCACCACCGAAAGGTGGTGCTTTTTGTCGCCGGGGCGAGAACCATCAAATGCAACAGTCCTGCGGACTGTTGCCGGCGAGGGCTGGACCGAGCCGAACCATAATCCGCACAAGGTGCGGATGCAAACGAGATTCATGGCGAGCCACCAAAAAAGCTCCACCGAAAGGTGGTGCTTTTTTGACGCCGGGGGCTCGAACGATTAAATGCAGCAGTCCGGTGGACTGCTGCCGGCGACGGCTTGACGGAGCCGAACCATGATCCGCACAAGGTGCGGATGCAAACGAGAATCATGGCGAGCCACCCAAAAAGCACCACCGAAAGGTGGTGCTTTTTATTTTGCACAATTTTACTCAGAAAAATGAAAATCATGTAAAATACGGCAACTTTATACTAGATTCAGCCGCTATAGTGTGCTATACTTACTATGTATGATATCGATACTATGTCAAACGGTACGATATCACCGTAAACACAAGCAAACGCTACTGTTTCTATATTTATAAGGAAGGTGAGCAATTGGAAAACTATACCAAGTATCGGTTGAAGGCCGCCGATGAGCTTATCAGCGCCCTTTCCGGCGCGGACAAGCTGTTCGTGGTTGCCTGCAACAAGTGTTTCAAGGAATTTGAAACCAACCAAGAGCCTGATTGCGATCTGTTCACGAAAATCGCCGAAGAGCAGGGCAAGACCATTGTCGGCACTGCAAAAGTCGATTTCCTGTGCAACAAGACCCAGACTGCCAAGCGTCTGGCAGACGTCATCCCCGAGGGTGCCGAGAATGTGGTAGTCATCTCCTGCGGTCTGGGTGTCCAGACTGTGGCAGATATGGTGAATAAGCCCACATTCGCCGCTGCCGACTCCCTCAACTACACCGGTCATCACGGCATGGCACTGACCAAGAAGGCCTGCGATGCCTGCGCCCAGTGCTATCTGACCACCACCGGCGGCATTTGCCCCATCGTTGACTGCTCCAAGAGCCTGATCAACGGTCAGTGCGGCGGCGCAAAGAACGGCAAGTGTGAAGTTGACCCCAACAAGGACTGCGCCTGGGAGAACATCCAGCAGCGGCTGGAGAAGCAGGGTCGCCTCAGCGAGCTGACCTCCATGGGTGTCCAGGTTCGCGACTACTCCAAGGTCAATTTCAAGGTCATCAATGAGTACGTCAAGGCAATCCGCGCAAAGCGGTTTGAAGGCTGGTACGGCGGTGTCCATCCCGTGGAGGGCAAGGAGCCTACCGAGCATAAGGCGCTGGTTCGCTTCCCCGAGCCTAAGGTTGCCGTGTTCCCTCTGTCCATGCATCTGGGCGCTCCCGCTACCGCCTGCGTCAGCGTTGGCGACTATGTCAAGGTTGGCCAGAAGATCGGCGAGCAGGCAGGTTTCATCTCCGCTCCCATCCACTCCTCCATCAGCGGTACCGTTATCGCCATCGAGGATCGTCCCCACGCTACCCGCGGCACCTGCCCCAGCATCGTGGTGGAGAACGACTTCAAGGGCGAGCTGCACGAGTCCGTGAAGCCCAACAAGTCTCTGGAGGAGCTGACTCCTGCCGAGATCATCGACATCGTCAAGAATGCCGGTATCGTGGGCATGGGCGGCGCTGGCTTCCCCACCTACGTCAAGCTGAACCCCGGCAAGCCCATCGATGCCGTTCTGGTCAATGCCTGCGAATGCGAGCCCCGTCTGACCGCTGACCATCGTATGCTGCTGGAGTTTGCTGACGACATCATCTTCGGTCTGCAGGCTGAAATGAAGACCGTCGCTGCCCCCAAGGGCATCATCGTCATCGAAGAGAACAAGCCCGACGCCATCGCTCTGCTGCGGGAGAAGACCGCCGACATCGAGGGTATCGAGGTTCTGGAAGTTTCCACCCAGTATCCCCAGGGCGGCGAAAAAATGCTGATCAAGCGGGCCATGGGCCGCAGCGTTCCCTCCGGTAAGCTGCCTGCCGACGTTGGCGCCTGCGTCAGCAACGTTTCCACCGTCAAGGCAATCGCCGATGCCATTAAGACCGGCTTGCCCCTCATCGAGCGCATCACCACCGTCACCGGTGAGCACATCCCAAACCCCGGCAACTTCATCGTCAAGATCGGCACCCCCGCTTCCGAGCTGGTGGATGCCTGCGGCGGTATCGTGGGCGAGAATGTGACCATCAAGGCCGGTGGCCCCATGATGGGCTTCCCCCAGACCACGCTGGATACCCCCATTATGAAGGGCTCCAACGGCATCATCGCCATCGATGCCGACGAGACCGAGCCTCAGGAGTGCATCAAGTGCGGCCGCTGCGTGGACGTTTGCCCCATGGAGCTGAAGCCCCTGCACTTCGCCAAACTGGTGATGGAGCCTGCTGAGCTGAAGAAGCTGAATATTATGGACTGCATGGAGTGCAGATGCTGCGAATACATCTGCTCTTCCAAGATTCCGCTGGTCAACCTGATCAAGATCGGTAAGGCCGCAGTAAGGGGGATGAAGTGATATGCTGATCACCGAAATGAAACAGAAGGAAGCCATTTTGTCCCACGTTAGCGGCAAGGCTTTCATGATCGTCTGCCACGGCTGTAAGGAAGTCCACTTCCCCGAGCATGAAGTGGAAGCCTTCCGCAAGGAACTGGCAGAGAATGGTACCCTCACCGGTTCCATCACCACCGACTACATCTGCAACGAGGAGAATCTGGCTGTTCGCCTCCAGAACCACATGGCTGCCATCGAGAGCGCCGATGTGGTGCTGGTGTTCTCCTGCGGCGTGGGCGTCCAGACCGTTGCCGGCAAGTTCCCCGGCAAGAAGGTCGTGGCCTGCTGCGATACTTACGCGCTGCCCGGCTTCCAGGGTGTTACCCCTCTGGAATATGACTGCCGTCAGTGCGGCGAGTGCTATCTGAACCTGACCGGCGGCATCTGCCCCATCACCGCCTGCTCCAAGAGCTTGGTCAACGGCCAGTGCGGCGGCGCCAAGAACGGCATGTGCGAAGTCGACCCCAATATGGAGTGCGGCTGGGAGCGGATCATGAGAAGACTTTCTCAGGTGGGCCGTCTGGATGCGCTGAAGTGCCCCGTGCAGGTGCGTAACTACGCCACCGATGATATTGTTACCAAATCCAAATAATGATGATTAGGAGTAATACATAATGAGAATTACCGAATTATTTGATAACGGTGAATTTGTCGTTACCGCCGAAGTTGGCCCTCCCAAGGGTATCGACGCCAGCCATGTGGTCACCGAAGCCAAGGAGTACCTCTCCGGCATCACCGCCGTGAACGTCACCGATAACCAGTCCTCCGTCATGCGTATGGGTTCTCTGCCTGCTTGCGTCATGCTGAAGAATGCCGGCCTGACCCCCATTCTGCAGCTGACCTGCCGTGACCGCAACCGCATCGCCCTGCAGTCTGAGCTGCTGGGTGCCGCCGCTCTGGGCATCGAGAACATCCTGTGCCTGACCGGCGACCACACCAAGATGGGCGACCATCCCGGTGCAAAGCCCGTTTTCGACCTGGACTCCGTGTCCCTGCTGCACACCGTATGCCAGCTGGAAAACGGCGTGGATCTGGCCGGCAATCCTCTGGTTGGCCCCGCTCCCAAGTTCGCAAAGGGCGCTGTCGTGTCCCCCTGCTCCGACTCCGTGGACGCTCAGCTGGCCAAGATGGAGCGCAAGGTCATGGCCGGTGCCGAGTACTTCCAGACCCAGGCTGTCTTTGATTCCGAGAAGTTCATCTCCTTCATGGAGAAGGCTAAGCAGTTCGGCAAGCCCGTTCAGCTGGGTGTCATCATCCCCAAGTCCGCAGGCATGGCCAAGTTCATGAACAAGAACGTGGCCGGTGTCCATGTGCCCCAGTGGATGATCGACGAGCTGGCCGCCGACAAGGAGAAGGCCAAGGCCGGTATCACCGGTGTTGAGCTGGCTGCCAAGGTCATCAAGGAGTGCCGTCCC
>JAGKTU010000111.1 GCA_021153265.1 Clostridia bacterium
ATCTGCGTGAACCACGGACATAGTCCAGCCATTGGGAGGCTTCTTCCGGGGTGGGCTTGCGGTTGCAGATGGCGCGGCTCAGTCCGGAAAACCGTTCGACTCCGTCCAGATCGTTGCCGTGGTGACCGATACGGCGCATCCGGGTCAGGGGCTTGCCGTCGGAGGTCTCCATGCTGACGATCAGGCAGTTGGGAATAGAGAAAACCTCTGCCTGAATGCCGTAGCTTTCCATGATCCGGTTGATGCTTTCCTCCACCCGGTAGGTTTCCGCACCGCACATGGCCAGCTCGTATCCAAGTTCCGTAGCCACATCCAGCAGTAAAATTTGATCCATAGGTGAATCCCTCGATTTTTCAGGAATTTTGATTCAGTATACCATACCGGCGGAAAAAAACAAGACTAAATTACCGCCGGCAGAATTTTCCGCCGGCGGTATTGTGATTACTTGCGAACGAACAACACACCCAGAGTGCCGGGGCCACAGTGGCAGGAGATGGTGCAGCCTGCGGTGGTCTCGTAGACGGTATCGAACTTGCCATAGGTGCGGACTGCGTCCATGACAGCGGCGTAGCAGTCGTCTGCAACGCCGGTGGTGGTGACAAACAGGGTATCGCCCACCAGATCTTCCCGATCACTCAGACGATCCTTGACGTAGTTGCCAAGGCACTTGGCATAGGTAAATTCGTCCAGCTTTTCCTTCATTTCAGCGAGGGATTCACAAGTCTTTGCCAGCTCGCAGGCCTTCAGCACCACCAGACCCTGACCGGTGGAGAGATTTCTGGAGTCGATGGCCACCACATTGTCAAATTCCTCTGCGGCCAGACAGGCGTTCTGATGGGTGGAGGAGAAGCCGGAGCCCAGATTGATATGGACCACGCCTTCATATTCGGCGGCGAAGGGGGTGAAGAAATCGATGTACTCGCCGATGCTGACGGCAGTGGTGCTGCACAGGTCGCCGCCGGCGGCCACATGAGCAAAGATTTCTGCAGGGGTGATGCTCACATTGTCAAGGAAGGCGCTGCCGTCCCGGATGACGGTCAGGGGCATCAGGGTGACATCGTTGGCGGCCAGAATTTCCTTGGACAGGTCACAGGTACTGTCGGACAGAATTTTGATCTTCATATGCATGTTTCTCCTTTATCAGTTGGCAGAAGGAACCGGATCGGTTTCCATCATAAAGCAGTTGGTTTGAACATTCTTGCTGGTACGCAGATAATCGGCGCCCCAGTCCCGCATAGCCACCAGAATGGGCATCAGGCTATGGCCCAGCTCGGTCAGGGAATATTCGACCTTGGGCGGAATCACGGGAAAGACCTCCCGGTGGATCAGCATCTGACCCTCCAGTTCCCGAAGCTGCTGGGTCAGCATCTTGGGGGTGGCATCCTTGACGACTTTGCGAAGCTCGGAAAAACGCAGCTTGCCCTTGGACAGATGCCACAGGATCAGGGCCTTGTATTTGCCGCCGATGAGCCCGAGAGTCGCCTCCACGGGACACTTTTCGGTAATTTGCATGGTTTCACTCCTTTATAGTACCCAAAAGGATAGTATGGAACCAAAAGGTACATACTTGCCTTTTGAAAAGCAGATGGTAAAATAGTACCATATAGAATGGTCTGTGTCAATCGGAAGGGCAGTCGCTGTTTTCATGAAAAACAGTTGATTTTCGGGATGTTTTTTAGGATAATAGAGCAAACGGAGGGATTACCATGAAACTCAAATTCACGGTCACGGGCATGACCTGTGCGGCCTGTTCAGCCCGGGTGGAAAAGGTGACGAAAGGCGTCCCCGGCGTGGAAACGTGCGAGGTGAATCTGCTTGCCGGAACCATGGCGGTGGAAGTAGCGGATGCACAGATCAGCGGTGCCATCATCAAGGCGGTGACCAATGCCGGCTACGGTGCGGCTCCGGCGGGAGACAAGAAAAAAGAAGAACAGAAGACGGAAGCCCCTATGGATTCCCAACAAAAGCAGATGAAGATCCGCATTATCGGCTCGTTTGCGTTCCTTGGGGTGCTGATGTATTTTACCATGGGCCACATGATTGGCCTTCCGGAACCTCATTGGTATCACGGTCGGGAAAATGCTTTGGTGGCGGCGCTGCTGCAGTTATTTTTGACTCTGCCGGTGGTGTATCTGAACCGGGTCTATTATACGAGAGGTCTGAAAGCCCTGTGGCATCGTGCGCCCAATATGGATTCGCTGATCGCCGTGGGTAGTTTGGCATCTTTGATCTATGGCACAGCCGCGCTATTCCGCATGGCTTATGCCATGGGTCACGGTGATTGGGATACGGTGGAATTTTACCGGGCGAACCTTTACTTTGAGTCTGCCGCAATGATCCTGACACTGATCACCTTGGGCAAATTTTTGGAAGCCAGAGCCAAGGGTAAGACCGGCGACGCCATCCGGGCGCTGATGGATCTAAGCCCTAAGTCTGCCACCGTCCGCCGGGATGGGCAACTTCTGGAACTGGCCATCGAGGACGTCCGGGTGGGGGATACCGTCATCGTCCGCTCCGGCGGAAGCATCCCTGTGGATGGAACGGTGCTGGAGGGCAGAGCTTTTGTGGATCAGAGCGCCCTCACCGGAGAGAGTGTCCCGGTGGAAAAATTCCCGGGAGATACGGTGGCGGCTGCCACCATCAACACGGAGGGATATCTGGAATTCCGCGCCGATAAGGTGGGAGAGGATACCACCTTGTCGCAGATCATCCGCATGGTGGAGGAAGCCGGCGGAAGCAAAGCCCCCATTGCCCGTCTGGCAGATAAAATTGCCGGTGTTTTCGTGCCGGTGGTCATGGCGATCTCTGCGGTGACCTTCGGAATTTGGATGATCGCAGGATACGGTCTGGAATTCGCGTTAACCTGTGCGGTTTCCGTGCTGGTGATCTCCTGTCCCTGCGCTTTGGGACTGGCCACACCCGTGGCCATTATGGTGGGTACAGGCCGTGGCGCACAGATGGGCGTGCTGTTTAAGAATGCGCAGGCGCTGGAGAACCTGCACCGGGTGGACACCGTGGTTCTGGATAAGACCGGCACGCTCACCACCGGCAAACCTGCGCTGACCGATGTAATTCCCGGCAAGTTAAGCGCCCAAAAGCTGCTGCGATTGGCTTCTGCGCTGGAATCCCGGTCGGAGCATCCCTTTGCCAAGGCCATTCTGGCGCAAGTGGAGGGGCAAACCATCCCGGAGGTTACAGATTTTGAAACACTTCCCGGAAGAGGCGTGGCAGGAACGGTGAACGGTATCCGCTATTTCGGCGGCAATCTGCGGCTTATGCAGGAATTGGGCATAAATCCCCCCGAAATGCCGGAACTGGCGGAGCAAGGTAAGACTCCCTTGTATTTTGCGTCTGAAAAAGGCGAATACCTTGGAATCATCGCCGCTGCGGATGTGCTGAAGGCCGATTCCGCTGCTGCGGTAAAGGCTATGCAGGCGCTTAAACTGGATGTGGTGATGCTCACAGGCGACAATGAAGTCACAGCCAAGGCCATTGCCGCCAAGGCAGGCATTACCCATGTGATTGCGGATGTTCTGCCCGGGGATAAGGCCGGCGCGGTGGAAATGCTCCGCTGGGAGGGTCACCATGTGCTGATGGTTGGCGACGGCATCAACGATGCCCCGGCTTTAACCACTGCGGATGTGGGTATGGCCATCGGTACAGGCACGGATATCGCGGTGGAGTCTGCGGATGTTGTGTTGATGAACAGCAGTCTTCTGGGTGTCAGTCGGGGCGTGGAGCTGAGCAAGGCCACCATCCGCAACATCCGGCAGAATCTGTTCTGGGCGTTCTTCTATAATACTTTGGGCATCCCCATCGCCGCCGGCGCGCTGTTTATCCCCTTCGGCCTGCAGCTGACTCCCATGCTGGGTGCGGCTGCCATGAGTATGAGCTCTGTGTTCGTGGTGACCAATGCACTGCGGCTGCGGCTGTTTAAACCCCATGCTGTCCCGGAAATGGAATATGAAGAACAATCCTATGTGAAAATCTATGAAGAACCAAAGCCGATAGCGGTGATCGGCGTAGGCGGCATGATGTGTCCCCACTGCAAAGCAGCGGTGGAGAAAGCCTGTAAAGCCGTTCCCGGCACTGTGGATGCAGTGGTCAGTCTGGAAGAGAAAAATGTGACCGTAACCGGTGATGCAGATGTGGAAGCACTGAAAAAAGCCATCATCGATGCGGGATATGAAATATTGCAATCTGAGGAGGAAACGCAAATGGAAGTTGTTATCAAGGTCAATGGCATGATGTGTCCCCACTGCAAGGCTGCCGTAGAAAAGGCCTGCAAGGCTGTCCCCGGCACAACGGATGCTGTGGTAGACCTGCAGGCAAAGAACGTCACCGTCACCGGCACTGCCGACGTGGCTGCGCTGAAGCAGGCCATCGTGGATGCCGGCTACGAAGTGGTGGGCTGAGCTATGCGGACGGATCATTATTTTGATTCCTGCGGCGCTGGCCGCATCCACTACTGCAAGTGGATGCCCAATGGGGAAGTGAAGGCGGTCATGCAGATCGTCCACGGCATTGCGGAACATGTGGAGCGATACGATGACTTTGCGAATTATTTGACTTCTCTGGGCTATCTCGTGGTGGCGGAGGATCACATGGGTCACGGCGGCTCCATCGGAGAGAACGGCATCCGTGGCTACTTCCACGGCGGCTGGTCCAACGCCGTCGACGATACCTACCGTCTGCTGAAAGACACGATGGCAGAGTATCCCAATGTGCCTTATATCCTTTTGGGTCACTCCATGGGTTCTTTCATGGCAAGAACCATTCTGGCGAAATACCCGGACAGCGGCATTTCCGCTGCTGTTATCTCCGGCACGGCATGGCAACCCAAGGCGGCGCTGCCTGCTTTGATTAAGGTTCTGGACAGTATCGGCAAAAAGAGCGGCGAAGAGCAGCCTAACGAAAAGCTGGACAAGCTGATCTTCGGCGGCTATAATAACAAAATCAAGAATGCAAGAACCCCCAAGGACTGGCTCACCCGGGACGAAACTGTGGTGGATGATTATGTTGCGGACCCTCTGTGCGGCTTCGTGGCGTCTACCGGACTGCTCCGTGATATGATGACCGGCATTTACTACATTGAGCGCAACGCAAACCTTGCAAATATGAAAAAGAACCTGCCGATATTCTTCATCGCAGGCGAAGAAGACCCCGTGGGCAGCTACGGCGCAGGCGTCCGGCAGGCGGCGAAGATGTTTAAAAAGAGCGGCATGATCAATGTGGCTCTGAAGCTCTATCCCGGCTGCCGCCATGAGGTGCTCAACGAGCTGAACAAAGAGGAAGTCTACTGCGATATCACGGATTGGGTGAAAACCGTTACTGAACTCTTTGAGTGAATAACTAAAAGCCAGTAAGTCCGAATTAACGGATCATACTTCATAAAACCAGTAGAAATTCAGTCCCAGACAAGGTATAATAGGGACGA
>JAGKTU010000112.1 GCA_021153265.1 Clostridia bacterium
GCCTATTTCCTGACTTTTGCTGACGACAGCAAGAAATTTTCCTACGCGGCCAGCTTTGCCACCCGGGAGATCCCCGAGGACAAAAAAGAAGAATATATCCGCCGCCTTTCCGGCTTCCAGCGCATTTCTGTCCGGGAGGAGGAGGGCATCCGTCATGTAAAGGATCTGTGCGGAAAGACGGCAGAGGTCAGCGTAGATCCCACCATGCTGCTGTGTGCAGAAGAATGGGAGAAACTCGCTGTCGATCCGGAGGAGGAGCCCTATATTCTGGTCTACAGCCTGATGCGGGAAAAGGGACCGCTGAAGTTCGCCAGAAAGCTGGCAAAGGAAAAGAATATGAAAGTCATCTGCCTGCACGATGCGCCCCATATGCCTTACCGGGGTGTGAAATTCGTCCGGGCGGCATCGGTGGAAGCATTTTTGGGCTATTTCAAGAATGCGTCCTATGTGGTCAGCAATTCCTTCCACGCATCGGTGTTTTCTGTGATCTTCCACCGGAGTATGTTCATTGAATTTGCCCGGCCTTCCGGAAGAAACATCCGGGCGGAGAGCCTGCTGAATGCTCTGGGCATCCACCGGGAACTGGCCGGCGGCAACGCCGTGGAGACCCCCATCGATTGGGAAGATGTGGAGCGCAGATTGGCCGTGCTGCGTGAAAAATCCATGGCCTATTTGAAAGAGATCGTCTCATCATCCGAGCATTGATTTACAATCCCAGAAGAGAAGGAGGTGCGATTATGGGAAAACGGAAAAACACTGCGACCCGGGAGGTGGAGATCTACCTGCCCCATCTGTTTGCTGCGCTGCTGCGAAAATCCTGGCTGATGGTCTTGGGCGGTATGCTGGGTGCGGTGATCCTGTTCCTTAGCACCTATTTTTTTGAAGATGTGACATATAAGTCTTCGGTTATGTTCTATGTGAATAACAGCACCATCCATGCGGAGGATTTTTCCTACAGCGGTATGACTTCGTCGGATATCAGCGCGTCGAAGCAGCTGGTGCAGTCCTATGTCACCATCCTCAAGACGCGGGATTCCATCGAGAATGTGATCGAATATGCCGGTGTGGATCTCAGCTACGAGGAGGTTCGGGATATGATCTCCGCCGCTCCGGTGGATTCCACCGAAATTTTCCGGGTGAATGTCACCGGAAGTGACCCCGTGGAGGTGCAGGAGATCGCCACGTCTATCGCGCATGTGCTGCCAAAACGGATCGCCTCGGTTGTGGAGGGATCTTCTGCCCGGGTGGTGGAAGCATCTGTGATCGCCACCTCCCGCAGCGGCCCGAATTATAAAAAAAGCGGCGAGGTGGGCTTCCTGGCGGGCTTTTTGGTGAGTATGACCATCCTTGTCACGGCCTATGCCATGGATACGACCATCCGATCCGAGGATGACATTACCCGCTTTAGCACCGCTGCCCTGCTGTCCTCTATCCCGGACATGACAGCCCATGCCGACATCTACGACGCGGTCAAACAAAGGACCGGACAGGGAAAGAAGCCTGCGACGGTGGGAGGCAAAATCAGCTTTGCGGCGGCGGAAGGGTATAAGCTGCTGCGGACCAAACTGGAGTTTTCTTTTGCGGATGATGCAGGATGCCATATCATCGGCATCACCAGCGCCGCTGCCGCCGAAGGCAAGAGCACCACGGCAGCGAATCTGGCCTACAATTTTGCTGCGCTGGGCAAACGGGTGCTGCTGGTGGACTGTGATATGCGGCTGTCGTCTCTGAATGAGAAGCTGCCGGTGAAAAAAACACCGGGCCTTTCCGAATTCTTATCGGGCCAAAAAGCGGAAAGTGAAGTGTTCCAGACCTGCACTCTGGAAGCGGGTGCGCCTGCTTTCCATGTCATCGCCGCAGGCCGGGTGCCGCCCAATCCTATGGAGCTGCTGGGCTCTGCCAGAATGATAACACTGCTGGAGCAGGCGAAGGGCCGATATGACCAGATCTTGCTGGATCTGCCTCCCATTGGAGAGGTGGGCGACGCCCTGACCGCCGCAAAACTGGCAGACGGTATGCTGGTGGTGGTGCGGCAGGACAAGACCGACAGAAAGTCGCTGGACAGCGCCCTGCGGCAGCTTCAGTTCGTGGAATGCCGGATCTTGGGCCTCCTGCTCAACGGCACGCGGCAACGGGATGGTCACTACGGCAAAATGTACTATGGCCGGGGAAAAGGCTCTGCTTTAGGGAAATTTTCCAGCCTATTTCATAAATAATCGGAGATCATAACATGAATACCATCCATTCCGGGGTGCTGACCCTGATCAAAAGCGCCATCACAGGAGAAAGCTACCCGCTTCCCGAAACGTTTACCCTTGCGGATGCGGGGAGACTGATCCATAAACAGGAAATCTGGACCTTGATCTATCTGGGAGCCTGCAACTGCGGCTTTACCGGGGAGACGGAGATCATTGAGAAACTCAAAACCAAATATTACCGGCTTATGATGCACTCGCAACGGCAGATGGCAGCGCTGGAGCAGGTGATGGCCGCTTTCCGGCAACATGGCATCGAGCATATGCCGCTGAAGGGCATCAATCTGAAAAAACTCTACCCCCATCCGGAACTGCGTCCCATGGGCGACGGTGATATTCTCATCCGGGTGGAGCAGTACCCGCAGATCAAGCCCATTCTGGAAAAACTGGGATTTCAGGAGAAAAACGAGACCCAGCATGAGCTGACCTGGCAACGTCCGGAACTGTATCTGGAACTGCACAAGTGCCTGTTCGCTCAGCGCCTGCATGAGTACTACAGCTACTACGGTGACGGCTGGAAACTGGCCAGGGCAGGTGAGGAAAGCTGCTACCATCTTCAGCCGGAGGACGAATTTGTCTACCTCTTCACCCACATGGCCAAGCACTACCGCTTTACCGGCATCGGTATCCAACATATTCTGGATCTGTACATTTACCGTCGGGCGTACCCGGATATGGACGAAAACCGCATTGAGCAGACGATGCGGCGGCTGTATTTGACGGAATTTTATCACAATATCATGGACTTTCTGGCGTTCTGGTTTGACGGCAGAGAGCCGGATGAGAAGACCGAACTGATGCTCCACCACATCCTGTCCGGCGGAAGCTGGGGTGAGCAGGAGAATAAGTTCTATTCCAACCAGGTCAAGCGGCTGGCGCAGAACGGCAAGCGCCGGGGCGGCAAGCTGGAGATGATTCTGGACTCCCTTTTCCCCTCCATGGACCGGATGCAGTGCCGATATCGGGTGCTGTTCCACCATAAGTGGCTGTATCCCGTGTTTGTGGTGGTGCGCTGGATGGAGATCCTGCTGCGCCGGCCTAAATCTCTGATCCGCCGCCTGCGGAAGGTCAATCAGGTGGACGATGAGAAAGTTGAACTGCGCCGTCAGACTCTGGAAGCTGTAGGACTGGGCTTCCATTTTGCAGGTGAGGAAGAATAAGAGCCGAGCTTACCATGAAAAATGCTGGTGGAAGGTATGGCAAGCTCCATCACCGGCATTTGCGTGTCTGGACGAAATATTCAAAACAAAATGACTGGCCGGGAATGCATCCCGGCCAGTCATTTTTCCAAGCCATCCGTATTCGAAAAAACACTTGCCGATATTTGCTGTTTTTCGTCTTGAATCTGTAGGATAGATGTGTTAAAATGATTTTAATTTGCTGACAAAATGCATAAGGCGGCAAGACCGGTAAAAAATCAAAGGAGGAAAACAATGAACAGAAGAATCTTTAGCCTGCTGGTGTGCCTGTGCATGGTGCTGACCATGCTTCCCGCACTGCCTGCAGCCGCTGCCAACCAGCTGGCGTCCTACTACGGCACCAACGAAGTCGGCAACGGTGTCAAGACCACCATCACCGTCGACGGTGACATCAGCGATTGGTCCAGCGCCATGCTGGTCGCCTAGGGTACGGCAAATGATGATCCCCGTGTCTACCGTCCCAACTCCATGTACGAAAACCCCATTGACCTGTATGCTCTGTACGCAGCATACGACAACGAGAACCTGTACCTGATGTGGGAAATGACCAATGTCCAGGACGTGGTCGCCCCCAACGATACTTACCCCCTGTCCCAGGGCGTTCTCTTCCAGACCATGAATATACCTCTGTTCATCGCTATTGACACCGGTGATGCCGCTACCGCCATTGGCAACGACGGCAAGCTGACCACTGGCGGTACCATCTGGAACTCCGGTATTACCTTCGACCAGAGCTTCAATAAGCTCATTGCTACCAGCACCAACGGCTCCAACGGTCCCTTCCTCTACGGCGGCACCAGCGCCGGTCTGAATCCCAAGGAAGAGCTGGCATACAAGAATGTCCCCATGACCTTTAAGTATGGCCTGGGCATCCTGAGCAAGAATGTCTACGGCATCGACAAGGCCTACGGCGAGTACAACGACCGTCTGGTCGGCGATATGTGCAACGAAGACGCCGCTTGGGTGGATTTCAATACCCTGGGCCACAGCAGCTCCACCATGGACTTCCACTACGAGATGTCCATTTCTCTGGAAGCTCTGGGCGTGACCGCCGATGACGTTGCCAAGACCGGTCTGGGTGTTATGCTGGTCATGACCAGCGGCCAGTCCGGCATGGACTGCCTGCCCTATGACCTGTCCATGAACGATCTGGCCGACCTGGATGACGCAGCCGGCAGCCAGGAGAACAACAGCTTCGAGAAGTCCGACGAGGACCACATCACCGCCTCCTTTGCTCGCGTCGGCGGCTCCATTGACCCCACTGAACCCACCGAGAAGCCCACGGAGAAGCCCTCCGAAGATCCTTCTGAGCCTTCTTCTGAGCCTACCGAGCCCTCTGAGCC
>JAGKTU010000113.1 GCA_021153265.1 Clostridia bacterium
GGATTTTCTTCAGCTTTCCGCGCTTGAGTTGATCCAAAAGATGACCGCATAGGGTCACAGCGCTGCAGCCGCAGCCGGAGCCGCCGGAATGGACGTCCTGTGTGGCGATATCGAAAATCAAAGTGCCGCAGTCCGTGAGCTTGCCGCCGAGGGAAAGTCCGTCCTGCCGTGCCAGTTCCAGAAGGGCTTCTTTGCCGGTCTGGCCCAGATCGCCGGTGACAATGAGGTCGAAATCCGATGCACCGGTGTGCAGATCGTCAAAATGGGCACGGATGGTGGAGTAGGCCGCCGGTGCCATGGCGGCGCCCATGTTGTTTGCGTCTTTGACACCGAGGTCACAGACCGTTCCGATGGTGCAGCTTTCGATTTTTGGGCCTTTTCCGCTGGAGCAGACCAAGGCTGCGCCGGAACCGGTGACGGTCCATTGGGCAGTGGGTGTTCGCTGGCCGCCGTAGCCAAGAGGAAAACGGTACTGCCGCTCGGAAGAGGCGAAGTGGGAAGAGGTCATGGCCACCACCTTGTCTGCAAAACCGCCGCCTACGGCCATAGAGGCCATGAGAAGGCTTTCGGCCATGGTAGAGCAAGCTCCGTACAGTCCCAAATGGGGGATACCCATGTTCCGAAGGGTGAAGGATGAGCCGATGCACTGGTTCAGCAGGTCTCCGGAGAATACGATGTCGAATTCTTCCTGTTGGATACCGGCTTTGCTTGCAAGCGCTTCCAGCGCCATCTGCTGTATCCTTTGTTCAGCCAGCTCCCAGGTTTTTTGCCCGAAGTGGGTATCCTTGGAGGTGATGTCAAAGGTGTGCCCCAGAGGGCCTTCTGATTCTTTTTTGCCGGCAATACTGGCCCAATGGGTGATCACCGGCGGATTATCAAGACGGAAACTTCGCCGACCGCATTTTTGATTTGCCAAGATAGCACCTTCTTTTCTGATTTTTGTTAGTATGTCCGGGATCGTTTTAGGAATACCGGGCTTTACAAATTCTTTATGTGCATTATAATGGTGGAAAAGGAGTGAGAAGATGATCAGAAAGGCAGTTGGCAATGATTTGCCGGAAATTTTGAAAATTTACGAAAACGCCCGGCGCTTTATGGCCGAAAACGGAAATCCGAATCAGTGGGGTAAAACAAATCCGCCCCAGTATACTCTGGAGCGGGACATTCAGCTGGAACAGCTCTATGTGGTGGTACGGGAAGGAAAAATACGAGGTGTATTTGCCTTCATTCCCGGAATTGACCCGACTTATGGGTACATTGAGGGCGCATGGCGCAGTGATGCCCCTTATGCAGCGATTCATCGCGTGGCAAGCGATGGCGCGGGCGGAATCCTGGCGGAGGCGGTGGCCTTTGGCTGGGAAAAGATTCAGCATCTGCGGATCGATACCCATGCGGATAACTGGGTGATGCAAAGGGCCATCGAACGGGCAGGATTTCAGAAGTGCGGTATCATCTATTTGGAGAACGGCGATCCGAGGATTGCGTATGAAAAGATATGAAAAACAGCCGACATCAGTTCGATGTCGGCTGTAGTATTTTCAATTAACCGTAGCGGCGAGCGCCGTAGTAGTGGCTGGTGTAGTAGTTGGAGTTCAGATCGGCGTAGGAGACAACCTGACCGGACTGAGGAGCGTGGATGAACTTGCCGTCGCCCACATAGATGCCAACGTGGGAGATGCCAGCCTTGTATGTATTCTGGAAGAACACGATGTCGCCGGGCTTCAGTTCGCTCTTGGGAACGTAGGTGCCCTGCTTGTACATGGTGGCCTGAGTGCGGGAAACGTTGACGCCCAATGTCTTCAGAACATAGTAGACCAGACCGGAGCAGTCAAAACCCTTGCTGGGGGACTCTTCGCCCCACTTGTAGGGGATACCCAGCTGCTTTTCGGCCAGCGCGACAATCTGATCGGCCAGGGGAGAGTCGTTGGGAACCACAGTGGGGGTGTTGGTCTGAGGCTTGTTGTTGGTCTCAGGCTTTGCAGTGCTGGAATTGGTGTTGCCGGTGGAGCCTCCGTTCAGAGCAGCTGCGCTGACAGGGGTGCCGGTGGACTTGCCGCCCCGGAAGAAGATGGGAGAATTGGAAGAAGCCTTGTTCTCGTAGGGGATCTCGGTCAGGTCAACAAAGTCGCTGCGGATATAGCAGACCTTGGATGCCCAGATAACCTTGTACCAGCCGTCGTTAATGCCGATGATATAGACCTTGTCGCCGGAGGAGGCCATGCCCACACTCTGCTTGGAGGTGGAGGCGCCGCTTCTCATGTTGACACGGCTGCCGGTGACCTTGCCGTAGCCCAACTCGGCGTTCTCGCGACGCAGGACACTGAGGTAATCTGCGTGCATATAGCCTTCCTTCAGATTGTAAATGACTTTATACCACTCACCGGTCTTTTCGAGGACGACAACAACCTGATCCTTGGGAGCGGTTGCAATGGTCTTGCCGCTGGTGGAAGGCTGGCTGCGCAGGCGCAGGCCGGAGCCGGTGGTGAAACCGATGCCGTAGACAATGTCATCCTTGGCGAAGGCACTCATGGGGAAGATGCCGACGAACAGAACGACAACCAGCATCAGGGAGATCAGCTTTCTGGAAAAATTCATACATTACCCTCCGTCTTACGTATAACGAAACTTACTTACCTGCCAGAGCACGCTCGAGCCACACACAGCCAAAATCCAAAGCTGTGTACAGGCCGTCTTTTTCGCTCTTCTTAACGATCCGGTCCCGGCTTCTGGCGGCGGGATCGGTGAGCTGAAGCTGAACAGACACCCGGGTGGCGATATCCATGTCACCCTGCTTCTTGGTCTCCAGAATCTGGAGCATAACGATGTGGGAGTCTGCCATAGAGCCGTAATAAATCAAATTGTCCTTCCGCATCAGCGGGCGACCTTTATACATCAAAACTGCATTTTCATCAGCCATGAATGGAACCTCCTCGAAAATGTAATCAAATTGTAACACATTGTTACAGCGATGTCAAGCCATCTTAAGGAATTCATAACAAAAATGTTACAATTTAACCGATAAAATGACAAATTGTGGGTGGATTTTGTAAGACGGAGGGAGGGTATGAAATTGAAAAGGTGCAAAAAGAGGCTTTTGCCGTGGCAAAAGCCTCTTGGCTTGGAAGATTAGTTCTTCTTGAACAGATACTCGCGCACCAGCGCCTGCATCAGTTCATCCCGGTCGATCTTGCAGATCATGCTGCGGGCGTTGTTGTAATTGGTGATATAGGTGGGGTCTTCGGTCAGAAGATAGCCTACGATCTGATTGATAGGGTTGTAGCCCTTTTCGCTTAGGGCATCGAACACACTCCGGAGAATTCGGCGCATATTCTCTTTGTCATCGCAGGGAACGGTAAATTTCAGGGTTTCACGATCCGTCATGGTCTCAGCCTCCTCAAACTAAAAATACATAGATATTATAGCCCAAAATTGGCCATGTGTAAAGCCCTGTTTTGAAAAAATACGGATTTTTCCGGTCTTTTACCGCAGAGTTGCGCCCAGTTTGTCCTTCAGTGCAGCCAGAACCTTGGTCATAACACCCTCGGAGTCGGTATCGGTGAGGGTGCGGTCGTCAGCACGGAGCTCCAGAGAGAAGGCCATGCTCTTCTTGCCCTCGGGAACGCCCACGCCACGGTAGATGTCGAAGAGCTTGACGCCCCGCAGCAGCTTACCACCGTTTGCGGTAATCACATTCTCCACATCTGCAACGGTAACAGCCTCGTCGCACAGTATAGACAGGTCTCTGGTGACGCCGGGGTACTTGGGGAGGGCGGTGAAGGTAGCATTGGGCAGCTGCAGGTCGAACAACTTGGTGAAGTTGATCTCAGCGCAGTAAACATCCACGTCAATGCCGTAATTCTGAGCAACCAGAGGATGGATCTGACCAATAACGCCCACGTCATTGCCGTCAATGGTGACCTTGGCGCAGCGGCCGGGGTGGTAGGTGGGATTGTCGGTGACGGCGCTGTAAGTGGCCTTCTTGATCCGCAGGCCGGATAGCAGCGCATCCAGCTCACCCTTCAGGCTGAAGAAATTGGCCTTTGCACCATAGGTACCCAACAACAGCATCTTGGGTTCTTCGGGCAGAGGCTGGCCTTCCACAGGCAAGTAGATCTTTGCCAGCTCATAGAGCTTGACGTTTTTGTTGTGGTTGGCGTTATTTTTGGACAGGATTTCCAGCATGGAGGGTACTGCAATGGTACGCATGATGGAAGTGTCTTCGCCCAGAGGATTCTGGATCCGCATGGCGTTACGCAGAATGGAATCGGCGGGCAGTCGAATCTGATCGAAAATTGCAGGGGAAACGAAAGAGTAGGTGAGGATTTCGCTGTAACCCAGACCACGGCACAGCTGACCGGCCTTATTTTCCAGCAGCATCATGGGGGTGTAGCCGCCCTGAGTGGAATTCTTGAAGGCGGTGATGGGGATATTGTTGTAGCCGAAGGAACGGCCTACTTCCTCTGCCACGTCTGCCATCAGATTCAGGTCGGGACGGAAGGAGGGGACATGGATGGTGCTGCCTTCCACGGGGACTTCCAAACGGTTCAGATAGGAAACCATATCGGCTTCGCTGATTTCCGTGCCGAGCAGGCGGTTGATCTTCTCGGGCTCCAGGGGCAGAGTCTTGGGCTGGGGGACGTAGTTGATGATGTCGATGATGCCATCCAGCACATCACCGCACTCCAGCAGCTCAACCAGTTCACAGGCTCTCTGGACTGCGGG
>JAGKTU010000114.1 GCA_021153265.1 Clostridia bacterium
ATGCGCCGATAGCTCAGTTGGATAGAGTGACTGACTACGAATCAGTAGGTCGGGGGTTCGAGTCCCTTTCGGCGTACCATTAAAAGGGTTATCCCATTCGGGATAACCCTTTTAATATTATTCTGAGATAGCGAGACTCGAAAAACCAAATGCAACAGTCCGGTGGACTGTTGCTCGATGCGGGCTTGACCGCATCGGCACCTTAGTTGCCGTCCATTCCTGGACGGCAACGCAAACGAGTCCCTTTCGGCGTACCAGTACCCGGATGCCCCTCTGGTCATCCGGGTATTTTCATATTTTCGTCAAAATCGGCCATACTTCCTTAAAAAGGAGGAATGGTATGGAATCGATTTGGCAGGACGGTGCAGCGCTTCCCCATTATGCGCCCCTTTCCGGGGATATTTCCACGGATGTGCTGATCATCGGCGGCGGCATGGCAGGAATTTTGTGCGCCCACCAACTGAAGAAGCTGGGTGTGGACACGGTCTTAGTGGAGGCAAACCGACTGGCACAGGGCATCACCAAGAATACCACCGCAAAAATTACCGCCCAACACGGGCTTTGTTATCACAAGCTGATGCGAGCCATCGGCACAGACCGGACACGGATGTACCTGCAGGCCAATTTGCAGGCGCTGGAGCAGTTTCGGACTCTGGCATCCGGCATTGCCTGCGATTTCTCAACGCAGGATCACCATGTCTATTCCCTGAACAACAGAAATGCGCTGGAGCAGGAACTCACCGCACTGCAGGCGCTCCACTACCCGGCAGAATTTGTGGAATCCCTTCCCCTGCCCCTGCCCACGGTGGGAGCGGTAAAATTCCCGGAGCAGGCCCAGTTCCATCCGCTGAAATTTCTGGCTGTTCTGTCCGACGGTCTGCCCATCTATGAGGAGACCGCCGTCCGGGAGTTGGGGAAAAACTGGGCAAAATGCGATCATGGCACCACCCACTTCCAAAAGGCCATCGTGACGACCCACTTCCCATTCCTCAACAAGCACGGAAGCTACTTTCTGAAACTATACCAGCAGCGATCCTACGTTGTCGCGCTTGAAAACGTCCCGGAGATTCCCGGCATGTATCTGGGCGCGGAGGAGAACGGACTTTCCTTCCGCATGCAGGGCAATACCCTGCTACTGGGCGGCGGTGGACACCGCACCGGCAAGCAGGGCGGCAACTGGGCCGTTTTGGAGGACTTTGCCCGAACCCACTACCCCGAAGCGCGGATTACCCACCGCTGGGCAACCCAGGACTGCATGAGCTTGGACGGCGTTCCCTATATCGGCCGCTACAGCCGCCGGACACCCAACCTGTTTGTAGCGACTGGTTTCAATAAATGGGGTATGACCAGTTCCATGGCGGCAGCCCAGCTACTTTCCGATCTGGTGCTGGATATTGAGAATCCCTATACCGAAGTCTTCTCCCCCTCCCGGAGTATGCTGCGGAAACAGTTGGCTGTAAATGGACTGGAAGCCACGGTAAATCTGCTGACCCCCACCCGAAAGCGCTGCCCCCACTTGGGCTGCGCCCTGAAGTGGAACCCTCAGGAGCATAGCTGGGACTGCCCCTGCCACGGCTCCCGTTTTGAAGAAAATGGCACACTCATCGATAACCCTGCCACCGGGGACTGGAAGCCCCCGAAATAGTCATTTTATGTTTCCGTAAAATTTTTATCGTTTTTCGATAAATAGTTGTTGACAAACGTTTTTCCATGTGTTAGTATCTTGTCATCCGGATGAGACAAACAAAAAACAAACCAACTAACATATGGAGGAAATGAAATATGAACAACCTTACCAAAACCGCTAAGACCCTCGACAAGATCTGCCATGTAGTGCAAGTCATCCTCAAGGTCGCTGCCATCACGTGCGCTGTCGCCCTTGTTATTATGCTTCTGGTTCCCCCTCTGTTCGGCGATAGCATCTCCACCTACATGTCCGGCACCAACTCTCTGGACTTCGGCAGTCTGGATCTGGAACTGACTGAAAACGCTGTCATCAATTTCACCCTCGGCTTTGTACAGGGCCTCATCGGCATCACCATGGGCTTCGTGGTCATCTTCATCGCCATCAAGTTCTGCCAGTGCATCCGCGCCATCCTGCACCCCATGACTCTGGGCCAGCCCTTTGACAACGGCATCAGCAACAACCTGAAAAAGCTGTCTAACCTCACCATCTGGATGGGTATCGCCACCAACCTGACCATGATCGCAGACGGCATCATGACCGTATTCGTCTACAATCTGGGCGATATGATGAATCCCGAGGTGGTCTCTCACATCGGCATAAACATCGAGCCTGACCTCAGCTTCCTGCTGTACTTCGGCATCCTGCGTCTGCTGAGCTACGTCTTCAGCTACGGTGAAGAGCTGCAGAAGCTGTCCGATGAGACTGTGTAAGGAGGAATGACCATGCCCATTATCATGCGCTTAGACCGGGTCATGGCTGACCGGAAGATCTCCCTGAATGACTTGTCGGAAAAGGTCGGCGTTTCCAATGTCAACCTCTCCAAGCTGAAAAACGGCCATGTCAGCGCCATCCGCTTCTCCACGCTGGAGGCCATCTGCGAAGCGCTGGACTGCCAGCCCGGCGATATCCTGGAATTTTCCAAGGAATAACTCTATAAAAACGCAATTCCCCTCTTGTTTTTTCGATACAATGCGGTTATAATATGCCAAGAATCGACTTAGGAGGTCATTATTCATGGCTGTTAAAATTGAAAAAACTACGATTATCGGCGACGTGCTGGATATCGCACCTCAGGCCGCTCCCCTGTTCTTCGCCATCGGCATGCACTGCCTGGGCTGCCCCTCTTCCCGCGGTGAGACCGTTGAGGAAGCCTGCATGGTCCACGGCATCGAGTGCGACTCTTTCCTGGCTCAGCTGAACCACTTCCTGGAGGCTTACGAGGCCAGCGAAGCTGAGAAGAAGGCTTGATCAAAAACCGGCTATGCCATCCCGTGTTTTCGCCGGGATGGCATTTCTTTTTACTGATTTGGAGGAATTACTATGAAGATCCCCCTTTCCGACCGTCTTTGTGCCTGCTGTGGCTTTGTCAGTCCCGGTGACCGGGTAGCCGATATCGGCTGTGACCACGGCTACTTAGGTATCTATCTGCTCAAGCACGGCATCGCCAGCTCCGTCATCGCCGCCGACGTGAACGAAGGCCCGCTGAAAAGCGCCATGATGAACGCCCGAAAGTTCTGCGTCCACGAGAACATGACCTTCTACCTCTCCGACGGTGTTCGCAATATCCCCCGGGACTTTGATACCTTAGTCTGTGCCGGCATGGGCGGCGATACCATGATCCATATCCTCTCCGCTGCCCCCTGGCTAAAAAAGGAAGGCTACCGTCTGATCCTCCAATGCCAGAGCAAGACCCCCATGCTCCGCAGATACTTATCTGAAAACGGCTGGCGCATCACGGAAGAATCCGTCCTCCGGGACGGCAGATTCCTGTACACTGTCATGGAAGTCTACTATGAACCAGCATATCCCCGGCTGACTGTGGGCGAGTGGTACTTCCCCCCTGCCCTGCTGGAAAATCCGGGCGAAGCGCTGCCCGAATACTACCATTGGGTAACGGAAGGGCTGCGTATCGCCACAACTCACCGGGATGACCCGGAAAAAAAGCAGGCTCTGGCTGAACTGACTGCTCTGGCAGAAACCCCGGAGCTGACCTGGCTGAAGGAGGAAAGGAAATGACCACAGTTGCTGACATTCTCCATTACATCCAAACCATCGCCCCGGTTTCCATGAAAGAAGACTGGGACAACGTGGGCTTAAACTGCGGCCACGCAGACCGTCCGGTGCGCAGAATTCTTCTGGCGCTGGATCCCTTTACCCACGTCTGCCGGGAGGCCAGGGAATGGGGTGCGGACCTGCTGGTGACCCACCACGGCCTGATCTGGAAGCCCGGTTTTGTGACCGATGCCGATGCCCAGGGCCGCAACACCCTCTTCCTCATCGAAAACGGCATCGCCCACATCAACGCCCACACCAATCTGGATCAAGCCCCCGGCGGTGTCAATGATGTGCTGGCCCGGGTGCTGGGACTGGAAAATGTGGAAGTTCTGAACCCCCACGGCTGCGATGAACAGGGCCGCCCCTGGGGACTGATCCGCGTAGGTGAAGTCCCGAAGCAGAAATTGTCCAACTTCCTCGCAACTGTGAAGGAAAGCCTTCGCTGCGACGGTCTTCGTTATGTGGACGGCGGCCGGGATGTGTGCCGCGTTGCCGTGGGCGGCGGAAGCTGCTCCGGGCAGATGTACGAAGTGGCAGCCGCCGGTTGCGATACCTTTGTCACCGCGGATGTGAAATATAATGGCTTCTGGGATGCAAAAGATTTGGGTCTGAATCTCGTCGATGCCGGCCATTTCCATACAGAAAACCCCGTCATCGCCGTTCTGGCGGAGAAAATCGCCGCCTCATTCCCCGATGTGGAGGTCAAAATTTCCGAAACCCACGGCGATTGCATGAAATACTATTGATTTTTCCGTTGTGCAATGCTAAAATAGATAGGAATTTTTAGATTAACCTGGAAGGGAAGAAAAATATATGTCCGGACATTCCAAATGGCATAATATTCAGAAGACCAAGGGCGCGCAGGACGCCAAGCGTGCAGCCGCCTTCACCAAAATCTCCAAGGAGCTGATCGTGGCAGTCAAGGAGGGCGGCGGCATCACTGACCCCGCCAAC
>JAGKTU010000051.1 GCA_021153265.1 Clostridia bacterium
ACCTTGTGAAGCACACATTCACCGTGCTTCATAAGGTCTTTTTTTATTCTTATATTGACCTTGGAACTACCTAGTTTCTTCTGCTTTATCCCACTTCGTGAAAAGAGCAGACCCAGACTAGACTTCGTAATTCTCTGGGCATATCTCATAACCATCCCATTATTCCCAAAGAAAACCCCATTTATTTTCATATTATTTCTGCTTATTTCCCTGTAATCTTTATTTTTCTCCATAATCTCTAACTTGCCCCTTAAAAGGAAATGGAGAGAGAAAGAGAGAGAAAAATAGGATTCTCATTATTTCTGTTGTGCCTTATTTGTCATGGAGTGCTGCCCTATACCATGAATGGATAAGAAAGAAACAGGAGAATATGAGGAAGAAAAAGGGACGGGCAGCGAAGCAAAAAAGATGGGAAATGAAAGAATGGGAGAGAATGAGGAAATTTGCCCTTTTGAGAATATTTGAGTTTACCCTATGACAGCATATTAACTCTACGTGGGCTGAAATCCATTGATTTCAGCCCACTTTTTCTCTTTGTATTATAGTGTTCTTATCTGCAATGATAAGAATTTGATAAGCATTATGAAATTAAAGTAGAAATCGAAACAATTCTATTTTATAATACAGTTAGCCAAACTTGAATTTGACGGAGTGATTTCATTGGAACGGATTATTGAGTACATAAAGCAAAAATACAACCCTATTTCCATCATCCTTTATGGCTCGTATGCCAACGGAACAAACAATCTGAACAGTGATTTTGACTCGTTGGTTATTTCGGATAGCCACGAACAATTCCACGATACATCGTTCGTAGATGGTATTCAGTTGGATGTCTTCGTATATCCCGCTTCTCATTTCGACGGAAACTACGATTGCAATGATTACATTCAAATTTTTGACGGAAAGATTATTGTAGATAGTGATGGACGAGGAAAAGCACTTCAAGCGAATGTGCTGTCTTATCTGCAAAATCGTCCACAAAAATCAAAGCCAGAAATTGATGCCAGTGTCGATTGGTGTGTCAAAATGCTTGCACGGGCAAAACGATGCGATGCAGAGGGAATGTTTCGATGGCATTGGGTATTGATTGATAGTTTAGAGATTTTCTGCGATGTAATGCACCAGCCTTACTGGGGACCAAAAAAGTCCTTGAAATGGATGGAAGAAAATCAACCAACCGCTTTTGCTTGTTATCGAAGGGCTCTTGCAGATTTTAATATGGAGCATTTGGAAAACTGGATTGCATATATAAAAAATGCAAACGGAACAGATTGACCAATTCCAATTTGTCTAACTCTTCTGCAGTAACGATACCGAGTGGGCGAAGGGCAGTAACGAAACGCAATGCACCATGCACGAATTGCCAGCGGGGGCATCCCCGCCAAATTCCAATTTGTCTAACTGTCATTTATTTTGACGATCATAGCGGTTTGACTGAAGTATAGACCCATAATACAGATCTGAAAGAGCGGCTCAGCAAATTTACTGCCTTGCACCCGGAACATTGCCGCCAAACCGATGACGATGAGCAATGCGGCCTCACCTCTGAAATCGAAAATAGCCGGTTGCGTTTTCGACTGACCGTACCATATAGTGAGCAACGCAAAATCGACAGCAAGTGGTTTAGGAAAAGCTTATCAAAGAAATCTTGTCTAAAGAACTATACTAATGAAACATCCGCCGATTCAAATGAACCGGCGGATGTTCTTTTAGTTTTCTTCGGGAAATGCGTAGCGAGCTTTATACTGGGCAAACTGCTCTGCAAAAGCAGCAGACTCATGTAATTCGCCGGCCTTCAGCGCATTGAGGTATTCATGGGCTTCCAGCTTACCTTCGGCAACCTGCAGCATTTCCACAGCCACATTGGAGCAGTGATCTGCAGTGCGCTCACATGCGGTCAGCAGATCTTCCAGCACGAAGCCGTACTCTACGGTGCAGAGGCCGTCTCTCAGACGGCGCACATGACGGGATTTGACTTCACGAACCAGGGCATCAACAACCTGCTCCTGGGGTTCGATTCTGGCGGCTTGCTCACGGTCGAAGCTGCCGTAAGCGGCAACCGTACGATCCACGATGTCCAGTACAGCCTGCTCCAGCACTGCCAACTCTCCCTTTGCCTGTTTGGAGAATTCGATCTTCTTTTCTTCCATCTCCTGAGCAGCCTTGGCAACAGCCATGGCATGGTCTGCCATCCGCTCAATATCCGAAATGGAATACAGCAGAGTGTTAAGAATCCGATTGTCGGAAACAGACAGATTCATGCCGGAGAGTTTTACCAGATAGGTGTTCAGCGCATCCTCATAGCGGTCAGTCTTATCTTCCAGTTCGACGACCTGCTCCATCATACCGGACTCAAATGTCTTGGTCAGACCCATAGCCAAATGCATTGCTTTGGCGGCATCTGCGGCCATCTCGCTGGCTATTCTCTGGGCGCGCTGCACTGCAACAGCAGGAGTAGCCAGCAGACGCTCGTCCAGCAGTTCTTCTTTCTGAGGGGTATACTCGTGGGGGATGATCAGATATGCCAGTTTCACCAGTAGTCCGTTCATGGGCATCAGCACAGCCGTAGCGATCAGGTTAAAGGCAGTATGGATCAGGGAAATATCCCATGCCTGTACAGAATCACCCAGGAAGTTCCACTCGATAAGCATACCCAGACCATAGAAAACCAGTGCGAACATTGTTGCACCCACTACATTGAACAGCAGGTGGACCATAGCGGTTCTGCGGGCATTGCGATTTGCGCCGATCGCGCCCATGATTGCGGTGATGCAGGTGCCGATGTTCTGTCCCAGAATGATGGGAATGGCTGCTCCGTAGGTCACCGCACCGGTGACACACAGACCCTGCAAAATACCGATGGATGCGGAGGAAGACTGAATCACAGCCGTCAGCACCGCACCGAACAGGATGCCCAGAATGGGATTTGAGAAGGAGATCATGAGGTCAGCAAACCATGCTTCGCTCTTGAGGAAGGACATGGAACCGCTCATGAGATCCATACCGGTCATCAGTGCCATAAAGCCCAGCATAATGGTACCGATGCCGCGTTTTTTCTCAGACTTACCCATGTAGAGAACAATGCCGATCATACCGATCAGCGGTGCCAAAGTAGAGGGCTTGAAGAACTTGATGAGGAAACTGTCGCCCTCCAGACCGCTAAGGGAGAGAATCCACGCGGTGACCGTGGTACCGATGTTCGAACCCATGATAACACCGACCGCCTGTTTCAGTGTCATAATGCCGGAGTTAACGAAGCCGACTACCATGACCGTGGTTGCGGAAGAGGATTGGATCACAGCGGTAACACCCAGACCCAGCAGGAAACCTTTGAAGACATTGCTGCTCATCTTTGCCAGGATAGTCTGCAGTTTGCCGCCTGCCTGTCGCTCCAGAGCCTTGCCCATCACATCCATACCAAACAGGAACAAAGCCAAACCACCCAACAGGGTGATGATTTTGAAAATGTAAGCTGTCATACGTTTCTCCTTTGAGAATTTTTTGATTCCGACAGTATACATTATAAATTTTGCGATTTGTAAATACCATAGAGGGTATGAAAAGTCTATGTAAAATTCATGTAAAATGAAAGACCGCACCCGAACGGATGCGGTCAGAAATTAGAATTGAATTGTAATGGCAGTGCCTTTTCCCGGTGTGCTTTCCAATGCAATTTCTGCATTGTGGTAAGCTACAGCATGCTTGACGATGGAAAGACCCAATCCAGTACCGCCGGAGGCTTTGGAGTGACTTTTATCTACCCGGTAGAACCGTTCAAAGATCCGTTCTTTGTGTTCTGCCGGAATGCCAATGCCGGTATCGCTGACAACCAGACGGTTATTCTCTGCATGGATCGTCACGCTGCCGCCGGAGACATTGTACTTGATGGCATTGTCGCAGAGGTTATATACTACCTCGTGGAGCATTCTGCGAACACCCATGACGGTAAAGCCTGCACCGGAAACGGAAATAGAAATCTGCTTCTCGTCAGCGCTGGGTGTCAGAATTTCCTTTACATCTTCTGCCAAAGAGAGGATATCCACCTGCTCAGCAGGAAGCTGGACACCTTCATCCAACTGAGAAAGGCGGATAATGTCTTCGATCAAATTCACCAATCGGGATGCTTCCTTGCGGATGTGTCCCACAAAACGGGATTTATCCTCCGGTTTCACCATACCGCTTTCCAGCAGTTCGGCACTGCCGATAATGCCCTGCAAAGGGGTCTTCAGTTCGTGGGACACATTGGCGGAAAACTCCCGGCGCATCTGCTCTGCGTTCTGGGATTCCGTTACATCCACCCCAAGGATCACCGCGCCCAGCAGATTTCCGTCGGACTGAATGCTGCTCATGTCGAAGCGGTAGATTCTGCCCTCCAGCTCCTGCACGACACTTCCGTGACCTTTGTCCAAAGCATCGTTCAGTGCCTGCCGCAGCGGATTGCTTCGGTTTACCCGGAAGAAACTGCCGCCGACGCAGGACTCCCCTGCCCCGAAAATTTTCATGGCAGCGGAATTGATGGAGCGGATACGGGTCTCCTTATCCAGCACCACCAGTCCCTCCTGCATATGAGAGGTGATCTGAATAAACTCGTCGGTCTTATGCTGCAGCTTGCGCATTTGAGCATCGATCTGCAAATGCTGCTGATTGATCCGCCGCAGCAAAAGGGAAAGTTCTTCGTAAGTATTGTTGGACAGCGGATGCTCCAAATCCAAATTGTTCATTGGTTCCACAATATTCTTTGCCATTCTGCGGGCAAGGATCAAAGAAAGACCGATCGCCAGCACAGCAATGAGAATAATCGGCCACAACAGATCCATCATCAGCGCCCAGGCAGAGGCTTGATTTGTGGAGATACGCAATACCGTTCCGTCTGTTAAGCGCCGTGCTTCATAATAGGTTTGCTCGGTGAGGGTGGACGAGTTACGAACCGCACTGCCGGATCCGGTCTCGAAGGCTTCCTGAATCTCTTCACGGTCAGCGTGGTTTTCCATGGCCGTTTGATCCACTTGGGTATCAAAGAGAACCGTACCATCTTTGTCAATCCAAGTCACACGGAAACGGTCTGCTTCCACATTCTCCAGAAATGCATTTCCATATTGCTCTGTGCCGGTGATTGCAAGGCTCAACTCATCCTTTAGCTGCTGCACCTGCACACCGGTGAAGTGGTTGTACAGAACACCGATCACAATGCCAAGAGAACAGAGCAAGATCACCACCGCAACGAAAACCGTAGAGCGGAAGATTTTACTTGTCATGTCTGACCTCCATGCGGTAACCAACATTTCTTACCGTCTCGATCAAACTGCCGTAGTTCCCCAGTTTCTGCCGCAGGGTACGGATGTGCATATCCACAGTCCGGGTTTCTCCTGCATATTCTGTATTCCACACAGAGGAAAGGAGCTGCTCTCTTGTAAAGGCAATACCCGGCTGAGAAAGGAATAGATGCAGAAGTTCGTACTCTTTGTAAGTCAAGATTACCCGTTCGCCATCGATGGTGACGGTATGCTCGTCGGGATTCAGCACAAGGCCATCCAGTTTCAGCGATTTGTTGGATGCCGACCGCTTGCACCGGCGCAGCACTGCCTTCACCCGGCTGACCATTTCCATGATGCCGAACGGCTTTACCAAATAGTCATCCGCACCCAAGTCCAGACTCTGGATCTTGTCATACTCGCTGCCCTTGGCGGTGGCCATGATCACGGGAATGTCTGCAAATGCTTCGTTTGCTTTCATCAGCTTCAGCAGAGTGACACCGTCCGTGCCGGGGAGCATCACATCCAACACGATGAGTTCCGGTTTTTCGGACTGCAGCGCATTCCAAAAACTGTCACCGTCTTCAAAGCCTTTGGCTTCAAATCCGGTAGAAGTTAGGGCATATACTTCAATGTCGCGGATGCTGGAATCATCCTCTACACACCATATCATTGGGGCACCTCCTTGCGTTTTTCCAATTTTAGCTGTTTTAGGAGCGGAATTCAAGTTTTTAGATGGACTTTACATACATTTTACATCTCACTGGCAGTCCTTGTGAATACCGGTAACGGAAAACACCACCCATTCTGCGATGTTGGTGCAGTGATCGCCGATCCGTTCAAAGTACTTGGCGATCATCAGCAAATCCAGCGCATATTCTCCTTGGGAGGGTTCAGCTGCAATAATCTCGATAATGCCGCTTTTGACCTGGGTGAAATAATCGTCCACCACATCATCATGCGCCATGACTTTTCTGGCTAGCTCTAAATCCTGTTTCACATAGGCATCGACAGCCTCCGTAACCATTACTTGCGCAGCTTTCGCCATTTCCCGGATCTTAGGATACTTCTCGTCAGGATGGGCATTCATATAGGGAACGATCTCAACAATATCTTCTGCTTGATCGCCGATTCTTTCCATATCGGTGATCATTTTCATAGCAGCACTGATCTGCCGCAGATCCCGTGCCACCGGCTGCTGCCGCAGAAGCAGCTTCATACAGATGGTCTCAATGGTGCGCTCGCTCTCATCAATCTGCGCGCCAATGGTGTTTACCTTTTGCGCAAGTTTCCCATCCCAACCGGTAAGTGCCTGAGATGCCAGCGCAATAATTTCTTCGCAGGATGCGCCCATGATGGCCAGTTCCCGCTTCAGTTCATTCAGCTGTTCCTGAAATAGATCTCTCATATTAACCAAACCTTCCTGTAATGTAATCTTCCGTGCGCGGATCCTTCGGCTGGGAGAACATCTCTTCCGTATTGCCGTATTCCACCAAATCACCAAGCAGGAAGAATGCGGTCTGATCAGAAATACGGACAGCTTGCTGCATATTATGGGTGACGACGACGATGGTGTAGTCCTTTTTCAGTTCCATTGCCAGGTCTTCAATGCGGGAGGTAGAAATGGGGTCAAGAGCAGAGGTGGGTTCGTCCATCAGCAGTACCTTGGGTTCTACTGCCAGCGCTCTTGCGATGCAAAGCCGCTGTTGCTGACCGCCGGACATCCCCAGTGCGTTCTTTTTCAGCCGATCCTTCACCTCATCCCAAATAGCAGCGCTCCGGAGTGCTTTCTCTACAATATCATCCAACTGTGCTTTATTGGTGATGCCGTGAGTTCGCGGACCGTAGGCAATGTTGTCATAGATGCTCATGGGAAAGGGGTTGGGTTTTTGGAACACCATGCCCACTTCCTTGCGGAGGTTGTTGACATCGGTCTCAAAGATATTCTGACCGTTATAGGTTACCTCACCGGTGATCTTTACAGAGGGAATCAGGTCATTCATCCGGTTCAGAGTCTTCAGAAATGTAGACTTGCCACAACCGGAAGGTCCGATCAGTGCGGTGATGCTGTGCTCCGGAATCTCAATATTGATATTTTTCAGTGTCTGGAAGTTTCCATACCACAGGCACAAATCCTTTGCAGAAATAATACTCATACTTTGCTTTTCCTCTCGAAATACTTGCCGATCAGCGTTGCACTCAGGTTGATCAGCAGTGTCAAAATCATCAAAATAGCAGCGATGGCGAAGGCTACCTCAAAATTGCCTTCTTCTGTGGCATAGACATAGAGTGCCACAGTTAGTGTGGAACCGGAAGAGAAGAGTCCCTCAAAGAAGCCATTCAGGGCATGGGCAAAACCGGCAGTAAACAGCAGCGCTGCGGATTCGCCTACGATTCTTCCTACAGATAGAATGCAGCCGGTGATCACGCCCTCCACGCAGTTGGGAAGCACTACTGTACGGATCACACGCCATTTGCCTGCACCCAGCCCGAAAGCACCCTCCCTGTAGGACTGGGGAACCGTTTTCAAACTCTCTTGGGTGGTACGCATGATGGTAGGCAGATTCATAATCACCAGCGTCAAAGCGCCTGCCAGCAGACTCTTGTCCAGATCCATGAACTGACAGAAAAACAGAGAGCCAAACAGACCGTAAATGATGGAAGGGATACCGGAAAGGGTCTCGGCAGCATATTCGATCATGCCCACCAGCCGCTTGTTGGTGGCATATTCCGTTAGGTAGATTGCTGCACCCACACCCAGCGGCAGTGCAAACAATAGCATTGTCAAAATAATGTAGAGGGTGTTGAGAATATCCGGCAGGATACCAACTGTGCCCCGCAAATAACTGGGTTTGGTGGACAGCAGTTCCCAAGTGATATTCGGTACCCCCTTGATCAGCACAAACGTCAGCAGGAACAGGGTCAGCGAAGTGGTAACCCCAGCAGCTAGCCACATAAGACAGCGCATTGTCCAAATATAAGCATTTCTTTTCTTCATAGCATAACTCCAATGATAGTAAGCAGTATCACAAGACTACCAACTGCCAGCAAATAGTAGGGTTTTCCCTGCAGCGTCCAGCGGAATAGGTTTTTCTTTCTCATTTCTTTTCTCCCTTCAGGAAGAAGTTGAGGGTCGCATTGATCAGCATGATAAACAGAAACAGCACCAATGCGATGGAGAACAGTGCCTCCCGGTAGAGTCCGTCTGCATAGCCCATACCGCTGGAAACGGCAGTGGTGAGAAAACGGACACTTTCAAACAGCTTAGGCATATTTGCCACATTGCCGGATACCATCATCACCGCCATGGCTTCTCCAATGGCTCTACCCACACCCAGCACCACGGCTGTTGCAATACCGCTTTTGGCGGCAGGAACCGATACACGGAACCAGGTTTCTTCCGGTGTTGCGCCCAGCGCCAGGGATGCATCCTCATATTCCTTGGGAACTGCATCCAAGGCAGTGATGGAAACCTTGATGATAGAGGGCAGGATCATGATGGCCAGCACGATCATGGCTGCCAGCAGGCTTGCTCCGTCGGGCAGATGGAAGACTTCCCGAATACCGGGGACCAACACCATCATGCCAACCAAACCATAAACAACAGACGGAATGCCTGCCAGCAGGCTCACCGCAGCACCCATCCATTCCTTTACTTTGGGGGATGCTTTCTTGGACAGATACACCGCAGTAAAGAAACCAACGGGGACACCGATCACCAGGCTACCTACTGTGCCGTAAATGCTGGACAGAATAAAGGGCAGGATGCCATATTGTGGATTGGATGCTGCCGGGTCCCAGATCATTCCGAAGAGAAAATCCAACAAGCCAATCTCCAAAATGGCGGGGATACCGGAGATCACCAGATACACTGTGATCAGCAGCACACAGGCAACGGTCACAAGGCCCAGAATCAAGAATATGCCGTGTACGGCGCGTTCAAATACTTTGTTGCTTTTCATAATTTCACCTAAAGATACACAGTAAGCGGCGATTTTCACCGCCGCATTACTTGTTTAGTTGACAGGCACAACACCTGCTGCTCTGATAATCTCATTGGCAGCGGGAGAGGTTGCAAAGTCGAAGAAGGCCTGTGCGGTCTCACTCAAAGCCACACCTTCCTTGGTGACCAGTACAAAGGGACGCTGTACGGCATAGCTGCCATCCTTGATGGTTGCCTCACTGGGGGCAACACCGGAAACCGAGATTGCATTCACGGTATCCTTGACGGAGGACAGCGATACATAGCCGATAGCATTGGGGTTCTCAGCCACAGCGGTCAGCACTGCGCCGTTGGAAGTCAGTTCCTGGCGGTAAACGCAAGCATCTTCCGTATCGGTGATGGATTCAAAGCCGTCACGTGTACCGGAGGATTCCTCACGGCCGATGCAGACGATCTCGCCATCCTTGCCACCAACTTCGCTCCAGTTGGGGATCTCACCCTTGAAGATGGCAGAGATCTGCTGAAGAGTCAGGTCCGCAACAGAGTTGTCGGTGTGTACAATGATAGCAATACCGTCAATTGCCAGGATGGTTTCCTTCAGTCCTTCCGCCTTTTCGCTGTCCTTCAGATAACGGGAGGACAGACCAATGTCGCAGGTGCCGTCTTTGACCGCCTTGATGCCGGTACCGGAACCGGTGGCATTGTAGGTGAAGTTTGCACCGGTGTCTTCCATGAAGGCTTCGCCTAATGCGTTGATCACCTTCTGCATGGAAGTGGAGCCATCGGTAGATACGGATGCGGTTTCCGTGCCGCCGCAAGCTGTCAAGGACAGTGCCATAGCCAGGGTCAGAATCATACAAATTAGCTTTTTCATAAATAAAATCTCCTTGTCTTTTTGGATTTGTTTTTCTGCACCTCATGGTTTCATCATATCCATTTCATGTAAAATCCAAAAGACAAGGTGTGTAAAATGATTGTCAAATAACACAAAAGACCACCCTTATCCAACCAACAAGGTGTATCTAAAAAAATCAATTGACAATTATCCGTGTTTATGGTAACATTCTCCTGTTAGTTAGCCGCCGCTAACCTTCCTTTAGGGATGTGTCAGCGGCCGTTCTTAAACATAGCAGTTAGCAGCGTCTAACCGCAAAGTGAGGAATGCCTATGATGATCAACAAACGACTGATTAACACAGTCAGAGAAAGTAAAAAGTATATTGCCGGGAATGCGATCTGCCAGTGGGTCTCTCTGGCCGCCAATATCACCATGATGGGCGCCATTGCCGGGATGCTCCAAGGCCTGTTTGATGGCTCCGCCGGAGAGGCTCAAATTGCCTTGACCGCACTGATTACAGCGGTTGCGGTTGTAGTGCGTTTCGTTTGTGCAACAACTGCCAGCCGGATGGGATATCTCAGTTCCAAAGCTGTAAAGTAAACCCTTCGGGAGATGATTTACAAGAAGCTTCTACGGCTGGGTTCTTCCTACAAAGAGCAGGCAAACACCTCAGAAGTGGTGCAGGTGGCTGTGGAGGGTGTTGATCAGTTGGAAACCTATTTCGGTGCGTATCTGCCTCAGTTCTTCTATGCCATGCTGGCACCGCTGACCCTGTTTGTGGTGCTGAGCTTTGTGAATTTCCCCTCCGCCATTGTCTTGCTGGTCTGTGTGCCGCTGATTCCCGTGACCATCATAGGCGTGCAGCGGTGGGCAAAAAAACTGCTGGCAAAATACTGGGGCCAGTACACCGCTCTGGGCGATACCTTTCTGGAAAACTTGCAGGGTCTAACCACCACAAAAATATATCAGGCAGATGCTTTTAAGCACAAGGAAATGAACGAGCAGAGTGAGCAGTTCCGCAAGATCACCATGAAGGTGCTGACCATGCAATTAAACTCCATTACCGTGATGGATCTCATCGCCTACGGCGGTGCGGCCCTGGGTGTGATCCTGGCTACCACACAATTCCGGGCGGGCCATGTGGATCTGGCGGGCTGTATCCTAATCATTCTGCTGGCGGCGGATTTCTTCCTGCCCATGCGTTTGCTGGGTTCTTTCTTCCATATTGCTATGAACGGCATGGCAGCAAGCGACAAAATCTTCCGCCTGCTGGATCTGCAGGAACCTGAGAAGAAAAGCGAAACCGTCCCGGAAGATTACTCCATCGAATGCAAAAACCTGCGTTTCTCCTATGAGCCGGACCGGGAGATCCTCCACGGTGTGGATATGCACTTCCCCAAGGGAAGTTTTACCGCTATCGTGGGTGAGTCCGGCTGCGGTAAGTCCACCATCTCTGCAATTCTCATGGGTCGCAACAAAGGCTATTCCGGCCAAATTACTGTTGGCGGTGTATCCCTCTGTGAAATCAGTGAAGAAAGCTTGATGGAAAACTTTACTTATATCAGCCACAACAGCTACCTCTTCAAGGGAACTGTCCGGGAAAATCTGCTGATGGCAAGACCCAATGCCGGTGAGGATACCCTTTGGCAGGTGTTGGAGCAGGTGAACCTGGCAGACTTCCTCAGAACCGAAAAAGGTCTGGATACGGCACTGAATGAAAAAGCATCCAACCTTTCCGGCGGTCAGTGCCAGCGGTTGGCACTGGCCAGAGCGCTGCTCCATGATAGTCCTGTTTACATCTTTGACGAAGCTACTTCCAACATTGATGTGGAAAGCGAAAACGACATTATGCGCCAAATTCACGCTTTGGCAAAAACAAAAACTGTGATTCTGATTTCCCACCGCCTTGCCAATGTGGTTGGCGCAGACAATATCTATGTCCTGGATCAGGGCAATATCGTGGAAAACGGTGATCACAATATGCTGTTGGGCAAGCGCGGCGCTTACGCAAAGCTGTGGAATGCCCAGCAGGAACTGGAAAACTACGCCAAGGGAGGTGCGGTAGAATGAAAAGAAGCGGATTTCAAATCATGGCCCGTTTAGTCGGCCTTGTGAAGCCTCTGTCCGGTTATATGATTCTGGCGATCCTCATGGGTCTGATCGGTCATCTCTGCGCCGCCTTTATCACCATTATCGGTGGTCAGGCGATCCTGCATGTTCTACATCCCGAAGGGTCTATGAGTATAGGAGTTCTCTTTGCTGCCCTGCTGATTTTTGCACTGGTTCGTGGTTTTCTGCGGTATGCAGAGCAAGCCTGCAACCACTTTATCGCTTTTAAGCTGTTAGCATTGATTCGTGACAAGGTGTTCGGCGCAATGCGCCGTCTTTGCCCTGCAAAACTGGAGGGCAAGGATAAGGGCAACCTGATCTCCATCATCACTTCTGATATCGAACTGCTGGAAGTATTCTATGCCCATACCATTTCTCCCATTTGTATTGCCTTCCTGTTCACCATCGTATTGGTTGTCTTTATCGGCAGCTACCATATTGCGCTGGGTATTCTGGCTTTGGTTGCCTACGTGACCGTTGGTATTGTGATTCCCCTTGTCACTTCCAGACTCAGCGGGGATGACGGCATCCGCTTCCGTACAAAATCCGGTGCCCTTTCCGGCTTTGTTCTGGATAGCCTCCGGGGTCTGTCTGAAACCATCCAGTATGGCCAAGGAGAGAAGCGGATGGCGGACATGAATGCCCAGACCGACAGTTTATCTCGTGATGAGGAGCGCATGAAACGCATTGCCGGTCGCAATACTGCTGTGACCAATACAGTGATTCTAATATTTGACCTTGCGATGCTGTTCCTCTCCGCAAAACTTACCGGCTTTGAAGGGTGTCTCATCACCACATTGGCGCTGATGAGTTCCTTTGGTCCGGTGGTAGCGCTGGCTGCGTTAGGCGCAACCTTGCAGAATACCTTCGCCGCAGGCAATCGTGTTCTGGATATCCTGGATGAATCTCCTGTGGTCGAGGAGATCAACGGTAAGGAAGAAATTGGGTTCCACGGCGCTTCTGCCGAGAATGTTACCTTTGCATATGGAGAGGAAACCATTCTGGACAACTTCTCTGTGGAGATCCCTAAGAACAAAATCATCGGTATCAATGGACGCTCCGGTTCCGGCAAATCCACCTTACTCAAGTTATTCATGCGTTTCTGGCAGGTACAGCAGGGTAATGTAAAAATCTCTGGAAGAGATGTAGATTCCATCAATACATCCAACCTGCGCGATATGGAAAGCTTTGTGACGCAGGAGACCCATTTGTTCCACGATTCCATCCGCAACAATCTGCGCCTCGCCAAACTGGATGCTACTGACGATGAGATCATCGCCGCCTGCAAGAAAGCTTCCGTTCACGATTTCATTATGAATCTTCCCAAAGGCTACCATACGGAGGTTGGTGAGTTGGGCGATACCCTCTCCGGCGGTGAGCGGCAGCGGCTGGGGTTGGCAAGAGCCTTCCTGCATGATGCGCCCTTTCTACTGCTGGATGAACCTACTTCCAATCTGGACAGCCTCAACGAAGCTGTCATCCTTAAATCCCTCCATGAGGAATGTGCCGACAAGACCGTGATACTGGTATCTCATAGGAAATCCACCATGGGCATTGCGGACACGGTATATTCCGTAGAACACGGGAGAATGAGCTGATGGATGTAAAAACCAAACGGCAGCGGGAAAAAGAAACCGTTTCTCTGATGATTGCCATCTACTGCCGCAAAAAGCACGGATGCAAGGAACTTTGCGCCGAATGTGCTGCGCTGGATGCCTATGCAAGACAGCGCAGTGATAAATGCCCCTTCATGGAAACCAAAACCTTCTGTTCTAACTGTAAGGTTCATTGCTATAAGAAAGACATGCGTGAAAAAATACGGGAAGTTATGCGTTTCTCCGGCCCCAGGATGATCTTTCATCATCCCGTTATGGCAATCCGTCATGTCATCGAATCCAAAAAAGAAAAAAGACGAATGGAGACCCAATAATGAAGAAAATTCTGTACATTATTCTTGGCTGTTTTGGTGTGGGTATGGGTGCTGTTGGCGCCATCGTTCCTATGCTGCCTGCCTTTCCTTTTTTGATGCTGGCTACATTCTGTTTTGCCAGATCCTCGGAAAAGCTGGACCGTTGGTTCCAAAACACAAAGCTTTATAAAGATAATCTGGAAGACTTTGTGGCCGGTCGCGGTATGACCATAAAAGCAAAGGTGCGAATCATGGTTACGGTTACCCTGCTGATGAGTATTGGCTTCATTATGATGGGTCTGAAGGGTATCGTTACCGGTTGCATCGTTCTGGGCTGTGTATGGGGGTTCCACATTGTCTATTTCCTTTTTGGCATCAAGACCATCCCAGTCGTGGAGGCAAGTGCAGCATGAAAAAGCTGCTCAATATTGCGCTACTCATTAGCTTTGTCGTTACGATCATGGTGCCCCTGACCGGTGTACATATCCATAAGATGGCATCCGTCATCTTCCTGTTACTCAGCATCGTCCATACCATTACCTACCGAAAGAAACTGGGTGCGAAGCGCTGGCTTCTGCTGGGGTTGATCTTGATTTCCTTTGTCAGTGGACTCTTCGGTATGATTTTGGATCAGTACCCCGTTGTATTGGTCCTCCACCGTGTGATTTCCATCGCATTGGTTTTCTTCCTGGCGATCCACATTTTTGTATTCCACAAGAAGCTACATTAATTTGATAATCAAAAATCCGTATAGACAGTAGGATGAGTATAATTGGTATCGAATCAAACCACCACGTATCATATTCCTCTATTAGCTCTAAAAAAACGGAATCCCCCTCCTTTGTGAACTGAACCTGTATAAACGGACAATAGACAAAACACCCCCTGATGTAGGATAATTACATCAGGGGGTGTCGTTATGTCTAAAAGGAAATATACGCACATAAAAGGGATAGAAA
>JAGKTU010000115.1 GCA_021153265.1 Clostridia bacterium
GCACCGCTGCCGCAGGGGCTTTGCGTGGATGCGGATATAGAGTGAGCGGATCAGATTGTCATCCTCCTGTGAGGGGTTCTCCACCCGGATGCGGATTCGGATGGTGTCCTTGGTGTTTTCCTCGATCTGCCGGACGATATCCCGGATCTTCATGGCAGACTGCTCGCCCAGACCATCGATATCGCAAATCTCGCGGTAGGACATCCGGGATACCTGCCAGACATTCTCTACGCCATGACTGCGGAGCAGTCCCACACGGATGCCCTGCTTGCCATTGTTGATATGCTCCACGTCCATCTGCTCCAGCTCTTTACGGACACGGTGGTCATACAGCCGCCGGGCTGCCTCCTGCGCTGCGCGGCGGTGGGCTTCCTCCGACAAATGCACCTGCTGCAATTTCCCGTCGATCCGGGAGGCGCTGTCGATCATGGAGCGCATCATGCCGGCATCCGGCCGCTGGATTTTTTCATTCGCCATAGTTGTTCCCTTCTTTTTCGCGTTTTCTTCATTGTAACGAAAGAGTGCTGCCAATTCAACCATTTCTTGTACCAATCGACCATTTCGGGATTTTTCGTTGCATTGGGCGGGCCGCTGTGGTATAAGTATACTCATGAGGTGGTTTTTTTCGGAAATCACGGCGCATTTCCCCAAAAGTATCCTCAGAGCCATTTCTTTTTGGCGGGGCTTCTGCTAAAATTAAGGAGGTGTAAGATGCGGCGCTATCATAATACCGGCAATTTTCTTTTGTCTTTGTTCGTCAATATGCTCCTGAATCTGGAGTGGAGCATTCCGGCGTGGCTTCTGCTGGCTCTGCATTTTGCCTTCGGACTTTCCCTGTGGTGGTTTTTCGGCGCTCTGGCGCTGTGGGTCCTGCGGATCTGGGCCTACATGATGGTGTACCGGTGGGCATCCAGCGCTCCCCCATCCCCACCGCAGAAAAACAAAAATCCGTATTCACGCAAAAATTCCGATTACACATACAATTGAAAGGAGTACATTTATTATGGGACTTATTAAAGCAGGCTTAGGCGCTGTCGGCGGCGTTCTGGCAGATCAGTGGAAGGAATTTTTCTACTGCGATGCGCTGGACATGGACACTCTGGTGGTCAAGGGTCAGAAGCGGATCACTTCCCGCAGCTCCAACACCAAGGGTAACGACAACATCATTTCCAACGGCTCCGGCATCGCTGTAGCCGACGGTCAGTGCATGATCATCGTGGAGCAGGGCAAGGTAGTTGAGGTCTGCGCCGAGCCCGGCGAGTATACCTACGACCGTTCCAGCGAGCCTTCCATCTTTGCAGGCTCCTTCGGCGAAAGCCTGAAGCAGACCTTCCTTGCCATCGGCAGACGTTTCAGCTACGGCGGCGATACCGGCAAGGACCAGAGAGTCTACTACTTCAACACCAAGGAGATCATGGGCAACAAGTTCGGCACGCCCAGCCCCATCATCTTTGAGGTCACCAACAAGCGCATCGGCATGAGCCGCACCGTCAACGTCCGCTGCAACGGCGTGTATTCCTACGTCATCAGCGATCCCCTGCTGTTCTACACCAAGATCTGCGGCAACGTCGAGCAGCCCTACACCCGTGACAAGATCGACAGCCAGATGAAGGCCGACTTCGTCTCCGCTCTGCAGCCTGCCTTCGGCGAACTGGCTGATCAGGAGCTGCGTCCTGCCCAGATCCCCGCTAAGGTCAATGAGCTGAAGGTGGCTATGAACACCCAGCTGAAGCTGGACTGGGGCGACCGCGGCGTTTCCATCGAGAAGATCTCCCTGAACCCCATCACCCTGAACCCCGAGGATATGAAGAAGATCCAGGAGATGGAGGATTCCGTTTCTTACGGCCAGAACGCCTTTATGGCCAGCGGCCGCATGACCACCGCCACCGCCAACGCCATGGAGACCGCTGCCGGCAATCAGAGCGGTGCCATGACCGGTTTCCTGGGTATGGGCATGGCCGGCGGCGCCATGGGCGGCGGCTTCAACGCAGCCCAGAGCTTCTATAACATGGGCGTTCAGCAGCAGCAAGCCCAGCAGGCAGCCGCTGCAGCCGCTCCCGCAGCACCTGCAGCCGACGGCTGGAAGTGCGCCTGCGGCGCCACCGCCACCGGTAAGTTCTGCCCCGAGTGCGGCAGCAAGAAGCCCGAACCCAAGCCCGCTGCAAACGGCTGGAAGTGCAGCTGCGGCGCGACTGCCACCGGCAAGTTCTGCCCCGAATGCGGCAGCAAGAAACCCGAAGACGACGGCAGCTGGACCTGCTCCTGCGGTGCAAAGAACAAGGGTAAGTTCTGCTCCGAGTGCGGCAGCAAGAAGCCGGCCGGCGTTCCCCAGTACCGCTGCGACAAGTGCGGCTGGCAGCCCGCCGACCCCACTAAGGCTCCCCGTTTCTGCCCCGAGTGCGGCGACCCCTTTGACAACGGCGACATCATCTGATCGCGCCCACGAACCCACCTTTTAAAGGAGTGATTCCCTTTGGCTGCATTACAGGAATTCAAATGCCCCAACTGTGACGGCGGCATCGAGTTTAGCAGCGGCGAGCAGAAGATGAAATGCCCCTACTGCGATTCTGAATTTGAAATTGAGAGTCTCATGGCCTATCAGGCTGAGCTGGACAAGCAGTATGAGGACGATATGACATGGGACACCGGCGGAAACGAATGGCAGGCAGGTGAAGCTGACGGTCTGCGGGTCTACTGCTGCAACAGCTGCGGCGGTGAGGTTGTCGCAGACGAAACCACCGGCGCTACCGAGTGTCCCTTCTGCGGCAATCCCGTGATCATGACCGGCCAGTTTGCAGGTTCTCTGCGGCCGGATCTGGTGATTCCCTTCCAAATGGACAAAAAGGCCGCCATGACCATCCTGCTGAACCACTACAAGGGCAAAGTTCTGCTGCCCAAGGTCTTCAAGGACGAAAACCACGTCAAGGAAGTCAAGGGCATTTATGTCCCCGTGTGGCTGTTTGATGCCGATGCGGACGCCCATGTGCAGTACAAGACTACCAGAATCCGCCACTGGAGCGACAGCAACTACCGCTACACCGAAACCAACCATTACATGGTCACCCGGGCCGGCGATATCGGCTTCCAGCACGTCCCCGTGGACGGCTCCAGCAAAATGGACGACACCTTGATGGAATCCATCGAGCCCTTCGATATCCACGGCGCCGTAGACTTCCGGACTGCGTACCTCTCCGGCTATCTGGCAGATAAATATGATGTGGACGCCGCCGCCAGCATCGGTCGTGCCAACGAGCGCATCAAGCGCAGCACCGAGGAGGCTTTCGCCGCCACGGTCACTGGCTACAACACCGTGGTTCCGGTCAGTTCCAACATCAAACTGAACAACAGCAAAGCAAAATACGCCCTGTTCCCCGTGTGGATGCTCAACACCCAGTGGAAGGGCAAAAAATTCACCTTCGCCATCAACGGTCAGACCGGCAAGATCGCCGGTGACCTGCCCATGGACATGGGCGCATTCTGGCGGTGGCTTTTGGGCGTCTCCGGTGCGGTAAGCGCAGCGGTTTTCGCCATAAGCTACCTGTCATGGCTGGTGTAAGGAGGTACATGCGATGAAAAGAAGAATTGTATCTCTCTTTCTGGTGCTGATGCTGCTGTCCTCCCTCGCCATTACCACCTACGCAACGGAAATCGCCCTCATCGAGGACGGTAACTCCGTATACGATGAAGCAAACCTCCTAACTTCCTCGGAAGAAGATGAGATCGCGGAGGTTCTGGAGGATGTGAGCGCAGCATACGAAACCCAGCTCGTCATCGTCACCGTTCCCGAACTGGACAGCAGCATCGACTACTTCGCAGAAGGGCTCTACGATACCATGGGCTTCGGCTATGGCGACAGCTATGACGGTGTGCTGCTGATTGTGTGCATGGATCCCGGAGAATGCAGCATTCTCTGCAACGGCTCGGCTGCAAATATCATCACGCCGGATACCCGTGACCAGATCCTTGATGCCGTCGCCTCCTATCTGTCCGACGGCGACTACGCCGAAGCCTTCCTCACCTTTGCCGAGGAGTGCGAATACTATCTGGACGGCTCTTCCGCGAATTCTGCGGCGTCCACTTATCCCGACAACGGCAATCGGGAGCGTTCCGAGTTCACCTTCGGTTCAACGCTTCTGTTCTCCATGGTGGTAGGCATTGTGGCAGGCCTGATCGTGGTTGCCATTTTGGCAGGTCAGCTCAAGTCTGTGAAAAAGCAGAACCAGGCCCGGGACTATGTCAAGGCCGGAAGCATGCGTCTGACCGAGCGCAGCGACATATTCCTGTACCGGAATGTGTCCCGCGTCAAGCGGGATTCCGGCAGCAGTTCCTCCGGTTCCCGGTCCGGTTCCGGCTCCCGCTCCCGGTCTTCTTCCCGGCATGTGGGCAGCAGAAAATTCTAAGGAGATATTTGTATGAAACGACTTTTATGCATCCTGTTGGCGCTGGTTATGGTGCTGGCTATGGCAGGCTGCAGCAAGGAAGGACCCTCTGACAGTTTCTCCGGCAAAGAGGAAGAAACAGAAAATCTCCCCGTAACGGAAAGCGGCTCCGATGCGCAGACCAACCCCCAGCCCGAGCCCCAAACGCCCGCTTCCCCCAGCGCAGAC
>JAGKTU010000116.1 GCA_021153265.1 Clostridia bacterium
GAACTTAATTCCTGCCGTCCTTGATTGCAGCCTGAGAAGCGCTCCGTCCGGATCAAACACTTCCCATTCATGATTGTACCACAGTCGATTCGACCGTAAGGCGTTGAGAGACTGTGAGGATCTTCAAATGCCGCATTCATAGAATCGGGAGAACTTCATGCGTCAATTTTTACGAGGAGATTGCTTGCGAAGATTGGCACGCACTTTCCAATCATAGGCTGCAGCCGCCTGCACATCCTCCGCTGAACACGCCGGACAGAAGCCAGCCCATCAGCCCCATATAGAGCATAGAGTTAATAGGGTTGGAAGTAATGGCGCAGCTTCCTGTAGCGCATCCCACAAAATAGTAATAAGCAAGCCCCACCAAAGCACCCCCAAGGGTAAACAGCAACGGGATCAACCAATTCTTCAAACTTACCTTCATTGAGATCAGCTCCTTTTCTTTGTTTGACCACAGTATATCGCAAGGCGACCATGCCTTCCGTGATGACATCACCTTTTGGGCGTAGGAAAATCCACGCTCTCCTTGCAGAAAGCGTGGATTTTGATTTTTTCTTACTTGTCCATACCACAAGCAAAGGCTGCTTCGATTAATGCCCGGTCGTTCATGACCGCATCATAGAACCGGAAACCACCGGCAAAGTTGTAGGCTTCGAAGCCATACCCTTCAAGAATCCGGGTAGCAATGTAGCTGCGCATACCGCTCTGGCAGATCACATAGACTCTCTTTCCGGGTTCGATCTCATCGATCCGTTCCCGCAGTTCATCCACGGGGATGTTTCGGAAGCCGTCGATATGTCCCCGGCTGTATTCCCCCACCGTCCGGGTATCCAGCAGAGTCACACTGCCGTCCCGAGGCAGATTGGCAGCATCAGATAGATGCCATTGCTTCAAACCATTGGAAATGTTATCGATCATAAAGCCTGCCATATTTACAGGATCTTTTGCAGATGAGTAAGGCGGCGCATAGGCAAGGTCCAGATCCTTCAGATCAGTTGCCTTTATTCCCGCATGAATGGCGGTAGCCAGCACGTCGATCCGCTTATCCACACCGTCGTAGCCCACGATCTGAGCGCCCAGCAGGCGGTAGGTTTCCTTTTCAAATACCACCTTCATAGTCATTAGCTTGCCGCCGGGATAGTAGCCTGCGTGGCTCATGGGAGACAGGATCACCGTGTCCACGTCCAGACCGGACCTTCTTGCATTGGTTTCGTTAATGCCGGTGGTGGCTGCGGTCATATCAAAGACCTTGATCACAGAGCTGCCCTGAGAACCTAAGTATCGGCTGTCGCCGCCGCAGATATTGTCCGCAGCGATCCGTCCCTGCTTGTTGGCAGGCCCTGCCAGAGCAATCAGAGTATCCTCACCGGTGACATAGTGCTTTACCCGTACCGCATCGCCCACCGCGTAGATGTCAGGTACGGAGGTTTCCATCCGGTTATTGACCAGGATGCTACCCTTCATACCGAGAGCCAGACCGGCCTCTTTGGCAAGGCTGGATTCCGGGGTGACACCGATGGCCAACACTACCATATCCGCATGGATGGAAGGCTGGTCTTTCAGCAATACCTCCACGCCGTTGTTCTTCTCTGCGAATCCCTCCACACTATAACCAAGTGCCAGCTTCACGCCATGCTTGCGGACTTCACTGTGGATAAAGGAAGCCATATCAGCATCGAAGGGATTCATCAGCTGCTTGGGCCGCTGGACGATAGTGACTTCCATACCCAGTTCCCGCAGATTCTCAGCCACTTCCAAGCCGATAAAGCCGCCGCCCACCATAACAGCAGATTTAGGTCTCTGTTGATCCACAAATTCCTTAATCCGGAAGGTATCCTCCACCGTACGAAGCGTGAACAGCTTGTCGCTATTCATTCCCGGAAGGTTGGGCCAGACAGGCTTTGCACCGGGAGAGAGAAGCAGCTTGTCATAGCTTTCCTCAAAAATTTCACCAGTTTCCAGATTCTTTACGGAGACCGTCTTACTATCAGGGTGAATGGCAGTGACCTCATGGTGTACCTTCATATGGATGCGGAACCGGGAGAAGAAGCTTTCCGGAGTCTGTAAGGTAAGATCCTCCGGATCTTCAATGACGCCGCCGATATAATAAGGCAGACCGCAGTTGGCATAGGAAATATAGCCTGACCGCTCGAATACAACGATTTCAGCCTGCTCATTCAGTCTGCGGATTCTTGCTGCTGCCGTGGCTCCACCGGCCACGCCGCCTACGATTACAACTTTCATAGTCACTCCACCTTCCCGGAATAAGCGGTGATACCGCCGATGTTCTGAACGTTATTATATCCCATATGCTGCAACATGGAGGCTGCCTGGCGGCTTCTGCCGCCTGAATAGCAGTACACAAACAGTGGGATATTCTTATTGTCGGCTACAGAGCTGATTTTGTCAATGGTCTGCAACGGTACATTTTTACTTCCGGGAATATGACCTTCCCGATACTCTTGGGGAGTGCGTACATCCAAAAGGACTGCTCCATCGGTATTACGGTACTCCATGACACCCTCATTGATGTCAGGCTGTTTCAAAAAGTCGAAGAATCCCATAACTGCACCTCCTTAAAGCATCGCAAGAATCGCGTTCTTGGGTCTTGCTCCCATGGCCTGGTTGACAATTTTGCCGTTTTCCATTACCACCAGCGTGGGAATACTCATAATACCGAACTGGCTGGACAGTTCCGGGTTCTCATCCACATTGATCTTTCCGACCTTAATGTCGGGGCGTTCCTTTGCGATCTCCTCTACCATGGGAACCACCATACGGCAAGGGCCGCACCAGGGTGCCCAGAAGTCCAGCAGAACTTTCTTTTCAGAATTCATCACTTCACTCAGGAAATTATTGTTGTTGATATTGATAGCTGCCATAGGTTAGCCCTCCTTGTTTTCTTTATGGCCTTATTATAATCGAGAGAAATCGGCTTTTCCGTGATGACATCACCTAATCAGAAAATATGTAAAAATCTTCCGGACTTTTCATCCGGCAGATTTCTGTTATTCAGTTACTGTTTCTCCCGGCCAATCGTTGATGCCGCCAAATTCCACAATGTTGGTGTAACCCAGCGCCACCAGCTTTTCAGATGCCTGCTTGCTGCGGTTACCGCTGCGGCAGTATACCAGAATCAGCTGATCCTTATCCGGCAATTCCGGTATTTCATCTGTACCGATGGTTTCATTGGCAACATTGATTGCTCCGGGTATATGCTTCTCCTCAAATTCCCCCGGTGTGCGTACATCCAGAATAATATAGCCGGAGCCTTCTTCCATCATGGTTATGGCCTCATCCATATTGACCTGGCGGTAGGTAATTTCTTCCGCAGGTGCAGCGCAGCCTACCAGGAGAAGTGCCACCAGGAAAATCGGCAGAATCCTTTTCATAGTCGGTACCTCCTTGATTGATCTTTGTGGGCCTAGTATATATTTCCATCGGATACTTTTCTGTGATAACATCACCTTAAATTACACCGAAGCAAATTTATGCGGTACGCACCGCTGCGGCGGTGAGGCGAGTCTCCTCGGGCAACTTCAGATCCGGGATGAAGTAGTCTCCAGAGCGGATGTATGGGATATTCATATTCTTTCCTCCTTTGTTTGGTTTCTACCTAGATTCTACAGAAAAAAAGAAAAACTGACAAATGTACAAAGAAAAGCCTTCATATGCAGCAATACCTCCCGGGAGCATTCCCGGGAGGTGTCTGACGAAACAGATTATTCGATTTCCAAGCGTCTGCCTTCCGGTAGGCGCTGTTCCAGCTTGGGCAGGGTCAGACGCAGAACGCCGTCCACATACTTAGCTTTGATCTTATCGGCATCTACGCCGGAGATGTCAAAGCTTCTGGTATAGGAGCCATAGGAACGTTCCATACGGATCACTTTGTCCTTCTTGTCCTTTTCCTCCACCCTGGATTTGCGCTCGGCCCGGACGATCAGAGTGTCATTCTGGATATCCAAAGTGATATCCTTCTTCTCAAAACCGGGTAGGTCAGCCTCCAGCAGGTAGTGGTCGCCCTCATCCGTCACATCGGTGCGAAACTGGGCAAAGGCAGGCGTGTCAAAGAAGCTGCCGAAAGGTCTTCCGAAAAAGGCTTTTTCAAATTCCTCCATCTCCCGCCAGGGGTTAAAAGTGGTCATATCCTGATTACGTCTTGTAAGTCCAAACATAGTAATACCTCCTGTGTTTTATGATATTATATGCCGACTTGTGTAGGTCATACGGCAAGGTCGGCACTTGCCGAGCCTAGTTCGCATTCTTGCTGATCAGCGTTCTCTTGCTTACTGTCTGTATTATAAGCCCTTTAAGCGTAAAATGTGTGACAAAACCGTAAACTTTTAGCACTCCAAAGAAGAGAGTGCTAAAATCAGAGTTCTTTACCGCAAACGAAAAATGCCCCGGTTCCGAAGAACCGGGGCATATAGCTTAGATATAAAGGTTTACCCGAATGTCTTTCCATTTGTGAACTCTGCGTTTATTGCTCATGCTGTACAAATACGCTTTCGCATCTTCGCTTGTCACAAGGAATGTCGCAAACAGCAGGTAATCAGAACTTAATTCCTGC
>JAGKTU010000144.1 GCA_021153265.1 Clostridia bacterium
ATGGTTTACGGTGACGGTGCATTTAAGGACCCCATCGGCAAGATTTGGGAACTGGCTGACCCTGTTGTTTCTCCCGCATACACACCCGGTTTGGAGGGGACTCCCAACGAACTGAAGCTGAAGTATTTGGCCGACAATGATTTTGCGGGTCTTTCCGGCAAAGAGCTGCAGGAAGCAATCAAAGGCAAGATCATGCAAAAAGATGGTTCCTCTCTCGTGGGCAACATGGTTTCTCAGGGAACCACGCCCCGCCGCTTGACTGACCTGATCGGTTCACTGTGTGACCTGACCTCCGGTTCCGGTGACAAGGGCACCCCCATTGTCTACATCCAGGGTTATTTTGATAACTATACCAACGAGTAATAAGGAGAAACGATATGGAGAAAATTGTTCGACCCGAAAGCATGGAGCGGATCACCACTCCTGAGCTTGCACAGAAATTTATTGAGGAGCAGGTCACCGAGATCCGCACTCAAGTCGGAAACAAGAAAGTTCTGCTGGCACTGTCCGGCGGTGTTGACTCCAGCGTTGTTGCCGCCTTGCTGATTAAGGCCATCGGCAAGCAGCTGGTGTGTGTCCATGTTAACCATGGCCTGATGCGCAAGGGTGAAAGTGAGCAGGTCATTGAGGTTTTCGGTAAGGAATTGGATGCAAATCTCATTTATGTAGATGCTACCGACCGTTTCCTGGATCTGCTGGCCAATGTTGCCGAACCCGAAAAGAAGCGCAAGATCATCGGCGGCGAGTTCATTAAGATATTTGACGAGGAAGCTGCCAAGTTGGAGGGTATCGAGTTTCTGGCACAGGGCACTATTTACCCTGACATTCTTGAATCTGACGGTGTTAAGGCCCACCACAATGTGGGCGGTCTGCCGGAGGATATGCAGATGGAACTGAGAGAGGCCGATGCCATTCTGCGTGAGGAATTTGATAAGAACGGTCTGGCAGGAAAGGTATGGCAGTATTTTATCGCTGTGCCTGATTTCAAGAGTGTCGGTGTGAGAGATGGCAAGCGCTATGAAGGCTGGGCCGCAATCATCCGTGCGGTGAATACCACCGATGCCATGAGGACTCCGAAGCCTGTTGGAACCATCGAATTCGAGTAACTTTTCAGAAAGAGGTAATTTTATCATGGAAAATCTCAAGCTGCTGTATACCGGTAAGACCAAGAATGTTTATGCTCTTCCCAACGGCAACTGCCTGTTGCTGTTCAAGGACGACTGTACCGGCAAAGACGGCGTGTTCGATCCCGGCGAAAACTCCGTTGGTCTGACCATCGAAGGCGTTGGCGATGTGAACCTGCGTATGTCCATCTACTACTTTGAGAAGATCAATGCTGCAGGCATCAAAACACACTATGTTAGTGCCAATCTGGACAACACCACCATGGAAGTTCTGCCCGCCAAGGTCTTTGGTAAGGGGCTGGAGGTCATCTGCCGTCGCAAGGCAGTTGGCTCCTTCTTCCGTCGCTATAATCAGTATTGCACAGAAGGACAGGATCTGCCTTACTATGTGGAGACCACTTTCAAGAACGATGCTCTGGGCGATCCGCTGGTTACCAAGGACGGTCTGGTAGATCTGGGTGTTATGACTGCTGAGCAGTATGACTCCCTGAAGGCTCAGACCCAGGCAATCACCAAGATTGTTGCTGACGATTTGGCTGCAAAGAGCCTGGAGTTGTACGACATCAAGTTTGAATTCGGCTACGATGCTGATGGCAATGTTATGCTGATTGACGAGGTCGCATCCGGCAATATGCGTGTTTACAAAGGCGGTCAGTACATCGATCCCATGACTCTGAACGGCCTGTTCTTTGCCTGAGTTTGCGAGTGGGTACAACAATTCTGTTACATCAATAGCCGTAATTGATTAGTTTGTTAGACCGCATCCGTTCGGGTGCGGTCCTTCATAATACCTATGAGAACTGTAAAGATTGTTGCGGATTCCTCCGCAAATTTGATGGAACTAAAGACTGTTGCATTTGATGCGGCACCACTGAAGATCATTACCGCTGAGCGGGAATTTGTGGACGATCGGAATCTGGATTTGGATGAAATGATCAGGTATTTCAAGACCTACAAGGGCAGATCGCAAAGCTCCTGCCCCAATCCTCAGGATTGGCTGATGACCTTTGGCGATGCAGAGGATGTTTTTTGCGTTGCTATCACCAGCGGCTTGTCTGGTAGCTACAATACTGCTTGCATCGCTAAGGAGATGTACGAAGCGGAGCATCCCGGAAGACGGGTCTTTGTGATTGACTCTCTTTCCGCAGGTCCGGAGTTGACTCTGATCGTAGAGAAATTGGAAGAAATGATCAGCGAAGGAAAGTCATACGAAGAGATCTGCACCTACATACCGGAATACCAAAAGAAGACCGGATTGCTCTTTATGCTGGAATCCCTGAATAACTTTGCCGCTAACGGTCGTGTTTCTCCTGCCGTTGCTAAAATCGCCGGTGTTTTGGGTATCCGCATTGTGGGCAAGGCAAGCGATGTGGGCACTCTGGAGCCTACGGATAAGTGTCGGGGCGAAGCAAAATCCCTGAGTGCGATGCTAAGGCACTTGAAGGAAAGCGGTTTGAAAACTGGCAAAGTCATTCTGGCACACTGCTTAAATGAGTCTGCGGCCAATACTCTGAAAAACATGATTGAGAAAGATCTGCCTGGTGTGGCCGTAAAAATTGGCATCAATTTGGGCCTGTGTAGCTTCTACGCAGAGAAGGGCGGCCTGCTGGTCGGCTTTGAAAAGTGTTAACAGTATGGAGAAGAAACAACCTTTGCGGTGGGTCAAACTGGACAATGCCGCAAAAATCTATCCGGCAGCTCGTAGAAAGAATTGGAGCAATCTGTTTCGCCAGTCTGTCACCCTGACAGAAAATATTGATGTCCGAGTTCTTCAAAATGCGTTGGATGTAACGGTGAAGCGGTTTCCTTCCATTGCAGCCAGACTGCGGAAGGGTGCGTTTTGGTATTATCTGCAGCAGGTAGAATCTGCCCCCCAAATCTCGGAAGAACATAGC
>JAGKTU010000052.1 GCA_021153265.1 Clostridia bacterium
GCTGGTACTTCTCAGGTGACTGTTCCTCCTTTTCAGCGGGCACTTCGCCCCACTCATAAAAGCTCCCCGGCACGATGGTCTCTGCCTTGTCCGTATCGGTCCACTTTCCGCCTTTGAGGATGTACTCACGATTATCTCTGGCACTCCCGTACGATTTTTCAATATGCGCCGTAGGAAAGCGATGCTTTACGGTAGGGAATCGTATAGGCGAACGAGCATAAAGAAAAATATGAGTATGGGGCGTTCCAGTGGTCGCAATTTCGTCCGCCAGACAGAAATACCTGGGAGCGCACTTGTGCAGCTTTTCGATAATCGTATCATGGTCAAAACCGGCTTCCAGCGGGTTGTTGATTACCATGGTGTACTTACGGGATTGCATTACTTTTTCCACGGTTTACCTCCTTTGTGTGTGGATGCTACATGATACATCATCCCTATAAAGGGCAATGCTATCCCTTTATAGGGGGCGGCACTGCGTTGCCGCCGGGGGCCATTTTCTCTGAGGGAAAATGTCTATCCCCGTCTGCACCACAGTACCGCCCGTGGATCAGGTATCAGTATCGCCGTCTGCGAGATAGATGCCGGTAGCTCTGGCCCCCACCTGAGGCTGGCCCTTGCTCCAATAAATGAATACCTCAAGGCCATCGAAGATAACCTCCACATAGCCGTTGGGTGCCTCCATGAGCTGCTTACCGTCAATACGGACATTAATCTTCTCCAGCCCCTTTTCAGGCAGAGCGATCGTATAGCGATAGCCAAGGACCGTATCCGTACGGGCATTGTTCTTGTACTCATAGGCGGGTACGACATCAACCAGCCAGAGCTTGCTGCCCAGGCTGCGATTGTCAATGATAAGGTCAGTGATTTTCATAAATATGTGTTACCTCCAAAAGGTTAATAGTCAATCCGGATTGCATATTTATCTTAACATGGAGCCATAAAAAAGTAAGGTGCAGAGGTGCCCTGTCATGGGGGCACTTCTGCACCTTAGGTGTGTTATTTGTTCTTTACCATTTCGAGAATATACGGTAAAGCAGATTCCAAATCATGCAATGTACGCTCCACATCGCTTCTGCTTTGCGGGAGCATAGACTGCAGCGGAACATTCAGCGCACATGCGATATCGTATGCCACGTCCAATCGCATGCCCTTACTGCCGCTTTCGTATCGCTTAATGGTATCCATAGAGACATTTGCCAGGTCTGCCAGATCTTCCTGCTTCAGACCTTGCTTCTTACGTTCTTCTTTCATCCTGCGAGCGAACACCTCGGTGACACTCACAGATGAATTTGATGTCGTTGTTAAATTTGGTGCTGTTGAACGGGCATTGACTTTCCCGTTGTTCGGCACGCAAATTTACCTGTTTGGTACTAACGGTTTCCGCCGCCGGAGGAGATGTTTTCTGCGTGTGCGTATGCTTGATTTTCGGTAAAATGAGTATAGCGCATAAGCATCATCCTCCTTTGCATTGGATTTTGGAATTGCGAAATGAGATAGCATTTCGTTGTCATACTACCTCCGGCATAAGAACCCAAGCACCAATAAAGATGTCATAAAAATTATTGTGTGGCCTATGCCACAGATGCCATAGTAGTCGAGCGGAGCGTGGCCTCCTGCCCATGTGATTCACTCAGATGTTGACTGCCGTTTTCACGGCTTGAAATTTACCTTTGTAGACTTGAATTGATTTCTTTGCGTGTTGACTAAAAATGATTGTTGATTGAAGCCAATTTGTTTTGTTTGAATAGAAGACTTTGTTGTTGATTGGTGGATGACTGCTGGATCAGATGAGGATGGCCTGCCGGAGCATCTATATTTTACCATTCGCAAAAAGTTCTGTCAATTCGTTTTCTATGGACATTTTGTTAACTTTTAATGCTTTATTTGTCGAATTTTGTCGAATTGGTCCATTTGGTCCAAATTGAATTTGAAATAATTTTGTTGTTGACTTTTATGCTTATTTGCGATATTCTATTAACATCAAGTATAAGGGGGCTAACCTATGAAAAAGAAGATCGGTGAGCGATTGAGAGACTTGCGTATGGGTGTTCATATCTCTCAGACGAAGCTCGCTTCCATACTGGGTACGCAGCAGTCCAGCATTAACCGCTATGAACAAGGCCAGTCCGTTCCTGTGCCGGAGATATTTATCAAGTATGCGGATTATTTTGATGTGTCTATGGATTATCTGTACTGCCGTACGGATGATCCCAGAGGAAAGCAATATGAGTTCCAGCCTAAGATCCTGCAGGAGAAGGCCGGAGACAACAAGGAAATGCGTGAATTTATTGAAATGTGCTTTGATCCCAAATCGCCGGTCAATGGTCGACTAAAGGACGCACTGTTCCAGATGTTGAATGAAGGAAAGGAGGAAACATGAAAGCAGTAATCTATGCCCGGTATTCCAGTGATAATCAGCGGGAGGAAAGTATCGAAGGTCAGCTTCGGGAATGCACCGCCTACTGTAAGAAGAATAACATCACAATCCTGCGCACCTATATCGACCGGGCCATGTCTGCTAAAACGGATAACCGCCCCGATTTTCAACGGATGATAAAGGATAGTGCAAAGGGCCTCTTTGATGCAGTGATCGTGTGGAAGCTGGACCGCTTCGCCCGAAATCGGTATGACAGTGCACACTATAAGGCCCAGCTTCGTAAATATGGTGTCAAAGTTCTTTCTGCCACAGAGAACATCTCCGAAGGACCGGAGGGCATCATCCTGGAATCCATGTTGGAGGGCATGGCTGAATACTATTCCGCTGAGCTTTCCGAAAAGGTGATCCGTGGTCATACTGAAAACGCTCTGAAATGCAAGTACAACGGCGGCACTCCCACCTTCGGCTATTTTATCGATAAGGACAAGCAGTATCAGATTGATCCCCGAACTGCTCCCGTTGTACTGGATATCTTCACCCAGTATGACAAAGGTGCAACAATGAAAGAAATCCGGGATTTCCTCAATGCCGTAGGTGTTACCACAGTTCGAGGAAAACCCATTGACCTTAACTTTGTCTCCCATATCCTGCATAACCGCAAATTCATTGGCGAGTACAGCTACCGGGATATTGTCACTCCTAACGGCATTCCCACCCTTGTGCCGCAGGATTTGTTTGACCGGGTACAGGAACGGATGGCAAAGAATAAAAAGGCACCGGCCCGTCACAAGGCCGATGACGATTATCTGCTCACCACCAAGCTGTTCTGCGGCACCTGTCATGCTCCGATGGTTGGTGAATGTGGTACAAGTTCCAGCCAGAAACGAAAGTACCACTATTATCGTTGTGCCAATACAAAGAAGAAAAAGTCCTGTGATGCCAAACGCAAAACGGTACGCAAGCTGCCCATAGAAAATGCCGTGGTCAACGCAGTTATGGAGAAAATCATGGACGATAACTTTGTTGCGTACATTACCGACACGGTTATGGAAATGCAGACCCATGAAAGCAGCGTACTTCCGGCACTGCGCAAGCAGTTGGAGGAAACAGAACGTGGCATCACCAATATGCTCAATGCTATCCAGGCAGGCATCTTCAACGCATCCACCAAACAGCGGCTGGATGAATTGGAGGAGCGAAAGGCAGACATCGAATTGCAGATCATTCAGGAAGAAATGCGGCATCCGATGCTGACCCGTGAGGATGTGACATACTGGTTTTGCCGTTATCGGATGCTGGACATCGAGCGGCTGGAAGAACGTCGCAGGCTAATTGACGGCTTTGTAAACTCCGTTATTGTCTATGACGAGTACATTGTCATTACTTTTAATTACAAGGAAGGGACTACAACTGTCCCTTTCTCCAAACTGGATAGTTCGGATTTATCATCGGTCGGGGGACCAAAAGTCCAGAATCCGCTTTTGCGGAGTCTGGACTTTTTTGTATGGAGCGAAACTCGAACAATTCAATGCGGCGAGGGCTTGACCGAGGCGAACCTCTATCTGCGCCTTTTGTCGCAGATGCAAACGAGTCTCGCCACTCGGACCATCCCCCTATGGAATCATGGATACATGGTTCCATAGGGAGTTTTTGTTTCTTACTGAGATCTGTGTTTGTGTATGGTATAGTCAATTCACCGCCCCCAATTGTGTGAACTGCCCGCCGGCAAAATTTGAAACCCGGGTACATTGTCCCTGCCGCCACCGCACATTGCATCCGTTATGATCACCATGCCCAAAATTACCGCCGTTAACTGATATTTTTTCATTTACTTCGTCACTATATTGTGATATATTTATCATGTATGAAAAGCAAACTGACAAATAGTCAATGATGTTTCTGAGGAGATTTTCTATGAACTATGATATTATTATTATCGGTGCCGGTCCCGGTGGCATCTTCGCTGCCTATGAGCTGATGCAGCACAATCCGAATCTGAAGGTCGCCGTATTCGAAGCCGGTCATGCGCTGAATAAGCGGCACTGCCCCATTGACGGAGATAAGATCAAGACCTGCATCGGCTGTAAGAGTTGCTCTATCATGAGCGGTTTTGGCGGTGCCGGCGCTTTCTCCGATGGCAAGTACAATATCACCAACGACTTTGGCGGCACGCTTTACGAGTACATCGGAAAGAAGCAGGCTATGGATCTGATGCACTATGTGGATGAGATCAATATGCGTTACGGCGGCAACGGCTGCAAGCTGTACACCACCGCAGGCACCAAATTCAAGGCTCTGTGCATCCAGAATGACCTGCATCTGCTGGACGCATCCGTTCGTCATCTGGGAACGGATATCAACTATGTAGTTCTGGAAAACCTCTATGCAGAGCTAAAAGATAAGGTAACCTTCTTCTTTGACGCCCCCGTTGATGCCGTTAAGGTCATTCCCGGCGGCTATGAAGTCACGGTCAAAGATAGCGCGTATTCCTGCCAGAAGTGCATCGTATCCGTTGGCCGCAGCGGCAGCAAGTGGATGGAAAAGGTCTGTAAGGAACTGCACATCCCCACCAACTCCAATCGTGTTGATCTGGGTGTTCGTGTGGAGCTGCCCGCCACCGTCTTTGCCCATCTGACAGACGAACTCTATGAAAGCAAGATCGTCTACCGCACCAAGCAGTATGGTGATAAGGTCCGTACCTTCTGCATGAATCCCAAGGGCGCCGTTGTCAACGAAAACACCAATGGTATCATCACCGTTAACGGCCATAGCTACGAAGACCCTGCCTTGCAGACCGACAATACCAACTTCGCTCTGCTGGTATCCAAGCACTTCTCCGAACCTTTCAAGGATTCCAATGGCTATGGCGAATCGATTGCCCGTCTGAGCAATATGCTGGGCGGCGGTGTCATCGTTCAGCGGTTTGGTGATCTGATCCGCGGCCGGCGTTCTACTCCCAGCCGCATGGAAGATGCTTTCATCACGCCTACCCTGCAGGCCACGCCCGGTGATCTGAGTCTGGTCCTGCCGAAGCGCATTCTGGATGGTATCATCGAAATGATCTATGCGCTGGACAAGGTAGCCCCCGGTACCGCCAATGACGACACACTGCTCTACGGTGTAGAAGTTAAGTTCTACAACATGGAAGTTGAAGTGAATGAGCATCTGGAATGCTGCTATCCCGGTTTGTATATCATCGGTGACGGCAGTGGCATTACCCACTCCCTGTCCCATGCTTCCGCAAGCGGCATCCATGTAGCAAGAGCTATTGCCCAGTCATAATATTGAATCCTCCAAGCGATCGCTAACACAAAATATACCCCTCTTGATCCTTTACACAAAGGACAAGAGGGGTATTTTTCCGGACTTACGTCCAAATTCTTTTCTTGTTTGTGACTTTGCTTTCTTCCTGAACCCCGGACGGATGGGATGGCCATTGAAGCCGCCCGCATTTTTGCTGCCAACCAATTTTTCCGTGCAGTTGACAGCCGTTCCTGCATAAACTGCTTGTATCATACCGGTGAGGTGGGACTATGAAACAACAGTCAATTCTTTGGCAAGCGGCAGGATTTGCCCTCGTTACTTTCGGTGGCACGATAGCGCACTTTTTGTACGATTGGACAGGGAAAAATATCCTGATTTCGCCATTTTCCGGGGTCAACGAATCCACTTGGGAACATATGAAGCTGCTGTTCTGGCCTCTGCTTCTCTTCGCGCTGGTGCAGCGGCTGTTTTACAGGGATCCGGAAAACTACTGGTGCGTCAAGCTGGCGGAGATTTTGCTTGGACTTTCCCTGATCCCGATGCTGTTTTATACTTACAACGGCGTGTTTGGGCAATCAGCGGACTGGATCAACATTACCATCTTTTATATCTGCGCACTCCTTGTTTTTCTCTTTGAGTGGTGGGCTTTCCAATACGATCGCCTGCCATGCAAGCACCCACAGCTTGCTTTTGCCGCCATCTGCCTGATCGGGGTGTTGTTTGTGGTATTTACGTTCGCACCGCCGCAGATCCCCCTATTCCGGGATCCTCTCACAGGAACCTACGGTATCCAACTATGATATCTGCTTTTGAAACCGTTTGGCGATTTTAGGTTTCGCTGCCTGTTCGTTCCATCTTCTGCCTGTGTTACCGGCGTGATTCGCTCACCGCAAAAAGTCCATAACGACCCCATTGAAATCCTTTGCCTCTTCGTAAAGCCCATGTCCCCATTCCGGGTACATCCGAAGCACCGCACCGGGGATTTGCGCGGCAATTTCCCGGGATGGCTCGCCACCCAGAGCATGATCCTGCTCGCCGCCGATGACCAGCGCAGGTGCGTTGATCTCATGCAGCCGTTCAAATGCATCATGTGTCAGGCAGGCCTCTGCCTGAACAAAGAACCGTTCATAGGACTTAGGCTTTGTCAGCTTACCCATGATCGGCACCAGCCACTTATTCCTGCGGTAATACCCCTCCGAATAGATCCGCCGCACATTGCTGTCCATGAATGCGGTATGGTCGCCCCGACGGGCGCAGGACACCCATTCTTCGATGGATTCCGCCAAAATAGGATTGGGTCTGGAGGATGTGACAGTCAAAATTAGTTTACCCACCTTTTCCGGGTAGTCGATAGCCAGGTGCTGGGCAATCATGCCGCCCATGCTCACGCCGAAGATGTCCGCTTTTTCGATCCCCAGCATTTCCATAGCCGTCGCCACATCCCCAGCCATGTCCCGGGTGGTGTAACCCTTGGGCAGAGCATTTTTCCGGCTGAAAGCATAGACCGTAAAATCCTTGGCAAAGGTCCTGTACATAACCGCCATGGGCAGCGCCGTACCCTTCACAGACCGCAAGCCGTCACCCAGTCCGGGGAGCATGATCAGCACCCGCTCACCTGTGCCGAAACGGATGTAATCCATAGTACTTTCACCCATGTTCAAACTTCCGTTCTTCGCCTGATACAGCATAACTTTCTACCTCCGTCTTTCCTCATTTTGCCGCTACCACGAACCAAGTGGTTCCATGGCCGCCATCGTCCAGAAGCCGGTCAGCACACTGCTCCACCTTAAATCCGACTTGTTTCAGCATGGCGCAGATCTCTTCCGGATCGTGGACCGTCTCCCGGATGTTCTCCTCAAATTCCAGAACATCCCCCCGGAAGACCCGAATCTTCAGATTCACTTCATTCTCACCCGGCGTGGTCATCTGAAACCACACCCGAAGCCCTTCCTCCATCTCCATTTCAAAGGGTTCGGAGGTGGACACCTCATTCCGGTTCAGAATGTCGAAGATAAAATAGCCGCCCCCGGCAAGATATCCGTACACATTTCGGAAGATCTGCTCCACCCGGTTAAGTTCCCGGATGTGATTCAGCGCATCGCCGGTGCAGGTCACCAGATCATAGCACTTTTCCGGACGATACGTCACCATATCCCCCACCTCATAGGGGATCTGCGAATTTCTCTCTCTGGCGATGGTGATCATGCCGGAGGAAAAATCCATTCCAGCCGCAGCGATGCCGCTCTCGTGGAGAATCTCACACAGGACTCCCGTTCCGCAGCCTAAGTCCAGAGCATTTTTCGGCTTCCAACCCTTCCTCTCCAGGAAAACCAAAAGCTGCTCACCAAAAATCTCCGGGTAGTAGTTCCAGCCAAAGGTGTTGTAAACTTTGCAAAATACATCGCTGTACATCGTTTACCCTCTTTCATATTCGTAAAGCCGGTACATTTTTTCTGCGATCTTACCGGCATACAGTTTCCTGAAAATCGACTTTTCCATACCGGAAAGCTCCCCAATCATGTCCGCCGGGGTCATATCATGGCGCTTGACGAATTTCAACTGGGGCGTTTCCGCTTCATGAGGATCATCCAGACCATAGACCAACGTGACACCCACATCGTTGATGGGATTTCTCACTTTACTCATCTTCGCCGCGAAATGGGTGTAGAAATCGACCAGCAGGAAAACCCGTTGGAATCGTCCGCACAGCCGCTCCATCAGTTTATCCCGATCCTCCGGCGCAAGATACATGCTCACGCCTTCCATCACCACGATGGTTTCCTCTCCTTCAATTCTCTCCAGCCACGATTTCTCCCGGACATCCCCCGCAACCATGCGGTAGCCGTCTTCTTCCCGGAAATACCGCTTCCGCTCTTCGATCACATCGGCAAAGTCGATATCGTACCAGGTTCTGCCTTTGCGGTCTACCCGCACCGCCCGGCTGTCCATTCCGCAGCCGATGTGCAGCACCACCGCATTGGGGTTCTGCGCCATTTTTTCTTCCACCCAGCGGTCATACACCGCCGCACGCATACCCATATAGTACGCCAGCCACTTACTCCGGGACTTTCCCTTCAGGGGGAAGCCCTCCGCAGCCCAAATCTGCTCCGCTTTGGGGTCATGAAGCAGGATACCCTTTCTGCTGACATAAGCCTTGCCATACAGCGGAATATATAAGGTTTTGTTGACCTCATTCATGTTTTCATCCCTCGTAATCCGTTTCGTAGCTGCCCGCCGGAAGCACCTGACCGCATTGGCACACTTCATCCGCAGCCAATGTTCCGGTTTTTCCCGGCGCGCCGCCCATAATGACGAACACTTCCACCCAATCGCCGCATTTGGGGCAGCGAACTTCTGCAAGTCTTGGCGTTCCCTTGCCCTCCTGGCAACCTCTGATCAGCATGATACCGCCTCCTTTTCCTCAATTGTACCACATTTTGACAAAGCTGCAAAGGGTTTTTCCCACACAATCCCGGTTTTTCAAATTCCAGTAGCATTTTTTGCAATTTTATAGTATAATGGCGCAAAATCCCAATGGGAGGACACAAATATGACGCACGAATCTACTTCCTGGGTCAGCGTCTGGGGCAACGCCGTTTCCGTGGCCGAAAATCGCCCGGAGCGCTACGCCAAAGACATCACCATCCGCTACCCCATCCATATTCCCTTTTCCGGCAAGGCCCTGCGGCTGACCTTCGACAATTACTGCGGCACCGAGCCCATCGCTCTGACCAAAACCACCGTCTTTTACGGCGGCAAATTCCACCCCATTTTCTTTGATGGCCGCCGGGACGTTACCATCGGTGCAGGTGAGAATGCCGTTTCCGACCCCCTGTCCATCAATTTGACCGAGGGTGAGGTCATTCAGGTCAGCTTCTATCTGGCAGATTTTACCCTGATGCGCAGTGTGGTCTTCACCTGCGGCCCTCTGTCCGAGGGACTGTACGCCAACGGTGACCAGACCGAAACAATCTCCATCCACCGGGACATCAGCCGCACCACCCACCTGTTCTATTTCCTCAGCAATGTCAGTGTGCTTACCGAACCGGACAACCATGCCATCGTCTGCTATGGCGACTCCATCACCGCCCAGAACTGGCCCGACGAGCTGGCGCTGCGCTGCTTTAACGAGGGCTACCATAAGACCGCCATCATCCGCCGTGCCACTTCCGGCTCCCGAATCCTCCGGGAATATCACTGCCTGACCTATGAATCCTACGGTCTCATGGGCAGCAACCGTTTTCACCACGAAGTCCCCACCGACGGCGCCGATGTGGTCATCATTCAGCAGGGTATCAATGATATCATCCATCCCGTTGGCGAAAAAGTGAACATTTTCCGCCCCATGAGCGACCTGCCCACGGTAGAACAGCTCATCGAGGGTCTGAAAACCTATATTGCCCAAGCCCGCGCTTACGGCTACCGGGTTTATGTGGGAACTCTGCTTCCCATGGGTGGTTGGCGTACCGACGCCCCCTTCCGGCAGGAAATGCGCCACGCCTATAACGATTTTATCCGCACCACCGACCTCATCGACGGCTGCATCGACTTTGACGCCGCCCTCCGGGATCCGGAGAATCCCGACTGGTTCCTGCCGGCGTACGATTCCGGCGACCATCTGCACCCCAGCACCGCAGGCTACCGCCGTATGGCCATGGAGATCCCTGCGGAACTTCTGCGATAAAAGGAGGACGCTTCATGAACTTCACTGAAATTGCCCAAAACCGCCAGTCCTGCCGCAGCTATGACGAAAGCCGCGCCGTGGAGCAGGAGAAACTGGATGCCGTTCTGGAAGCCGTCCGGCTGGCACCCTCTGCCTGCAACGGCCAGCCCTACCACCTCACCGTCTGCCGGGGCGAGAGTGCCAAGGCCGTTGCCGCCGCCTGCACCGGCGTGGGTCTGAACAAGTTCGCCGTTCAGGCGCCCATCCTCATCGTCATCTCGGAGATGCCCTATGTCAAATCCGCCGCCCTCGGCGCAAAGGTCAAGGGTAATGACTACCGCTCCATCGACATCGGTATCGCCGCGGCTTACCTCACCGCCGAAGCCACCGCGCAGGGTCTGGCCACCTGCATTCTCGGCTGGCTGGACGATACCAAGATCCGTTCCATCTGCGATCTTGCGTACCCCGTCCGACTGGTCATCACATTAGGCTATGCCAAGGAAGATGACAAGCTCCGCCCCAAGAAGCGCAAAGATCTTTCCGAACTGGTTTCCGAAAAGTAAAACACACCCCGGACACACAATGTGTTCGGGGTGTGTTTTGTCATTATGCACATTTTTCTTCTTCTGATATTGCTTTTCTTTGACATTATGATATGATATCTTTAGAAATATTGTACCGAAGGAGGCACGTGCTTTGAAAATCAACTATCAGCCCGAGCAGCTCCGCTATCTGCAGCTTCTTGCCCAGCAGTACCCCACTGTGCAGGCAGCCAGCACTGAGATCATCCGCCTGAGGACCATTCTGAATCTGCCAAAAGGCACAGAATACTTCATGTCCGACATTCATGGCGAATATGAGGCTTTCCAGCACATTCTCAACTCCTGTTCCGGTGAAATCCGCAACAAGTTGGACGAGCAGTTCGGTGAAACCCTGTCTGAAGCCGAAAAAAACGACCTTGCCACCCTCATCCACTACCCCTCCGCCAAGCTGACCCTTGCCGCCGACCAGATTGCCGATTTGGAAAGCTGGTACCGCATAACTCTGCGCCAGCTTGTGCAGGTTTGTCGGTATGTCTCCATTAAGCACACAAGAAACCGAGTGCGCTCTTTCATGCCGAAGGACTATCAGGAGATCATCGACGAGCTGATCCACATGCGTGACGAAGACGGCTCCAAGCGCAACCAGTTCCAGAACCTCATCGACACCATCATCCAAATCGGTCAGGCCGCAGATGTGATCAAGGCCATCTGTAAGGTCATCCGTTCCCTCACCCGGGATCATCTGCACATTGTCGGTGATATTTTCGACCGGGGGCCCCGGGCCGATCTGGTCATGGATGCTCTGATGGAGTGTCATAATGTGGATTTCCAATGGGGAAACCACGATATTCTGTGGATGGGCGCCGCCTCCGGTTCCCGGACGCTGGTGGCCACGGTGCTGAGCAATTCCATCCGCTACAACAATCTGGACGTCATCGAGACCGGCTACGGCATCTCCCTGCGCCCACTTTCCATCTTCGCCAACGATGTCTATCGCAGCACCGATGTGAGCTGCTTCCATGTCAAGCTCACGGGCGATGCCGAACAGTACACCGAGAAAGACATCCTCATGGCCGCCCGAATGTACAAGGCCATCACCATTATCCTCTTCAAGCTGGAAGGTCAGAAGCTCCTGCGCCGTCCGGAATTCGGCATGTCCGACCGATTGCTTCTCAACCGCATCGACTACACATCCAAAACCATTGACATCGGAGGCATCCGCTACCCCCTGCTGGACTGCGATTTCCCCACAGTGGACCCCAATGACCCCTATACCCTCACCGAAGAGGAAAGCCAGGTCATCGACCGGCTTACCGACTCCTTCCGTCACTCGGAAAAACTCCAGAAGCACACCCGTTTCCTCTATTCCAAGGGCGGCCTTTACAAGGTCTACAACGGTAACCTCCTCTTCCATGGCTGCATCCCCATGACCGAAGACGGAAAACTCATGTCCTTCACCATCGGCGGCCGCAGCCGCGCAGGCAAGGACTTCTTGGACTATGCGGAAAAAACCGCCCGGAAGGCCTATTACGATAAGCGCGGTACTCCCGAGCGTGTATTTGGCATGGACTTTCTCTGGTGGCTCTGGGCCGGCAGAAACAGCCCCATTTTTGGCCGTGACCGGATGACCACCTTTGAGCGACGCTTCATTCAGGACGAATCCACTTGGACAGAGCCGAAAAACGCCTATTATTCCTACTACCATGACCCTTCGGTCTGCGATATGCTGCTGAAGGAGTTCCTCTTGGAAGGTCCTCACTGTCACATCATCAACGGTCATGTGCCTGTCCGGGCGAAAAAGGGTGAAAGCCCCGTCAAAGGCGGCGGCAAGCTCATCGTCATCGACGGTGGTTTCAGCCGTGCCTACCAATCCACCTCCGGCATCGCCGGCTACACGCTGATTTTCAGTTCCCGGCATTTCCGCATCGTTTCCCACCAGCCCTTCGCCGGGCGCTACGATGCCATCCACCACAATCACGACATTGCCAACGATTCGCTGATTTTCGAGCGGTTGGAAACCCGTATGAAAGTGTCGGAAACCGACAAGGGACGGATGCTCCAGAGTCAGGTGGACGATCTGATGCAGCTGCTGACCGCCTACCGCACCGGTGCGGTGAAAGAAGACCACAATGACTGACAAAAACGACCGACTTTCTCAAAAAGTCGGTCGTTTTTTACATTATTTCTCCCAATTCCGGACCCAAGCCACAGACTCTTTCAGGCTCTCCACCGTCTTGGTCTCCAGAACCACAGAGCAGCTTCGCTCCTTGGCGATGGTCAGATACCGCCCGATGTCCAGTTCACCCGTACCCAACGTCTGGTGATCCTGTTTGCCGTTTCGCACATCGTGGATGTGGAAATGCTGCAGCCGATCCTTGTGCCGCAGGATGAAGTCCTCGTCCGCATCTCCGGAGCACCGGTTGTGACCGATGTCGAAGGTCAGACCGAAGACCGGGCTTTCCAGCAGCAACTCCACAGCTCGCCGCTGGAAGGGCAGGAAACCTGCGGTATTTTCCACGCAGATCATCACGCCGCTGTCGCCGATGGCCTGTTCGCAGGCATCCCGGAAAGCACGCATCTGCTGAAGATAATCCTCTTCGTAAGCCTCAAAAAAGAGAACCACGCGGTCCGGCAGGGTGTATTTGGCACCTCTTGCCATGTGCATATTCAGCTTCTTGGCACCGATCTTCTTTGCAAGCTCGATGGCATCCACCACAGTCTGGCAGTAGCCCTTGCTCACATAGGGATTAAAATCCGCCACACTCATCTCATCGTCCAGATGGATGGAGTAGCCGATACCATACTCCTTTGCGATCCGGTTCAGTTCTTCAGCATCCAGCTTGGGCAGTACATACTGAGGGAAATTGATATTCAGTTCCACGAAGTCCAGCCCCAGCTCCCTGCAGACCTCAGCGCACCGGATCAGGGTGTCCGTTTCGATCATCGTAGGCATTCCATATTGTGTCATACTCGTTTTACCTCCATAGGATTCCAGCCGTTTCGGCTGTAGCTCACCAAAAACAGCATAAACACCAGCAAATTGTGGGCGATCATGCAGCCCCACGCCGCCACCAGACCGTAATGCAGGATCTGGGTGCAGATAAATGTACCGAAAATCCGCACGCCCCACATGCCGGATATCATAAAAATGAAGGGCTTTTTCGTATTGCCCACGCCCTGCATCATGCCCTCCAGGATGATGGTCACGCCGTAAAACGGCTCCGTAACCGCCACCATCCGCAGCACCGTAGTGCCAAGGGCAATCACTGCAGCACTCTTGGAGAATACGCCCACCAGCGGCTCAGCAAATGCAAACAGCGCTCCTCCGGAAACCACCATCAGCGCCACCTCGATGGGGATGAACATCTTTGTCAGTTCCTTCAGCCGCTTGGTGTCCTTTGCGCCGCAGGCGTTTCCTGCCAAGGTAGCCGCTGCGCTCTGCATACCGTAGCCGGGGATATAGAAAGCAGACTCCACCGTATTTGCCACAGTATGGGCAGCGGTGGCCACCTCGCCAAGAGAATTGATCATGGCGGCAAAGGCCACATAGCCCAGGCAAGTTCCGAACCGCTGCAACATATTGGGCATTGCAACCTTCAGACAGGGTTTCAGAATTGTCCCATCCGGGCGGTAGCTGCCGCCCCTTGGCGAGATCACCGGATGCCGCCATACAATCACCGT
>JAGKTU010000117.1 GCA_021153265.1 Clostridia bacterium
GAGGAGGAAAAGAAATGGCTTACAATAAGACTCCTGTCAATGAGGCTCCCGAGTTCATTGAGAAGGTCGTTTACCTGAACCGCGTCTCCAAGACCGTTAAGGGCGGCCGCGTCATGAAGTTCTCCGCTCTGGTTGTCGTTGGTGACGGCAAGGGCACTGTCGGCTACGGCCTGGGCAAGGCTGCCGAGGTTTCCGAGGCTATCATCAAGGGCATCGCCGATGCCAAGAAGAACATGGTCAAGGTTTCCCTGGCTGGCGATACCATCCCCCACGATGTCATCGGCATCTTCGGTGCTGGTACCGTTCTGCTGAAGCCCGCCCCCGAGGGCACCGGCGTTATCGCCGGCGGCGCTGTCCGTGCTGTCATGGAAGCTGTTGGCATCAAGAACATCTGCGCTAAGTGCCTGCGCTCCAACAACCCCCAGAACGTTGTCAAGGCCACCATGGCTGGTCTGACTTCCCTGCGCTCCCCCGAGCAGGTTGCTGCTGTCCGTGGCAAGAGCGTGGAAGAAATCATCTAAAGGAGGGCAATTAACATGGCAAACCTGAAGATTAAGCTTGTTAAGAGCCTGAACGGTCGTCTGGAAAAGCACATCGCTACTGCTGAGTCCCTGGGTCTGCGTAAGATCGGCCAGGTCACCATCCAGCCCGACAACACCCAGACTCGCGGTAAGATCGCTAAGATCGGCTATCTGCTGCAGGTCACCGAAGTTGAATAAGGAGGAGAAGAACAATGAAGCTTCATGAACTCTCTCCCGTCGCTGGCTCCACTTTTGAGGGCAAGCGCAAGGGCCGTGGCCACGGTAGTGGCAACGGCAAGACCGGCGGCCGTGGCCACAAGGGCCAGAAGGCTCGTTCCGGCGGCAAGGTCCGCGCTGGTTTCGAAGGCGGCCAGATGCCTCTGGTTCGCCGCATCCCCAAGCGTGGTTTCAACAACATCTTTGCTAAGCCTCTGACTGCTGTCAATCTGGCTTCCCTGAACCGTTTCGAGGACGGTGCTGTTGTTGATGCTGCCGCTCTGGTCGAGGCTGGTGTCATCGCCAGCTGCCCCTACGGTCTGAAGGTGCTGTCCAACGGCACTCTGACCAAGAAGATCACCGTTAAGGCCGCGGCTTTCTCTGAGTCTGCTAAGGAAAAAATCGAGCAGGCAGGCGGAAAGGCCGAGGTGGTTTAAGTGCTGAAGACACTGCAGAACGCTTGGAAGATTCCTGAACTGCGTAAGAAGATCATCTTCACCCTGTTCATTCTGCTGCTGTACCGCGTTGGTAATGTGGTGCCTGTGCCCTACATCAATACTGACGTGCTGGCAAGCTACTTCGATTCCGTTCTTTCCACCACCATCCTGGGCCTGTACAATGCGATGTCCGGTTCTGCCTTCTCTCAGGCAACCGTCTTCGCACTGGGCATTCAGCCCTACATCAACGCATCCATCATTGTCCAGCTGCTGACCATCGCCATCCCCGCTCTGGAGCGGCTGGCTAAGGAAGGCGGCGAAGAGGGCAAGAAGACCATCGCCAAGATCACCCGCTACGTTACCATCGGTCTGGGTCTGCTGATGGGCTGGGCTTTCTACACCATGCTGAAGAACTATGGTGCTCAGGGTTACCCCATTCTCACGGGTACTACCTGGAAGGAAATGCTCGTCATCATTCTGGCCTTCACCGCCGGTTCTGCCGTGGTCATGTGGCTGGGTGAGCAGATCAGCGAGTTCGGCATCGGCAATGGTATCTCCATGATCCTGTTTGCCAACATCATCTCCGACATCCCCACTGGCGTTGCTACTCTGTTCAGCATGAAGTGGTGGGCTCTGCTGGTTGTGGTTGGCGTGGCTGCGCTGATCCTCTTCATCGTATTTATCCAGGACGCTGAGCGTCGGATTCCCATCCAGTATGCAAAGCGTGTCGTGGGCCGTAAGATCTACGGTGGCCAGAACACCAACCTGCCCATCAAGGTGGCAATGTCCGGTGTTATGCCCGTGATCTTCGCGCAGTCCATCTGCTCTCTGCCCGCAACTGTCTGTGCATTTATCCCCGGTGGTACCAACAGCTGGGTGTATGTGCACCTGTTCGACTCCAAGACCTGGGTCTATGCGGTGTTCTACTTCCTGATGATCTTCTTCTTCAGCTGGTTCTACTCCACCATTCAGTACGATCCCGTGGAGATCGCCAACAACCTGAAGAAGAACGGTGGTTTCATCCCCGGCTTCCGTCCCGGCAGACCCACCGCTGAGTTCATTCAGAAGGTCATCAACAAGATTATCATCTTTGGTTCTATTTACCTCGCCATTGTGGCACTGCTGCCCATCATTGCCGGCAGATGGATTTCCAACCTGGCAATCGGTGGTACTTCTATCATCATCGTTGTGGGCGTTGCTCTTGAGACCGTGAAGGCTCTGGAGGCTCAGATGCTGATGCGGCACTACAAGGGCTTCCTGGACTAATTTCGGGAGGTAATGGCAGGATGAATCTGATCCTACTGGGCGCTCCCGGCGCCGGAAAGGGAACCCAGGCTGAGCTGCTCGTTGAGAAGCTGGCCATTCCCGCCATCTCTACCGGGAACATGCTCCGTGAGGCTATGGCCAACGGCACGGAGCTTGGTAAGAAAGTGAAACAGTTCATGGACGAGGGTAGCTTGGTTCCCGACGAGCTCATTCTGGGCATCGTCGCGGAGCGGGTGACACAGCCCGACTGCCAAAACGGCTTTATCCTGGACGGGGTGCCCCGCACCCTGGCCCAGGCTCAGGCTCTGGAGGCTGCCGGTGTTAAAATCGACCATGTGGTTTCCATTGAAGTTGCCGACAGCGAGATCGAGGGCCGTATGACCGGCCGTCGGGTTTGCGGCCACTGCGGCGCAAGCTATCATGTTGCGGCAAATCCCCCCAAGACTGAAGGCGTCTGCGATCAGTGCGGCGGCGAGCTCATTATCCGCAAGGATGATGCGCCCGAGACTGTCCGCCATCGTCTGGAGGTCTACCACGCTTCCACCGAGGTCCTGAAGGACTTCTACGGCAAGCTGGGCAGACTCCGCCTGGTCAATGGCTCCCAGTCTATTGAAGGCGCCAATGAGGATATCCTCAAGGCTATAGGGGCTAAGGTATGATCACAATCAAAAATGAACGAGAGCTCCGGTCCATGCGTCAGGCCTGTAAGATTACCGCGGCAGCCCGTGCGTTAGCAGGGGAAATGGTAAGACCCGGCGTTACGACCAGAGAAATTGACAAAGCTGTGCGCGAGTTTATCGTGGCTCAGGGCGCGAAACCGTCGTTCCTCGGCTATCACGGCTTCCCCGGCAGCACCTGCATCAGCGTCAACAACACCATTATCCACGGAATTCCGGGCGGTTACGTCCTGAAGGAAGGCGATATCGTGTCTGTGGACGTGGGTGCGCTGTACGAGGGCTTTCATGGTGATTGTGCTGCCACCTTTGCCTGTGGTGCCATCAGCACCGAAGCGCAAAAGCTCATTGATGTGACGAAGCAAAGCTTCTTTGAAGGAATTCGCTTTGCAAAGCGTGGCAATCGTGTGCAAGATATCTCCCACGCCATCCAGACGTATGTGGAGTCTAACGGTTTTTCAGTTGTTCGTTCTTTCGTAGGTCACGGCGTGGGACGACAGCTGCATGAGGAGCCGGAGGTGCCGAATTTTGGCAATCCCGGCCGGGGGCCCAGACTGGTGCCCGGTATGACACTGGCGATCGAGCCGATGGTGAACGCAGGCGTCTATGACGTCAAGGTTCTCAAGGACGGCTGGACCACCGTGACTGCCGATGGCAAGCTCTCGGCTCACTATGAAAATACTGTACTCATCACCGACGGCGAGCCGGAAATACTCACCGTCACCGAAGGACTTTGAACTATGGACCCAGCTATACCGGATATCAAAATTTCGGATGTGGTAGTTTCCACAGCAGGCCGGGATCAAGGCGAGCTGTTCTACGTGATCGGCGAGGAACCGCTCTATCTGCTTCTGGCAAACGGAAAGGACCGTTCACTGGATAAGCCCAAGCGAAAAAAGCGTAAGCACGTACAAAAGGTCCTTCGCTCTGAGACCAGAGTCGCCGATAAGATCCGTCTTGGCGACAAAGTGCTCAACGGCGAATTACGAAGAGATCTGGCGTTTCTCGCCAGTCATTTGCAAGCTAACAACCTGGGAGGTTAATAACTTGGCTAAAGACGACGTAATCGAGATTGAGGGCATCGTAACCGATGCACTGCCGAATGCGATGTTCAAGGTCGACATTGGCAACGGACACACCATTCTGGCACACATTTCCGGCAAACTCAGAATGAATTTCATTAAGATTTTGCCCGGTGACAAAGTAACCGTACAAATGTCTCCGTACGATCTGACTCAGGGTCGGATCACCTGGAGAAGCAAGTAAAACAAGAGAAACCGTTCTCATATGGAGGTTAAACAGTATGAAGGTAAGACCGTCCGTTAAACCCATGTGCGAAAAGTGTAAGATCATCAAGCGCAAGGGTCGCGTTATGGTA
>JAGKTU010000053.1 GCA_021153265.1 Clostridia bacterium
CCCACCGCCTCCGGCGGTGTTTTTTTGTGCCCGGTAATTCTCTCCCGCAACCTTCAGCGCCTCGGCGAACATCTGCTGGATCTTGTCAAAGGTCTCCAGCTCAGCCACCAGCCTGCCCTCGATGGACAGGGTATTGCCTGCGTTGTAGAATTCCCGCAGTTTGCTTACCCACTTGCGGATAAACTTGCGGATGGTGTGGAAAAGGCCCTTGTCCTGCCGGTGCAGGTCAGCCAGCTTCTCCACCACGTCGCCCTTGGTGAACATGGTCTCCAGACCGTCAGCAATGAAGTCTCTGTAGGCCCGGTCACGTACCGTCTGCCTGGCTTCCTCCGCCGACATTCCCTGTTCCTCGAAGAAGCCTTCGCCATAGCCCGCCTTCCGTGCCTTCTCGATCTGGCGGTTTACCGCTGCCTCCACATTCTCCTCGCCCAGCTCCTTCGCAATGAACTCCGCCAGAGCCTTGGCCTGTTCCGGTGCCTGCTTCTCGATGTGGTGGTACAGCTCATGGGAGAAGGTATTCATCACCAGACCCTCAGCACGGTTACCGGCATTCAGATCCAGATAGATATCACCGTTCTTGTCCACATATTTACCGTTGGGCGCTGCATGGACTCTGCCCAAGCTGTCGGTGTAGACGTACTTCCCGTCGGCATTCTTGTAGGACTCATAGACATGGACCCGGTTGCCGGAGAAGTTCTTGGCGATAAAGTCTACAAATTCCACTTCCGCCTGCTGCTTTTTGCCCCAGCGGGTGATATCGCCCTCAAACTGGACATTTTTATACCGGCTCACATCCGGCCCACGGTGCTTCCCGCTGTCCTCCAGGACGGGCTTGATGTTCTGATCCGCCTTGACATTGACCGTCTTGGGTTTCGGTGCGGGCTTGGTCTTTCCCTTGGCCTTGCCTGCGTCCACCGTCTGCCGGTACTGGGCACCCATGTCATACAGGATGTTCCGCACATCTTCAGGCACCAGGGCAGCCATGGTATTCTTTCCCTCCATGGCACTGCGGTCATAGCCTGCATAGCCGTAGTTGTAGGCTTGCTCCATGCCCCGCACAGACGCACCCTCCACAGCATATGGGTGTTCTGCTAGTTTCCCAAGCAGCTGATTACCGGTGTCTATGTCAATATGGTCCCTGATCCTGGACAGCAGCTTACATGCATTGAACTCTTCGTGCCAATTCGGATCCATCTTGCTGCTGTCATTCACGTCTCCATTGAAAACATCCAGCAGCACCTTGCCCCTTTGGATCTCCCGGATTCCGGTGTATTTACCATAAATAAGCCGTTCCCTCTCCGCAGCCTTCGTCTGCTGTACCGTCTCCGGCTGTGCGTCGGTCAGCTGTTCTTCTGCCGGAGCCTCCTGCTGCTGCCGCGTCTCACGGGCCACAGTATGGGCAGCCTCCCAGACAGGATCGGATGCAGCTTCCGCCGTCTGCTGGCCCTGGACCGTAGGAGCATCCTCCACGGCCTCATAGATCCCCTCAGACTGCGTCTGCTCCCGGACACCCCCGATATCCTCCCGGGCATCCGCTGCCGTTTCAGCCCCGTCCAAATCCTCCTGCCGGGCATTTTCTGCCTCCCGCTGATCCACTGCCACTTCCTGCGCCAGCGCCCACAGAGGATCCTCCGCAGCGGTCTCCTGCACAGCCGGTTCCTGCCGGGATGTCTCATTCACAGCGGCATCGTCATACAAACTGACCGGAGCCTCCCGGCCGGGAACATCAGCACGCTGCTGCACATCCACCCCGTCAGTCCGCTGCTGTACCCCATCAGTCCCCACCGGAGCAGCTACCTGCTGGTTCTGATTGCCGCCGTTTCTGGCGGTCAATTTGTTGGAGCCAACGACCACGGAGGAAATAACTCCGCCGGAGAAGAAACCGCCCAGAAAATCCAGGCCCATAGCCATAGCCTGGTCCGCCATTGCCATTCCAAATGCCGTCTCCTCGTCATACCCAAGCTCCATGTATCCGTTGATACTCTGCTGCCACTGGCTCTGATCCTTGGAAATCAGAATATCCGCCATCAGGTTGACACCGCTGGTGGTGACCTCCTCCAGACCCTCGGAGATCATATTTTTCAGGATGTACTTACCGGCACTGTCCCGCAGCAGGTCACCGTCCAGCAATGCACCGAGGCTGACCCGCTCGCACAGCACCTCCGCCAGACCGGAAACGGTACCCAACTGAAACGCCTGTTCATCGCTGAGACCCCGGTCCTTTGCCGCAATGGTGGTATCCGCAGCAGCACCGGAACCCATAATCAGCATGCTGGCGGTGCCATTGCCGCCTGTGACTGCGGTCGTCATCAGGAAGTCACCCATGCTCATGCCGGTCTGGTAGGCAAAACTTCCCACCTTACCCCACTTTCCGCTTTCCTCGATCATTTGAGAGACCTGCCCACGGGTGGCGGTTGGCATATAACTGAATTTGTTATATTGCGCATTCTGGTCAATCCGGCCATCATCTAAATAGTCGGAAACCTGTCCCATATAACTCAGACCCTTTAGCGGCGACATCAATACAGTGAACACGGAAGCAGCTACAGGACTCTCTCTCGCATATTCCCTTGCATATGCTTCGTCCTCCGCCCGTTGCCTGGCATTCAGGTTAGATTGCAAATGATCGTAATATGCATGAGCAGCTTCCTTGCCCTGGGTGGCATATAGGTAGTTAAAGATTGCCACCTCATCCGGTTCCATCTGCTGGGATTCTGCCTTGTTTTCCGTGGATCGCCCATAAAATGATCCCAACGCATTGTCCGGTCCATAGTTGGTTGAGCTCTTGTCGGAGATGTATGTACCGGCTTCCTTATTTCCGTTGACATACTCATACAGAGGATCATCCCAGCCGCTGGATTCATCGGAATATACATCCATCATGATTTCCATGGCGCTGCGTTCTCGCCCATTGGCCGTGGACACATATTTGCTTTTCTCAGCAAAATCCTCTGCGCTCATCAGACTCCGGTATTCATTGTTCGCAGCGGTCCACTCCTGGACCTCCAATACTTTATTCAGGTATTGGCGTTTCTCGGTGATCTGGGCATCGTATTTCTCCAGGTCTTTGAAAAAAGCCTGGTTCGCCAGATCACCAGCCTCAGTTCCTATTACCACATCTGCATCGTCAAAAGCCTGGATACGGGCTGCCTTTAGGTCCTCAAGGTATTTCAGCTCTGCCTTCAGCGCATCAGGGTCCGCCGAAAGCATCTGCTGATACCGTTCATTTTCCGCAACCGGTCTCTGGACCTCCAATACTTGTTTCAGGTATTGCCGCTTCTCGGCAATCTGAGCATCGTATTCCTCGAGATCTTTAAAAAATTTCTGGCTTTCCAGATCACCAGCCTCAGTTCCTATTACCACATCTGCATCGTCAAAGGCCTGGATACGGGCTGCCCTTTGATCCTCAAGATCCTTCAGTTCCGCCCTCAACGCATCAGGGTCTGCCGCCTTCATTTCCTGATTTCGGATATATGCGTTGTAATCCTCCTCCGTATCCCACTGACCATAGTACCGCCGGGAATTGCTGAATTCTTCCCCGATTTTGTCCAGATCATATCCAACCTGGGTCAGGTAGTCCACAGCTGCCTTATAAGCCTCCGGATCATACGCATCTTCGTTGCCATACAGCGACCACAGGATCCCGTCTGCCTCCTCCCGCAGCGCCTTGGAAGACTTGGAATTTTCCTCCCAAAGACTGTTAGCGTTTGCATAACCGACACCGTCAAGATTCTTTACAGCGCTGTCCCAATAGCTGCGGTAATTGGCATCAAATCGTTCCAGTCGAGAATTAATATCACCCCCAGGCTCAGTTCCGTTATTCCCATCGGGATTTCTGTACTTCTGAACAAAGGATTTATAAGACTCCTCACCATACCCATTTGCTTTTTCAGGTTCTTTTGCCTTCGACGCCTTATCTTCATTGGGGTTTCTGTATTTCTGAATAAAGGATTCGTAGGATTCTGAGTTTTCTTCCTTCTGGTCCTCGGATTTTTTCGCATCGGTATTGTCCTTGCCACTACGGTATTTCTTTTTGAATTCGTCATAGCTCATAACTATCCCTCACCAGCCTACTCTTCGTCCTTACATAATTCCAAAGTGATCCCGCAAGTCCTTTTTATCCTCTTCGGGAAACCCGGAGTTATCGATTTTGTTCTTGATCATAGCCTTTCTTTCCTTCTCTGTAATGCCCCTGCGCCGGCACTCCTCAGGGGACGGAATACCCTGAAAGAATTTTTCCAATTCCGCATTTGTAGGCGATGTAGGCTCCTGCGGCACTTCCTCCGGCTTATCAGTATCAGGAGTAGGAGTCGGTCTAGGGCTGGGAGCAGGTCCTGTATTTTGCACATTATTTCCCGTCCCATCACCCCGATCCGGCTTCTTGCCGTACTTCTTCTGCCACTCGGAGTCATAGCGCCACTTGTCTTCCTCCCATTCCTGGTCATACCGGCGCTTGTCCTCCGCATCCTGGTCCTTCTGATACTGGAAGTTTCGCTCGCTTTCCCAGCGGCTGTAGTCCCGATCATCCATCTGGGCCAGGAAGGATGCCCGGTCCCGGGCCTGGTCGCCCTCCATTTTGTACTTGTCCAGGGCAAGCTGATACAGCTCCGGCACCACCTCGCCCAGCTTCTGGATGTGGCCCTGGTAGGCTTGCTGCCCGGCGGTCTGGGCATAGGAATTGCCGTAGCCCCCGGTAAGCGTTGCCGCCTGGCCCATGGTATCCACCATAGCCTGCTGACCCTGCATGGTGTACAGGTCCTTATACTGGTGATACAGGGCGTCCTCGTTTACGTCGTACTGAAATTTCTCCCGGTTCAGATACTTGTTGGCGGCATCGTCCAGAGGGGCGCTCCACTGGCCGCCCTGCCCGGCAGCAGGCGCAGCCAGATCCCCCCGCACCATGCCCGCCGCCATATCCACAGGATCCTTCCGATCCCCACCGTATACCAGCCTGGGCCGCTTCAGTGCCCCGGAATAGCCATTTTTCACAGCCATATGTATTCCTCCTTATTCTGAATTACTGCCCTGCTCCAGGGCGTTGATCCGTTCCTCCAGTCCCCGGATCAGGGAAGAATGCCGCAGATTGGACAGGATCTCATAATACATCTCCTCCGTCAGCACCTGGGGCGGGCTTGCGGGGGTCTGACCCCGGAGGGTCTCCAGTGCCCAGTTTAGCTGCCGCACCAGCTGGTGCAGATAGCCCTCCAGGTTGTTCATGTCCGGCATGGGCAGCTCCATACTCACATCCGGTCACTTCCTCTCTCCAGAGTCTTGACGATGCTGTAGATCCCCGCATCCCCCCGGCCTTCCAGCCGCAGCTGCAGATGGTCACACCGCCGGGGCCGCACCGGGAGGGAAAAGCTCCGCAGCTCCCGGCCGGTGAGGGTGCAGATGTGCTCCCAGCCTCCCAGGGAATCGTACCGGATGGAGATCCGCACCTGGCTTCCCGGCTCCATGGACAGCCGCACCGCCAGGGACGAGACATATTTCCGGTCGGGAAGCTCCATCCCCAGCGGCCCGGTCTCCACCATCCAGGAGATGGGGGCTTCCCGTTCCCCCTCGCTGCCGGTGATGGCCCAGATCACATTGTCTTTCAGGGCGTACAGCTCCCCGTTACATCCGGCAAAGCCCTCGGCAGCGAACGCATCCTCCCGGTGCCACAGTCCTCTGGCCTTGTCGTAGACGAACAGATGCCACTTGCCCTTTCCATCCTCCATGGAGATGTAATACTTGTTCCCCAGAGCCCCCGCCCGGGCATTTTTGTAGAACACCCCACCCAGTGCCTGGCCGATCTCTGTAGGCATGCCGCCGTCCCAGGCGCACACCCCGCCGGGGGACTTGTACAGCAGAGTGCCCCCCACATTGGCAAGGCTTCCCTGGCAGCCGTTCTGCACCCCACGGCAGCTCACCGTCTGGATCTGGAAATTGGCAGGGATGGTGCCGTAGACCCGGTGGATGCAGTTTTCTTTGAAAAACAGGGGCTGACCCTGGGTAAACGCCCCGGTAAAGGGGCCGTCGCTGCCGCACCCGGCGGCATAGCTGTCGGTGGACAGGCCCATGAAGCAGTTCCAGTTCCGAAAATCCCCCAGCTTGCTGGCGTAGATCTCGTTGACCATCTCCCCCTTGGCGGAAAGGCCGTAGCGGCAGCCCCAGAGCCGGTTGCCGGACTCGATGACGAAGTCCATCTCCGGCAGGGTCCTGGCAACGGTGATGCGGTCACACCGTCATATTTTTGGAAATCCTTCCCGATGCCGGGAGCGGAGATTTTTACATAAGTAGTGGCAATGCTCACCCACATCTCGCTGGTGGCAGCGTATCGCTTCAGCACATGGGGAGTCTGATTGGTGTCCACCCAAAGCTCCAGATTTTCCGGATCCTCCGGGGGATCCGCCGATACCTTGGCCCCGTCATAGGGGGTGCCGTCCAGAGCGCAGGGACACAGGCTCACCGCCTTGCCCGCACTGGAGTAGACCGCCTCCAGAGGCCCAAAATCCTCGGGATCTGCGGTATTTACATACTTTTTGTCCGGGAAAATGACCACATAGCCGCCCATGGAGACAAGCTTTTTTTCCCCCTCGGACAGCTCCATGTGAACCCGCCGCCTACCTATGACGAAATCCGCCCCGTCCACATAGCACAGCACATCCTTGGCGATGATTCCGCCGCAGCTACTTGGCCTTGCGTAAACGCTCCGCCGCTGCCGGGGGCAGAGGATGGGATATCGGCGGGAGGACATGTTCTCCATTTCATAAAAAGCCCCCTCCGGGATCCGGGGATTGTGGTCATACCCCCGGAACACATCCACCACCTGGCGGGAGGTCTGGGGGGCTTTCAGCCCAGGGTAATGCATGGCAGCCCCTCCTTTCAGAAATACCGCATCTTCTGCCCCTTGGGGGTATGGGTGCGGTTGTAGTGATTATAAAAAGCGGTCCACAGGCTGTTGAACAGCTGGGATGAATTGTTGAACCGCTGAATTTCCCCGTTGTGGTAATCCATCTGGCACTCCAGATGCCGCAGATAGATCTCATCAAAGGGCGGCGGGATCAGCAGCACCCGCTCCGGGTCGCAGTCATCCCGATAGCCCTCAAAGGGCGCCTCCGGCCCGTCTTCATGGGTCGTCAGCACCAGAGCATGGACCTTCCCATCCAGCTCCGAAAGCCACCGGATCTTCTGCCCCCGGGAATAGGCATTGGGCCGCAGCCCATCCACCGCCGCAATGGCCTCCATCAGTGTCATAAAGTTCCCTCCTTCCAAAAATGGGGAGCCGAAGCCCCCCATCCGGTTTTACTGGCCCTTCTCCAGCTCCTCCAGGGGAGCGGCAGCCTTGGCCTCGAATTCCATGGCAACGGAGAGCATCTTCTCCCGGCGCTCCAGGATCTTGGCCACGCCCACGGGCACAGCCACCTCCACACCCCGCTTGATCAGGTAGGTCTTGCCGTTGAGGCCCACAAACACGTCATCCTTCTCGGTACGGGTCAGGGGCAGCTTGACCTTCACGGTCTTCATCTTCTTCACAGTTTCAGCCATTGTGTATTCCTCCTTTATCAGTTGGCCTCTGCGTCAGCAGAGAATTCGGAGCAGCACTCCACCCGGAACAGGTAGGGCTCCATGAGAATCTCGGCGGTCTTCATTGCCTTCCAGCCCACGGTGCTTCTCTGGTTCAGGGGGTCGGCGGTACCGGCGGAGCCCAGCTGCTTGATGATGGTCTGCAGGCCGCCGCCCTGGATCTCGGTGACACCGTAGGCACCGTCCGCCAGGAACAGGCAGCCGAAGACAGCCAGACCCTCGGGGCAGTCGTTCTCCTCGCCGGTGTAGATGGCGGCCTCGGAGGTCTCCACGAAGCGGACACCGGCAATGCGGCCGATCTCACCCTCGAAGATCTCCTCGGGCTTGCAGTACTTGTGGGGCTCCTCCCACTTGGGATCGCTGGTGAGATCGTAGGCGGCATAGGGGTGCAGGATGCACACATAGCTGCCGCCGATCTTGGGGGCGTTGGCTGCTTTCAGCAGGGCGGCAATGCGCTTGACCACAGTCACAGTCAGCTTGCAGCCGGCAGTCAGCTCGGTGCGGTCGGTGGGCTGGGGCTTGGCAGTGCGCTTGTAGTCCGCGTCCACCTCGGGGCAGTAGTAGACGTTGGTGCCGGACTGGAGCACGTTGCGGGTGATGGTGTCCAGGGTCAGACCCGCCTGGTTGCCGCAGGCACGGGTGGCCTCCAGCACGTTGTTGTCGATGGCGGTCAGGTCCAGCACATCGGACAGGGCCACGTAGTCGCCATACTGGCTGACCTCAGCCTCGATCTTGGATGCGCTGAGCTTCTTGCCGTCGGGGGTGACACCTTCGGTCAGAGGGCTCATGGCCTTGGGCAGGCTGGCGTACTTGCGGAACTCGATGCGCTTGCCGCCGTTCTTGGGAATGGGGCGCTTCTGACCGAACTGGTCGTGGACCAGATTGGGGGCAGCCTCCCGGATCAGGGCCATGTCGTAGAAGGTCTTGTTCTCCACAGACAGGCCGGGATCGGTGGTGACGTTGGTGTTGATGTCAGCAAAGAGCTGCATGCTCTTGATGTTCAGAATGGTGTACTTGTTCATAAAATGATCTCCTTTCAAATTTCAAACATGTGTTTGGAGATCCGGGCCTTTTAGCCGAAGGTGACCCGTTCTCCTCTGGCCACGCGGCGCATGACCTCATCAATATCGTTCCTGGAGAGCTTGGACACGTCGCTCTTGACCACCGCTGCACTGCCGCTGCCTGCGCCGTTTTCCACAGGTCTGGAACCGCCGGAGGCGATCTTCTTGGCCAGCTTGGATTCCACGTTCTTGGCAGCGATGTGCATGGCAGCAGGGATGATCTCATCCTTGTGGATAACCTCATAGGCTGTCTTCACATCGATGTTGCTGCGCAGCAGGTCCAGGAATTTGGGATTCTGCAGCTCCGTCTTCAGGTCCAGCCCGGGATACATACCCTTGGCCTCCTGTGCCTGGGTATTCCACTGGGCATAGAGCCGGTCTGCCTGCTCCCGGTCTTTCCGATCCTGGACAGCCTTTCTCAGCTCGGCATTCTCCCGCTCAATGCTGCGGAACTTCCGGTACTGATCCACGCTCATGCCATGTTCCTCAGCCGCCGATTCAAAGTAGCTGTCATCGGCTTCGATGGCCCGGCTGAGGGCAGCGATATCCCCGGTATCCACACCGTAACGCCGCCCCAGCAGCTCCAGGATGGGTTCCACTGCCTTATGCTTGGTGGTCAGGTCAGCGATCTGGCTGTCCTTGCCCTTCAGCCTCTGGCGCATGGTGTCCTGGACTCTGGCATCATACTGCTGCTTGTACTGTCCCTTGATGAGCTTTTCAAACTCCGCAGCGGGGTCTGCCTGCTCACCGGCGGTCTTTTCCACCCCGGCGACGGATGGTGCTTCCTCGGGCTGGATGCCGTATTTCACATCCGCCAGGGGATTTGCTTTTACGCCCGGAGTCTGCCGGGCGGCGGCCCCGGCGGTAACGCCCGCTTCCTGTGCCGTGCCACCGTCGGCAGCGCCTTCGGCAAAGAGCTGCAGACTGACCACAGGAATGATGTTGAGATACTTCATAGTGTTTTCCTTTCTGTCCGTAAGTGGACGATCCTTGATGTATGAAAAGGCGTTGTCCCGCCTTTACACCCGCATTGCTTCCAGCCTTACATGGCCGGGGTAATTGTGTGCCAGCACATGGGCACCGCATTGCACCACCCAGAATGCATGCATCACCTGGGCAGCGCTGTCCTCTTTGGGGATAGCCACGATCTGCGCCTTGCCATCTTCCAGACGGATTTTGGGCTTGCACTGCAATTGTCCGTTCTCCCAGAGAAACTGCACCGCCTGGGCAGCGGTGTAGGCCAGCATGGTGGCCGATGCGCAGATCAGATCCTCGCCTTTCGGGGCAGATCCTGCATGGCCCTTCATCTCCATGCTCACCGTCTTGTCTTCGCCTACCGAAAATCTGACTTCAATCATCTCACTGCCTCCTTATACCGGAGCGGTGGACTCAGCCACCCGCTGCCGTGCCTTTCTGGTCGAGTGATCCTCCATGGGTTCCCCGCCCAGTACCTTGCTCTCCGTGGCATCAACTTTATCCTTTTGGGGATTCGGCACCCGGGCACCGCCCTGACCCGTCGGCTGGGCAGGCACTCCCCGCAGAGAGTCGATGATCTGAGCCATCTCCATCATCTGCTGCTGCATGGCCATCATCTGCTGATACATTCCGCCGTTCTGGTTGATCTTCTGCATGACGAAGTGCTTCCGGTCAAAATCCATCATGTCGAGACAGGCCAACGCCTGATCCGCCATCTGGGGATTGAAGAAGCCTGCCCCGAAGAATTGCAGCGCCAGCTCGTTCTGGCTCATCTTGGCGTAGGGGCTGGCCTTCTGAGCGGTGATCTCGATGTCAAACAGCGGAGTACGGTGTCCCAGATCCACGCCCATCTCCACCCCCTGGAACTGGGGCTGGATACCTGCATTGCTGTACTCAACATACCGTGCCGCTCCATCTTCCCCAAGAATGCGGAAGCACCGGGGCATGTCATAGAACTGTCGGATCAGCTCAATGATCATCAGGCAGACCTTGCGGAATGCCCGGTAGGATGCCTTGTTATTATCTCTGGAGAGCTTGGAGCCCGCCTCCTGCATGGCGGCGATGGCGGAGGCGGCGGTCACGCCGGAGGTGGTGCCGCCGTTGGAGATGTCCCGGTTGCCGGTGGTCTCCTTCAGTTCTTCCACCTTGTTATTGAGTACGGCCAAATAGATCTCGTTCAGCGTTTTTCCCTGCACCGGCAGGATGCTGTCCTGACCCAGGTTGCCGTCCACATGGATGAATTTCTTCCGCCGGTCGGCGTATTCTTCCTCATTCACGGAGCCGTCTCCCCGGATAAAGTGCCGGGGCGATGCGTTCTCCAGCATATTTTCCAGAATGGCCTGATTGCCCCGGTCGATGTACTCCTGGGCGGACTTGGCCACGTCCACATAGCCGAAGCCGCAGGGCGTACCCTTCATGCGAAACAGGGGGTCAAACACGTAAGGATACATCCCGTGGTCATACCAGCCGGTGGGGTACTTCTCCGGCTCATTCTCGGTGGCAAACAGCACCTCGTCATTGATGAATTTGCAGAAGTGGAGCACCGTCTTCCCGCCCTGGCGTTTCTTGTAGTACCAGTCGATGACAGCGGATTTCTGGGTGGTGTCTACCGCATCGTCATAGATAAATGTGCTTAGATCCAGCGCTGAGCTGCCCAGCTTTCCCTGAAGCTGCGGGAACTCCTCTTCCAGCATGTCGTTGTCCTGGAGGGCCACATGGAACAGATTCCGGCTGGCCTGAATATCGGTGATTCCCGGCTGCCAGAACAGGCTGAGCACATCCGCCTGTTCCACCGTGATGTCCCCCAGACCGCCCAGCTTGCTTCCGTCCCAGAATACGCCGAAGATGCCGGTACCGCTTTTGAGCTTGTCATCGGCTTCCACGTCGTAGGTCTCCTCGAATTCATTCTGCTGCAGGATCACCGGGATGATGGATGTCAGCATCTCCGCCTCTGCCTTATCCCCCTCTTCTCTGGGCAGGATGTTGGGGCTGGGGAAGTTGTCCATGGCATCGGCATGCTTGTTGGCAATGGCGTTAAAAAGCCATGCGGACACCGGCTCCACCTGATCCGGCTCCTGGGATTGCTTGCGCATACACTCCCAGTTCCGCAGCTTGTACCACTGCTCGTTCTCAATGACCTTCTGCTCCAGGTTTGCCTTGCCCTCCTTGTATTTTCGCAGGATCTGCCGGGCCTCGCGGACCTGCTCCGCCCCGATGGGGACGGTCATTCTCATACTTTCCGTCATTCGATGATCTCCAATCCCGGTCTCCTGATGACCGATTTAATATCCTCCTTGGGGATGTCCAGGAACATCGCCATAGGTGTTTTGCTGTATTGGTCCGCGATCTTTGCATGGGCGGGCTTGATGGGCCGGGACATGCAGAAGTAGCGCACCTCGTCAGCCACATGGTCCTCGCCGTCGGTGTCCAGGTCCTCCGGCTTGTGGTCGTCGTATTGCAGCAGCGGTATGGTCCGAATGAACGCCTTGCAGTTGCGGAAGACATACAGCATGGGCAGTCCGTTCTCGTCGAAGGCGAATCGGTAATGCATCTGCATCCATCCCGGGATGCGCTTATGGTCACCGGGCTGGAAGAAGACCTGATGCTTTGCCGCAACATCGGCGATGCTCTCGCCGGTCTCCGCGTCCCAGATGGCAGGGTCGGCAATGCCGGTGATCTTCCTGCCCCGGAGCCACCGGTGCTCCGTCTCGATCCGGTGGATCTCAGCGAACACCTGGGGCGGAGTCCACTTCACGCCCTCATTTGGTGTTTTGGTGCAGCCGTAGAGCTCCAGGATGCGGTATGCCACCCCGTCATAGTCCATAGCCCACCAGCCGCAGGAGAAGGGCTTGTTGTAGCCCCAGTCAAAGGACCGGAAGATCTTCCACCCCTCCGGGATCTCGAAAGGCTCGATCACATGGGTCCACTGCCGGTCTTCATAATGCTCCGGCCGGTCATAGAAGTCCTCGAAGAACTGTCCTTCATACACGTCCCAGCTTCCGTGGAGCCATGCCTCCCGGATCTTGGGGGGCAGCTTTTCCAGGCTGCGCTTGTAGTTGGGCTGGCTCTTCATCAGCGCCACATTGTCCGATACCAGCGCCTGAATGAAGGCATAATCCTCGGCGTATTCCTCCTCGGTGTACCGCCTGTCGATAAACAGCCGTTTAAAATAACCATGGCTGGGCCCGCCGGGGTTCAGGGTAAAATACGTCCGCTTGGGGAAGTCATTGGCACCGCGGATACAGGCATCGATGGCCACGATCCAGCTCTCCAGAAACTGTCCCGCCTCATCAGCGAACCAGACATCGTACTCCGCACCCTGGTACTGTCCCAGATCTCCGTCATTGGCGCAGTAGCCGAACCAGATGGTTGACCCATTGGCGAAGGTAAAGCACTTGTCGCTTTTGTTGTACACCGCAATTCCCCGCAGCATGGAAAGCAAAGGAACAATGTGGTTGTTCAGCAGCTCCCGGTATGTCTTTCTGGTGATCAGGATCTTGATCCCCCGGAATTTCAGTGCCAGCAGTGTGGCCTTCCACCGGACAAACCAGCTCTTGCCCCCACCACGTGCCCCGCCGTAGCCCACATAGCGGTGTTTTTCCAGCAGAGCCAGCTTCTGCTTCTCGTTGGGCGGGGGCATATGCAGGGTAATGTCAGTTGGCATAATCGTCCATCTCCCCCTCCAGCAGCACCGTCACCGTGCCGCTCTTGCTGTCATCTCTCTGTGCCTGCCGCTGCAGATTGGCGATCCTGGCCTCCTGTTCCTTCAGATCCCCATCGGAGCGGATCATCTGGATCTCCTTGATGTCCTTCAGAACGCCGGACAGATTCTTCATCCCCTGGGTATTCATATTGCCGCCGTTCTCGATGGCCTGCCTGACCATATCCAGCAGCAGATCCGAAACCCCCATCAGCTTGGCAGCTCTGTCCGCCTGCTGCTCGCTGATAGCCGTCACGGTCTTTGTAACAGTCTCATCACAGAACTGATCCCGCTGGGCCACCCAGCCCTCCTGCTTTGCCCGGTTTGCAATGGCGTTGTAGTGGACGCCGTATTTTTGGGCCAGCTTGCGGTAACTGGTCTGGGTGGTAATGTATTCGGTTTTGATCATCTGCCAGTCCGCCATAGCTGACCCCCTCTCCCGGATATTTTCCCGAACATAGCACAAAACTTCGACAAGGGGTAATCCCCCCCTCCCCACAAAAAAATAAAAAAATAATCAGGAGACCCCAGCCTCCTGACTATTCTTTGTCATCGCTTCCGTATCTCCGGTTCTGCATCAAGGCAAGTAGACATCCGTTCCAGTCCGCCTTGCAAAACTGATCCTTGTACGCCTTCAGCTCCTGATGATCCCCAAAAACCAGATGGAGGGAGGTGCCCTTACGCAACCCCTCACAAAAGATTTTCTGGTTCTCCTCACATCGGTAATACGGACACCGGACATAACAAGACACCCTGTGCCTCATGGCATGTCTCCTTTCCACACCTACCACAGCAAGCAGCTCTCGCAGGGATCATCCATTGCCGTCCCTCCCAAAGTTCACAACGGCCGCAATGGCCACCACAACAGCCTCCGCACCCTTGCTGTTCTTCTCTTCTGAGCTGTACTCCCAGAAATCCGCAATGATACTGTCGATCAGATTAATCTTATCCGTATCCGTCATGCTCAGTCCTCCTCCAACAGCCCGCTCTCCTGCTTGTCCTCAAAGTCCCTGATATGGCGCATATTGGCTTCCCTCACCGGCTCCCTGCGCCGCTGAGTATCCATTTTCGCTCCGCAGTTGGGGCAGTAGTTCCACTTCTTTCCGTCGGGCCAATCCTCGTAGATATTGCAGTCCCGGCAATGAGAGCACCGCACAAACCCCGGAACATCCGCCCTCGGCTCCCACCGGGCATGTACCACAGGTACGGCATCCACAGTCGGGCAATCCATAGCAACTGCACGCACAGCTTTGCATAGTTCCATCATCTTGTATACACGGTTGATTTCTCTCTTGCTGTCTGCCGTTGCATTGGCCAGGTTCCATGCATTATAAGCTCTTTCCGCAACCTCTACGATACGGTTGGCATCAATCAGCCGCATTTTGTCTGCCATCACTGTGCCTCCCTGTTGATCACATGATCGATCCGCTCGATTGCCTCTGCAATGCCGTTAGCGACAGCATCGTCGTCTACACCATATGTAAGCCCCTCCAGGACCCCCAGCGCCCTGTTGATTTCAGACAGGTCACTCACAGAAAGCACCTTACCTTCCATCGCTGCCATAATCATTCTCCTTCCGCAGGCTGTTTTAGCCATTCTGTTTCTTTACCGTGCCATTTTGATCCGTTAAAACAAGGCTCTTTGAAAAAGCACTTGTCACAATCGCAACCAGCAACAGGGCAACCCTCAGCCATAATGACAGCTCTAACAAACACAGCCAATTCCTCATCACTCATAGCACGGATTTTATCGCCATAAGTCTGCTTCCGTTTCCGTTCGTCCAACACGCCACAAAGATATGCTCCGCTTTCCTTTACGGTTTCGTGGTTAGGGCATCGGTTTGCCGAATCATCGGAAATCGGTCTGCCATCCGTCCACACTCTGCAAGCACTTTCGTGAATGCAATCAGCACAGGTCTTTATGGGCTGTTTTGACTTCTTTGCCATAATCATTATCCTCTCGGCGGTTGGGGTATTTCACGCCAATGCGATACTGGGTGAATATCACCCAGAGCAGGGAAGAAAAAAGCATTGCCGACGGTATAACACTCTCTTACAGGCGGAAATTCTCCTGCATCTGTCATATACCCTAAAACGCTTACAAAGTTCTTCGGAAGTCTTTCACTGACCGAAATCCACTTCTGCACCGTTACACCGTGGGCGATAAGGTGGTCAGCAACCGCAACCACGGCGCACCCGACAGGTTCTCTGCCACAATCGTCACACATATTATCTTCGACTTGCATCAGCAACTCCACCAACTGTTCTCTAACCTCCATAGGCTTCCTTCCTGAGCTTGTCATCCAGCCGCGTCACCTTCTGATCCATCTTCTCACAGACCAGATCATCCACCGCAAAGATCAGCTTGATCTGTTCCAGCATGATGGTGGCATCGGCGATCTCCTCCGCCAGGTGATCGAGGTTGCTTTCTCCCCGCATCACCTTGCAAACTTCCTTCTGGCACTCCGACAGCTCCTCCAGCGCCACGATCAGCTGATTGGCCTTTCCGAAGCGAAGCAGCGCATTGCTATAGGTCCGAACCCGCTGATCATAGGGTATTTTGTTCACTGGCCGCACCTCACTTTCCCACACCAACCTGAGAAGTCCGGTAGAAATACGCGTTGTAGAGATCGTACCGCTTCTGGATGTCGGTCATCCAGTCCTCCCCGGGATGGGTCTTGTTCACCCAGTTGACAAAGCCCCGGATGTAGCCGCAGGTGGCAAACTCAGGGCAGCCCATGCGGTAGATGCAGTTGGGCACCAGTACATCCGCCTCAATAGGATGGGTTTCGTGCAGCGTGATCTTGAAGTCCTCCGCCAGCTCCCGGGCTTCGGGGGTAGCCATCCGGCACATCCGTTTCCGCCAGGCATCGATGAGGTTCTGCATGTTGGCATAACCGTCGTAGTTAACGGGGGCATCCTGGGGCTTCTTGCCCCGGGGCGTGTCATCCACCAGGCGGTCATCCCGCTGGGTGCTGATGAACTTCTCGAACTTGTGGCGGCTCCACTCAGTGGACAGCCAGTAGAAAATATTCCTCCAGCTCCAGTCAAATTCCAGCAGCCGGATGGGAGTATGCTCCGAAATCAGCAGCTTCTTCTTGAAGGTGTCCGATGCAGCCTTCCCGGTAAAATCTTTGTTGTCGGTAGTCCGGCAATGGTTCTTGACTCTCGTCCAGTCATCCCCGAACCAGTTAAAAATGGTTTTCATCCATTCGCTCCCTTTCTGCGCAGGACATTCGCGTCCTTACCACGTTTGCGTAGCATCCTCTGCCACCGCAGATCCACCCCGCCATTGGGCCGACAGGGCTTAATCATCCCGTACTTTCTTACGTTTGCCATGTACTTTCCTCCTGTAAACTTCTCTTCCCACCTTAACGGTGCACCCATCCCCGGGGGGACAGGGCCGCCGGTGCCCTGTCACAAACAGATACGCACAGAACCGATCCACCCCGGCGTCCATCTTCCGCCAGTAGAAACAGTCATCACAATTGCTGCACGCCTTGGCCATCAGATACCCTCCTGTGCCATCAGGTCAAACAAACTAGGCTGCTCCATCTTGGCCTCCTCCGCACGCAGATACCCAACCGCATCCGCAAAATAACCGCTGTTCAGCTCGCAGCCATACCCTTTGCGCCCCATGCGGATGGCCATCATGGGCACGGTGCCCAGTCCCGCAAAAGGATCGAATACCAGATCCTCCGCATTGGAATAGCGGTTGATCACCCGCTCCACGATATCCAGCTGGAGGGGGCATACATGCAGCTGCTTCCTGCGCTGGCTCTGAGCTGTGTTCAAAGTCTTCATTCGGCTGACATCATCCCATACATCGGGATGGACAGACGCAGGCGGAACCGTCATAAACTCTTTGCTGATAGCGTCGCGCTGTTCCAGAGCATAGGACAGGGCCACATGCTGATCGTAGTCGTAGACGTGCGCCCGGCTGAATTCCCGGAAACGACGCATCCGGTCGGACATTTTGAGTCGTGTCAACTCATCCGGGTCCAGATTCCGGTTCCCGCCTGTCCGCCAAAACGCGTGAGCATCCAGCTGCCATTGGCTCAGGGGATATTCCTCCTTGTCCTTTGCCACCCGTTCATCGGCATAGGCCTTGGAGCGGTCCGTGGGCAGCTTGCGGAACAGCAGTACATATTCCGGGCATCCCACGCCCATCTTACTGCCATCCTTGCATTGTTCCGTCCAGCCCAGGCGATAGGTCTGGTTATTCTCCCGGACCACATCTGTGGTAACGGTAATCATGCCGAAATAGATAAACCCATGCTTCATGTAGTGCTGGATGCACTGGGCATGGAAGGGTTCCATGGAGGGCATTCCATAGCCTGTCACATTTCCGAACAGAACACGGTCCTTGACATGGATCGCAGCCACCCGGCCGGGTTGCAGGATTCGCAGCAGCTCCGGTGTCAGGTAATCCATCTGTTTAAAAAACCGGATGGTATCTTCGTTGTGTCCAAAATCGTTGTAGCTGGGCGTATATTCGTAATGGTTGCTGAAGGGGATGGAGGTGTGGATCAGCCCGACGGAATCGGACGGCATCCTGCGCACCTCCTCGACACAGTCATTATTGACCAGTGTCCAGTTTTCGCCTTTAATTTCCACTCTCTCAACTCCTATTGACCGGGCCATCCGCTCTGCCTGGATTTGATCCAGCAGCCCGTATTCCTTGACGATCCTGCTCATATTCTCCTGGAGCTTTTTATGGTTCTCCCACTTCTCCAGTAGTACCCGCCAGATCTGCTCCTCTGCTTCCGTGTAAATCACATCGATGATAACCTGTTTGGTCTGAAGGAAGCGGTAAATACGGTGTATGGCCTGGATAAAATCATTGAATTCATAATCGATGCCCACAAAGATGGCCCGGTGACAGTGCCGCTGGAAGTTGCAGCCGGAGCCGGACAGGCTTTTCTTTGTGGCAAACAGCCGCGTTTTCCCCTCGGAGAAGTCAATGACACGTTTTTCCCGCTGCTCATAGTCCATGGAGCCATAGATATCCACCGTGCCGGGAATCTCCTTGAGTATGGTTTCCCGCTCATATTCCAGATCATGCCACAGAAGGAAATGGGCATCCAGATCGCTGTCCACGATCTGCTTTGCCATGGACACCCGAGCCGCTACGGATTCCCGCTTTTCCTTTGCCGCATCCTGGAGGCTGACAGCAGCATCCCGCATCAGTTTGACCTGTCCGTCCTTATCCACCACATCCCCGACACGGGAGGTGATCATGTGTGTCCTTACATCCAGCGGCGGCAGATCATAGCCGGTGTCGTCATAGCCGAGGTCAGAGGGCTTCGACAAAAACAGTGCCCAGCTGCTCACCCACAGCCAGAATTCTTCCTCTTTGTGGGGATACAGCGTCAGGTTGTTGGCCTTGGTGCTGTCCCGCTGAAAGAACCGTGTCAGAGCCTGTCCGGTGTCCATGACTTCCAGATACCCCGCATAGTGGATCAGTTCCTTGTACTTATTCGGAGAGGGTGTCGCGGTAGCCACCAGCTTGTATTTCACACCTTTGAACAGGTGCATAAACTCATGAAAAGTTTTGCTTCCATAGGAGCGCAGCACAGAAGCCTCATCCAGAGCCGCACCGGCAAAACGTCTCGGATCAATGTCACCGTCCCGGACTCTCTCATAGTTGGTCATATAGATCTTGGCGGGATTGGCTGCTACCTCCGCCATAGTTCGGACATATACCGGAGCATCCATGCCCAAAAGCTGTACAGCATCCCGGGAGAACTCTTGCCGGACACCTAACGGAAGAACGATCAGCACCGGTGCACGCTCATGCTCCTGCACCAGCCGGCACCACTCCAGCTCCTGTACGGTTTTACCAAGACCGAAGGATTCAAACAGCGCCCGCCGTCCGCCTTTCACCGCCCACATCACCGCATCCCTCTGATGGGGCTTTAGAGCGGGGTTAATATCTTCCGGCCGGACTTCAAATCCACTCACCGGCGCAACCTCGATCTTGCTGTGTAAAAATTCGTTATAATTCATATTGTCTCCTAACCTGCCACAGCAGCCGCCAGCTCAATGCCGGTGGAAGCGCCTCCGCCTCCTGCAAAGTTATCTACGATAATTTCCTCAAACAAATCTGTCTGCTTCACTGTGTGTTACCTCTTCCTGCTGTCCCGATCACCGTGCTTCCAGATCGGGCAGGTGTATTTTTTTCGGTTCTCCCGGATCCTGACCTGTTCTGCCTCCCAGGCAAGCTTCTGCGGCTTCCGGCAGCGATCAGAACAGCCAGGATACCTGTCCGGGCACCCCTTGCAGGGATTGAACCGTTGGTTTATAATGGTCTCGGTCATAGCCCTCTCCTTGTGAGACAGAGGTCATCTCCATCAGTCCCAAAACTCAACGGGGATCCATTGCATCTGAGCCAGATGGTCCAGAAGCACCTTGTCCTCCGGCAGCACCGCCTCCGTGCGGATGTATGTAGCACCCACCTGATTCCGGCCATAGATGCAGCCACTTACCAGCCGGGCATCCCACTTGCCGCCGTAAAGGATCTGTAAATTCTCCCCAGCCACCAGGCGAACCTCCAGGCTATCGGCTACCTGCCATACCCGTTTGTTGTCAAGCGTCAGGCGGGTGGGCTTGATCACCTTGCCGCCCTTGGCCGTGTAATCCTCGGCAAGATGGTCCATGGTGCCGGTCACCGTCTCCAGGATCACACCGCTGCACTCGCCCTTCTGCACATGAACCGCACTGCCCATCCGAGGCATGGCACCGTTGTGCAGCACGATCAGACTCTTGATGCTGTTGGGGATCACAGTGGAGGCGATTTCTACGCCCCATCCCTCTGCCTGGATCAGAATACCGGTTTCCGTCATGGCCACATCGTAGCCTTCTTCTCTATATGCTGCTTTCATGGCCCGCAGCAGGCCCTTGTCATAGATCATCATAATTTGTCCTCCTCACAGTTTTGCCTTCATCACACCGCACCATCCTCTGTCCACCACTTGAGAATTGTCTGATAATGGCTTTTCACCGATGCCTTCTCCCGAATGATGAAATCCGCCAGCTTCTCGACGTAGTAGTCAAACAGCTCGATCCCCATCTTGTCCAGAAGCATATCGATTTGATAGTCCGACAGATGCACCACACCCTGTCCCAGCTCACCATGCAAAATTTTCAGTTTAATATCTGCCGCCGCTGCCGTCCGTGCGTCAGCACCTGGGGCTGTATTTGCGGCTGCGGCTGCAGTTGTAATTGGGGTTGTTATTGTGGTTGGGGTTGTGGT
>JAGKTU010000118.1 GCA_021153265.1 Clostridia bacterium
GTTGGCATTGTAGATCACGATGGTGACTTCGTCAGCCATCTGCTTGGCAGCGATGTTGGAGTAGCTGAAGACATAGTGAGCCTTGCCGCCGATGGTAGCGGTGGTCCACTTGTCAGCGGGGATGGTCTGGGTGGAGCCGGCCATAGTAGCCTCAGCGTAAGCGCCGGTGAAGTCGATGTCCTCAACTGCGGGGAATGCGAAGTTCATGCCCAGGGCATTGCCCATGTCGATCTGGGCGAAGGCAATGTTGAACTTCTCGATGACGGGCTTGTAGTTGGGATCAGCTGCGCCGCAGGTGCCGCAGGTGCCGTTCACATAGCTGTGACCCAGCTCCTTGCCCTCAGTTGCGCCGCACTTGGTGCAGGTCTTGGGAGTGTCGCAGTCAGCGGGGGTCCAGTTGTGGCTGCACTCGGTGACCGTGTTCACATAGTTGCCGTTGCCGTCCTGGTAAACAGTCTTGCCGGAGAAAGTGGGCAGGCCGGTGCCGCAGGTCTGATACCAAGCCTGAGTGCCATCCACAATGCCGTTGTTCAGCTTGTAAGTAACCTCACCGCTGGCCATCTGAGCAGCAGTGACCTCGGTAGCACCGCTGGTAGCGGTGAAGGCGCCGGTAACATTGCAGTAGTAGTTGTTGGAACGAACGGTGCCGCCGACAGGAGCCATGGAGCTCAAGTCACCATCGTGGTTGTTGGTCAGCGTGCAGTTGATAGCGTAGCAGTTCTTCACGGTGCCGCCATTGGAGCCAGCAACAGCGCCAACATGGGCAGAGTTAGAAACGAGAGCAAGGGGGTTGGAGGTGTAGCCGGTGAGCTTGCAGTCCTTAGCGAAGCAGTTCTCGATGTTGGAGGTGGGAGCGTAACCGACAATGGCGCCGGCGTTCCAACCGGTGATATTGGCGTTGACAACGCCCAGATTGCAGATGACAGCCATCTCGCAGTAGCCGAACAGACCCTCGCTGTCGGTACCGGCGGACTTAAAGTTGCTGATGGTGTGGCCCTGGCCATCGAAGCGGCCCTTGTAGAACAGGGAGTCGGTGCCGTTCTTGCAGTAGTAGCCGATAGCGGTCCAGGAAGCGCCGCCCAGGTCGATATCAGCAGTCAGACGGCCGTTCAGTTCGGTCTCACCGGCGTTGACGCGGTTAGCGAAAGCCAGCAGGTCAGCGGCAGTGGCGATATCCACGAACTGGATATTCTCCTGTTCCTTGCCGCAGACATAGCATCTGCCGGCGGAGTACTTGTGGCCCTTTGCAGGGATAACCTCAGTTCTCTTGGCGCCGCAGAACAGGCAGGTTTCGGTGTAGGAGCCATCCTTCTCGCAGGTAGCGGAAACGGTGGAGGGAGCACGCCAGAAGTGGGGGCAGTTGTCGCTGGCGCCGCAGACAGAGCAGCTGCCATTTACCATGTTGTGACCCAGAGCAACAACGGTCTCGGTCTTGGTCTCGCTACACTTGGAGCAGGTGAAGGTCTTCACACCGGTAGCTTCACAGGTGGGCTGCTTGGTGACGGTGCCGTTGTCCCAGGTGTGCTCGCAGGGCTTGGCAGTGCCGCAGACGGTGCAGGTGCCGTTCACATAGTTGTGACCCTCAGCGGCAACAGTCTCGGTCTTGGTCTCGCCGCAGAGGGAGCAGGTGAAGGTCTTCACACCGGGAACATCACAGGTGGGCTGCTTGGTGACGGTGCCGTTGTCCCAGGAGTGGTTGCAGACATTGTAGCTGGACCAGCCGCCGTTGTAGGTGTACATATTCTTATCGGCGGGGATGGTCAGGTCGCCGGTCTGAGTGCTTCCGTTGTTGAAGATGACATACTGGGCATCGGAGGGCAGGACATGCTTATAGATATTACCTTCGACCTTGGTCATACCAACGCCGGGCCAAGTGACCATCGCCTCGTTGGTGTCAGACCAGTAGTAGATGTTGACAATAGACCAGTTGCCGGCGTTGGTGAAGTAGATCACCTTGTCATCGCCGCTGGGGATGGTGGGGGTGGTGTCGGGCTCGGAAGAAGGCTCGGAGCTGGGATCGGTCACATCAACGCCGGGGCCAGCATAGGCGGTGGTGCCAACCTTTTTCTGGCCGTCCCAGATCATGTAGTAGTAGACGTCGGACTTGATGGCAGAGTCCTTGATGTCAGGAGTCTGATTCAGTCCGCCGGTGCCGCTGTCCTGGCCGTTGAAAATGACGCCGGTGGAATCGGCAGGGATTTCAGCCTTGTAAATGTCGTAACCGCCGACCTTGTCGACGACGGTCAACTTGGTGCCGGGCCAGGAAGCGGTGCTGGAGCCGCCCCAATAGTAGACGCTGACATCAGTCCACTGCCAGTTGTTCTGGAAATAGACGGTCTTGGTGCTGGCGGCGAAAGCGGTGGTGGGAACCATGCTCAGCACGAGAACCAGAGCCAAGACGAGAGAAAGGATTCTGCTTGTGTTATTTCTCATGTAATTAACCTCCTAAAAAAATTCGCTTTAGCAATGGAAACGTTTCATTTCTCATCGCCCAGATTTTGCAATTATACTATACATAATTTTCCTAACTCAATCAAACACGTTTCTGTTTCGTATTATAATCATTTTTACAGCATATTTGTAACTTTTCACATTGAAAATGGCACGATTCATCCAAATCGTGCCATTGTTTCCATATTATTTCAGTTTTTACCGCTTTTATGCGGCTGCTAAAAATCATAATAATCAGCGAAATATCTAATTAAGTACTTACATCTTGTTCTTCTTCAGTACCACCACGATGACCGCAGCAGAAATACTGGTCACGCTGACAGCAATGGCTGCGATGATCACCAGCAGGAGCGTATTATCCGGACCGTTGTCCTGATCGTTCCGGTTACTGTGCTTTTGGGGCTCCTCTGTGGCCTTAGTATCGTCCCCGGTGGTTTCAGACGGATCCGGTGTGGTCTCCGTGGTCGGTTCGGTGTCTTCGGTGGTGGGTTCGGTCTCCCCTTCCTTTGTCAGCACGGTGATTGTAGCCGTTTCACTGTTTACCGTGCCGCCACCGCCGGTGAAAACGCAGCGAACCTTCCATCCGTCCATGGCCAGAGGGATGTTATCCAGCTTCAGACGATCCTTATCGTAACCCGTGATCTTCACACCGTCGAAGTTCTTGGCCGCATCCTTGCAGTCGTAGACCGTCTTGCCGTTGGGGCTGATAAGCTGCCATTTAAATTCCTTCGTATAGTCCGCTCTGGCCGTAAACTGGGCAAACCCACCCTCGGTGACAGTTTCCTTGCCGGGATGCTTGGTGATCACAGGCAGCGCATCCTCCTTGGAGATGACCGTCAGCTCGGCATAGTCGCTGTAGACACTCTCCTCCGCACCTACAAATCGGCAGCGGATATAACTGCCGTCCAGGCTCAGGGACACGTTGCTGATGACAAGCTTTTCCGAGTTCGCGCCGGTGACCTTGCCCAATGTTTTGGGCAGAGCGGCGCAGGAAATGGTGTTGCCATCGGAATTGACCAGTTCCCAGGCATACTGCCGGGTATTGTCGGCTCTTGCGATGAAGGTCACGGACTGGCCTTCCACGATGGTTTCACCGGTGGGATGCTTGGTAATCTTGGGCGTACCCTCACCGGTTTCTTGCTTGGCAGGACTGATGGTCACGTCGACCTGAACGTGGTATTCACTGCGCTGACCAACCACCGTCATGTCCAGACGGTAGTTGCCCGCCTGTGTGGGTGTGCCGGCAAGCTCCACAACGCCGTCGCTGGGGAGGACGACCATCATACCCGGTACATTTCCGGTATGCTCTGTGCTTTCCACAATATCATCGTTGATCTCGAAAATCCGGAAGGTCGCGGCGATTCCCACCGTACCTGTAAACTCCACATGCTCCACAGCCTGCACAGATATCGGCATGACCCATGCGAACAGGCTCACCAACATCAGCGCCAGACAGAAAATGCTTGCCACTTTTTTCATGTTTCACAGCTCCTTTTCATAACATACCGCCGAATTGCACATCCATTATAAATCATAAGCACGTCTTTGTCCAGCAAAAGTCTGCTGTGCGAACATACTCCCGATACGAAGCATCCGCCCACATTGGGCCGGAGCCAAATGTGGGCGGATCTTGGTTTCACTTAGTGCAGGTAAGCGTAAGCGGAGTCGGAGAACTTCATGATGTTCTCGTACAGGGAATCCGCATTGCTCATACGAGCGATGTAGCTTGTCATGCTGTCGGTGGCATAGCCGTGGATGCTGCCGTCAGCGTTGTAAACAGTGACGGTGATGGGCATACGGCCGTCAGCCACAGCGACCTGGGTGATGTTGATCAGGTAGTTGCCGGAGATCTCGGTGGGAGCGACACGCTCAGAGATCTTCTTGCCGGAGTGGTTGGTGAACTCGATCACAGCGTACATATCGGCAGTGGTACCGACAAAGTTCATCTGCATGCCGATGCTGCTGCCCAGCTCCAGACGGGTGCCGAGGTAGTTGGCGCCCTTGACACGGATGTCGGTGATCTCG
>JAGKTU010000054.1 GCA_021153265.1 Clostridia bacterium
TGTACAGCTCAGGAGCTACGAAAGGGCCCTTCTTGATACTTCTGCTCATTTCATTTCCTCCTTACTTGCTGTTTCTGCGCTTGACGATGAACTTGTTGGTGGGGTTCTTCGTCTTACGAGTCTTATAACCCAGTGCGGGCTTGCCCCAGGGAGTAACAGGGCCGGAACGGCCGATGGGGGAACGGCCCTCACCACCACCGTGGGGGTGGTCATTGGGGTTCATGACGGAGCCGCGGACGGTGGGACGGATACCCATGTGACGGGTACGGCCGGCCTTACCGATGTGAACGTTCTCGTGATCCAGGTTGCCGACCTGACCGATGCAGGCGGTGCAGTTGGTACGGACGTAGCGGACTTCGCCGGAGGGCAGACGAACCTGAGCCAGCTCGCCTTCCTTAGCCATCAGCTGAGCAGCGGTGCCGGCGGAGCGGACCAGCTGAGCGCCGTGGCCGGGCTGCAGCTCCACATTGTGGATGACAGTACCGACAGGAATGTTGGCGATGGGCAGGCAGTTGCCGGGCTTGATATCGGCAGTGGTGGAGGAGATGACCATGTCACCGGCCTTCAGGCCGTGAGGAGCCAGGATGTAGCTCAGGGTGTTGTCCTCGTACTTGATCAGAGCGATATAAGCAGAGCGGTTGGGATCGTACTCGATGCGCTGCACAGTAGCGGGCATATCCAGCTTCTGACGCTTGAAGTCGATGATACGATACTTACGCTTGTTGCCGCCGCCGCGATGGCGGACGGTGATGTGACCATAGCTGTTGCGACCGGCGTTCTTCTTCAGGGTCTCAACCAGGCTACGCTCAGGTTTTGCCTTCTTATCCACACCGTCGAAGCCGGAAACAGTCATGTTGCGGCGCGCAGGGGTGTAGGGCTTAAAAGTCTTAATAGCCATTTGCGTTTCTCTCCTTTTTGAGATTGGTTTAGACCATACCCTCGAAGAACTCGATGGTCTTGGAATCAGCGGTCAGGGTGACGACAGCCTTCTTGTAGTCGGCACGCTTGCCGGCGGGGTAAGCGCCGGTGCGCTTGACCTTGCCGTTGACGATCAGGGTGTTGACCTTAGCGACCTTGACATTGAAGATCTTCTCAACAGCAGCCTTGATGTCGGTCTTGGTGGCGTTCATAGCCACTTCGAAGACGTACTTCTTATCAGCGACAGACTCCATGGACTGCTCGGTGATAATGGGTCTTCTGATAATATCATAAGCGTTCATTATGCGAATACCTCCTCGATCTTAGCCAGAGCTGCCTTGTCGACAACCAGCTTGTTGGCATTCACAACGTCGTAGACGTTGATCAGGTTGGCGAAGGTGATCTCGCAGCCGGGGATGTTGCGGCCGGACTTGACGACGTTTGCGTCGGGAGCAGCGGTGACGACCAGAGCCTTGGTGTCAGCGCCGACGGCCTTCAGGAACTTAGCGAAGTCAGCGGTCTTGGGAGCATCCATCTTGATGGAGTCGATGACCACCAGGTTAGCCTCAGCAACCTTAGCGCTCAGAACAGACTTCAGAGCCAGACGGCGGGACTTCTTGTTCAGAGTGTAAGAGTAGTCGCGGGGCTTGGGAGCGAAGACGATACCGCCGTGGGTCCACTGGGGAGCACGGGTAGAGCCCTGACGGGCGCGGCCGGTACCCTTCTGACGCCAGGGCTTACGGCCACCGCCGGAAACCTCAGCGCGGGTCAGAGCGCTCTGGGTGCCCTGACGCTTGTTGGCCAGGTGGTTCTTGACCACATCGTGGACAACAGCTTCGTTGGGGGTTACGCCGAACACAGCTTCGGAGAGTTCGATCTCGCCAACCAGCTCGCCGGACATATTGTAAACATTAGTCTTAAGCATGATTTAAGATCTCCTTCCTTAAGCGTTTCTAGCGGAAGCCTTCTGGGGATTACGACCGGAAGCCTTCTGGGGATTCTTGCTGATGCCGGACTCAACATTCTTAACACGGTTGTTCTTAACGGTGTTACGGATGTAGACCAGACCGCCCTTAGGGCCGGGGATGGCGCCCTTGACAACGATCATGTTCAGCTCAGCGTCGACCTTGACGATTTCCAGGTTCTCGATGGTGACCTGCTCGTTACCCATCTGACCAGCGCCGATCTTACCGGGGAAGATACGGGACTGATGGGAAGAAGCGCCCATGGAACCTGCGTGACGGTGGACAGGGCCGCCGCCGTGGGTCATGTCGGTGCGGTGAGCGCCGTGGCGCTTGACAACGCCCTGATAGCCATGGCCCTTGGAGATGCCAGTGACATCGATCATGTCGCCAGCAGCGAAGGTGTCAGCCTTGACAACGTCGCCGACATTCATCTCAGCAGCGTTCTCCAGCTTGAACTCCTTCAGGAACTTCTTAGCCTCGACGCCAGCCTTCTTCAGATGGCCAGCCTCAGGCTTGGTCAGCTTGGACTCCTTGATGTCTTCGAAGCCCAGCTGGACGGCGGTGTAGCCGTCGGTCTCAACGGTCTTCTTCTGAGTGACGACGCAGGGGCCTGCTTCCACGACGGTAACAGGGATGACCTTGCCGCTCTCATCGAAGATCTGGGTCATGCCCACTTTTTTGCCGATGATTGCTTTTTTCATCTTGGGTTTTCTCCTTTTAAAATAGGTTATTGGTTGACTTACTGCATTGGGACAGTTGCCAACATGACCCGTCCGCCCGATGCCAGACAGTGCGGGCTGCCGTAAATTTTCGTTGTTACGTAAAAATTACAGCTTTATCTCAATCTCAACACCAGCAGGAAGGTCCAGGCTCATCAGAGCCTCGATGGTCTTCTGGTTGGGGTTGAGGATATCGATCAGTCTCTTGTGGGTTCTGCGCTCGAACTGCTCACGGGAGTCCTTGTACTTGTGGACAGCGCGAAGGATGGTAACAACTTCCTTCTTGGTGGGCAGCGGGATGGGGCCGGAAACCTGAGCGCCGTTGCGCTTTGCGGTCTCCACGATCTTTGCAGCGCTGGAGTCGATCAGCTGGTGATCGTAAGCCTTCAGCCGAATGCGGATCATCTGGTTTGCCATGGTTTGTTTTCCTCCTAAATTTTCGTACTCAGTTTGCTTGGGGTATCTGGGTACGGTCGAACTGTTTGTCCGCGTCGCCGTGCGTATCATTCCGAGGCATGAAAAATGGCCGACAAGCGCCGACCCTCTCTTCCCGCTCAGCGATATACGCTAACGCTCGACAGAAGCAGTTCAGCCGCCCGATGACCGGACATACTCCGCGGAAGTTACCTCGTTTCCGAGCAATCTCCCGCATCATCGCATTGCGCTAATGTGTTTTCTGGAAAAATCCGCAGATTCCCCCTACACGCGCTAGGTTATGATACCACCTCTTACACCATTTGTCAAGCATAAATTCAGAAAAAATCACAATTTTTTCAATACAATTTCAGCAAAAACGCAGATGCATTCCTGGACCTTTTCCCGGCTTTCCACGCGCAAAAAACGAGTGAGCCGCAACCGTTCAGGTTACAGCCCACTCGGTTATTTTCAGTGTTCCCGTTGGCGCAGTTCCTTGATCTCATTTTCCAGCCGGTTCGTTCTCTTGTAAACTGCCGACAGGCTCTTTATGATGCCGATCAGCGCCAGCAGCAGAGAACCATATCGGACAAAATAGTACACAAGATACGGCTCCTCCATCCAAAACAGTTCCCGCGTCAGCACAATATCACCGGAAAAGCCAAATACAGAGAAACCCAGCAGGATCATGGCGATTCCAACGCCCAGTTCATCCGCTTCCGGACCGCCCAGCTTTTCCTGGGTGTAGGCAAGCGACACATAGGTCAAAACCACCGCCGCAACGATTAGCACCAAGAAAAACAACAACATTTTGTTTAACCTCTTTCCTATGTGATCAATACATCCCGGCACCTCTGCGGCTCATGATGTCCTTGTATTCCCTGTCCACATTGTTGATGGTGTTGGTGCAAGCAATGCCCAGGATCAGCCACAGCCAGCCGGTCAGCATACCGGTAGAAATCAGTCCCAGGATCATGCTGATGCCGGCATATACGATCATGGCGATGGCGCAGCCCTTACTCTTCTTCAAATGAAGCCCAAGCGTCAGTCCAAGCTGGATCGCAACGTCCAACAGATACAGCGGCTCCATAAGTGCCAGCAGCAGGTTGAGGCCGCACATGACATAGCAGAGAATGGCAGTGATGCGGATGGACTTCTTAAAACCTTCAGAGGCATAGTGGCACCGATAATCACTCAGGCTCACATGCTGTCCTTCCGGAACGGGCTTGGGCAGATTGGGATTGGCCGCGCCGTAATTGGGCAAAGGTTGGTAGCCATAGGCCTGCTGGGGATAGGCCGCTGCACCTCCGCCCAGCCGCTGCTCCACCCACGCCGCGCACCGGCGCATGGTACCCTTGGCCAGAGCGCCGACGAAGCCCTCCATACCCATCTCGCCTGCGTACACGCCGGGCAGAACGGCGTACTTGATCCACGCCTCCAGCCGCACCATGTTGGGAGCGTAGGTCACCTTAATAAAGGTAGGGCAGCTTACCCAGCCGAAGCCCTTGCGGAACACCTGCTCACCCTTGTAGGTTTCATAAACGAACCCATCCTGAGTCAAATACTGATAGATCGCAGCGAAACTGCTGTTGGGATCCTCCAGGAGGGGTAAATCTCTTACATATCTTGCCATAGTGGATTCTCCTTTCCGAACTTCCCTTGATAATATCTGAAAATTCCAGATAATGCAAGTCCAATCAGCAAAAAAGGTGTGCCAAAAGGCACACCTTTTTTCATTTCAGTTCCCAGAGTTTGATCTGGCTGGCTTTTTCGTACAGTTTCAGGTAGCTGTCATACCGGCTCTCGCCGATGCAGCCATCTGCCAGCGCCTTTGTCACCGCGCAGCCGGGTTCTTTCCGGTGAGAGCAGTCCCGGAACTGGCACTGGCCGATATAGGGGCCAAAGTCCGGGAATGCATACTGCAGATTTTCCTTCAGGATCACATCCATCTGGTCGGTATCGAAAGAAGAGAAACCCGGCGTATCCGCCACATAGGTCTCTTCTCCCAGATCGTACAGCTCCACATGCCGGGTGGTGTGCCGTCCGCGGCCCAGTTTCTCAGAAACCTCGCCGGTGGGCAGCGCCAGTTCCGGACACAAGGCATTTAGGATGCTGCTCTTGCCAACACCGGAATTTCCGGTAAAGGCGGTGAGCTTGCCCCGGATCAGATTTCGCAGTTCGTCTACGCCCTCGCCGGTCTCGGCGCTGGTGCAGATCACCGGGAATCCGGCCTTGGTGTAGATCCCAACCAAGTCCACTGCAGGGTCCAAGTCGCACTTATTCACGCACAGATAGACCGGAACTTCCTGATCACCTGCGATGGCAGCCACCCGGTCGATAAGGAAAGGCTCCGTCACCGGGTTGACGTTGGCAGCAAAGACCACCAGCGCATCAACGTTGGCCACCGCCGGACGAATGAAGCTATTTTTTCTTGGCAGAACCTTTTCCACCATGCCCTTGCCACGCTCCACGGAGAGGCGCACCATGTCACCGGTAAGGGGGCTGCAGCCTTCTTTGCGCAGGATACCCCGGGCCCGGCAGGAGACAGTCTTATCCCCCACCCGGACATCATAAAATCCGCTGATGGACCGGATGATCCGGCCCGTTTTCACATCTGCCATATTATTTGAATTCCACCTCATAGTTACGATAGAACTCGCCGTCGATATACAGCTCATAGGTCTGTTTTCCCGTTCCGGTCAGCCGGATGGAGAAGGTGGTGGTTCCGGGAAGGATCTGGGATGCCTCCTGCACCTCCGAACCGTTATAATAAATGCTCAATACATAAGCCCCATCCCGTTTAGGCAGCGGAATCGACACCGTTTTCGTAATTTCCTGCGGTTGTTCAGGTTCCTCCGGTGTTGTTGTCTCCTCGGTATTTTCCTTAGGTCCCTGAGAAATCGTCAGCACGATCTCCGTGGTCACATCGATCTCCGTCTTCGAGGTCACCGATTGCTTGATCACCTCATCCACCGGCTTATCGCTTTCCACATACTTGGTCTTCACATTCTTAAATCCGGCATCGTCCAGTTTTTCCTTGGCCACATTCAGCTTCAATCCCACCACATTGGGCATTGTCGCCTTTTGTCCCTGAGAAACCGTCAGAATGATTTCCGTCGTCACGTCAATCTCGGTATTGTATGCCACAGATTGTTCCAAGACCACATCCATATCCTTGTCGCTTTCCACGTACTCGGTCTTCACATTCTTAAATCCGGCATCCTCCAGCACTTTCCGCGCGCGCTCCAGCTTTAAATCCTCCACCAAAGGCATCTTCGCCTTCTGGATCACGGGGCCTTTGCTGATATAAACATGTACCGTCTGACCGGCCTTCAGTTCCGTACCTTCCGCAGGATCTGTCCGAATGACCCGGCCTTCCTCCACTTCGTCATGGAACTCTTCGTGAACCAGCGGATTCATTTTTTCTCCCCGGAGCCAAATCATGGCATCATCCTTCGTCTGACCAATCAGATTCGGCATAGGCACGATCGGCGGTTCCTCACCCATGCTGACGGTAACCTTGATCACCGCGCCCTTAACAACCTGACTGCCGCTGGGGGGATTTTGGTCAAAGATCGTACCCTTGGGGTAATCTGCGTTATAGGTATGCTCCGCCTTGATGATCAGATTATCGATGGTCATACCCGAATAGTAGGTCTGCCCCAACAGGTTCGGCACCTCAACCATATCCCTGCGGAACAAGCCTCCGCTCATCAGCGCGATCAGGAAAATCAGAATCGCAACCGCCGCGACTGCACTGCAAGTGACAATCGCAATTGTGGTAGCTCGGCTTTTCTCTTCCGCTTTCTGAATATCCCGCCGGTTTTTGCCCGGAACATTTCCGGTATTCCGTGAAACAGCACCTCTCTGCCCGGTGGGGTTATTCCTTCTCTGCCGCACCGCAGCCGCCGTGGCCGCGCCGGCTGTTCTGGACGGGCCGCTTTGGCCGGAACTCCCTTCCGCTCTGCGGCCAGCCACACGCTCTGCTGTGGTTCGTCCGGCCGCACCTGCTGCCGCAGCGGTTCCGGTGGCATTTCCGGCAGTTTTGACGCCGCCGTAGGGGAACAGGATCATGGGATTCTTTCGGAACTCTTCCATATCCTTCAGCATCTCTCCGGCAGAGGAATACCGGTTTTTGGTATCCAGCGCCATGCCCTTCATGATGATCTGCTCCATGCCGCCGGGAATGTTGGGATTTAAGGTAGAGGGCATCCGGGCGCCGCCGTTGATGTGCTGGATTGCCACCGCCACGGGGGATTCTCCGTCATAGGGCGGACGGCCCGTCATCATTTCATACATCACAACGCCCAGGGAATACAAGTCGCTGCGGTTGTCCACCCAGCCGCCCTTGGCCTGTTCCGGGGAAATGTAATGCACGGAACCCAAAGCCTCTTTGGTCAGGGTATTGGTCTTGCTCATGACCCGGGCGATACCGAAGTCCATGACCTTGACGGAGCCGTTTTTCAGCACCATCACATTGTGGGGCTTGATATCCCGGTGGACGATACCCCGGCTGTGGGCATGTTCCAAACCCTTGGCGATCTGCATAGCAAAGTGCAGAGTCTCCTTCCAGTTCAGTACGCCCTTCTTCTCCATATATTGCTTCAGGGAAATGCCGTCGATCAACTCCATAACAATGAAATTGGCAGCATTGGTGGAAGAAACATCGTACACCTGCACGATGTTGGGGTGGCTGAGCATAGCCACCGCCTCGCCCTCGGCATTGAACCGGCGGCGGAACTCCTCATCCCTGGAGAATTCATCTTTTAATATCTTGATCGCAACCAATCGGTTTAAGCGATGGCAGCGAGCTTTATATACAACGGCCATGCCGCCGGTTCCGAGTACGTCCAGTATCTCGTACCGGTTGTCCAGCAGCCGCCCAATATATTGATCCATATGCAACTAAGTAGCTCCTTTCGCTGCTGTGACTCAAATCATGACCAGAACACTGGTAACATTGTCCGGCGCGCCGCGGTTCTTCGCGATATTCAGCAGTCGCTGGCAGCAATGCTGCTTTTTCACGCCGTGGACGACTTCAAAGAGGATTTCCTGATCGTCCATCAAATTGGAAAGGCCATCGGAGCAAAGCAGCACATAGTCGCCCTTTGCCACCTCGATGTGAAAAAGATCGCACATGACCATCGGTTCGGTACCGATGGCCCGGGTGATCAGGTTTTTACCCGGATAAGTACGGGCCATTTCGGGAGTCAGTTCACCCCGATCCACCATCATCTGAACCAGAGAATGATCCTTGGTGACCTGGCGGATGCCGTCAGAATTGATATTATAGGCGCGGCTGTCACCCACATTGACGATGGTCGCCTTCCTGCTGCGGATCAGCACGGCGACCAACGTAGTACCCATGCCCTCAAATTCCGGGAACTGCTGGGACTGATCAAACACCGTAAAGTTCGCCAGTTTGACTGCGCTCTTCAGCATCTGGTCGATTCTTTCCTGATCCATGGTGCTGACCCAATTGCGCCGCACTTCCTCCACGAACACATCCGTGGCCAAGGTGCTGGCCACATTGCCGGACTTGGCGCCGCCCATGCCGTCGCAGACGATGCACAGCATACTGCTGCGATCTAACCGCTCAATATGAAAAGCATCCTGGTTCTGCGCACGCTTGCAGCCGGGATCCGTTAAGCCCCAACTTTGCATAAGGCGTCACTCCCTCCGTAAAAGTTAATGATTCTCTTTCGTATATTTTCTTCTGAGCTGACCGCAGGAGGCGTCGATGTCGCCGCCCAGAGTCCGCCGTACCGTAGCGGTGATGCCGCCGTCCTCCAGAATCTTCTGGAATTTCGCCACCGCAGCCTTGGAGCTGGGTTTTAAGGGACTTTCCTCCACATGGTTCAGCGGAATCAGATTGAAGTGGGCGGGCAGGCCCTTCAGCCGCCGCAGCAGTTCCTTCGCATCCTGTTCCCGGTCATTGACGCCGTCGATCATAGCGTACTCAAAGTGAATTCTGCGGCTGGTGGCATCGTAGTACCGCCGACAAGCAGCCAGCAGCACGTCCATGGGGTAAGCCTTGTTCACCGGCATGATCTTGTCCCGAATCTCGTCGTTAGGACCGTGCAGAGAGATCGCCAGCGCGATCTGCAGCTTCCGCTTGGCCAGTTCGTCAATCTTCGGCACCAGACCGCAGGTGGACAGGCTGATGTGGCGCATAGAGATGTTCATGCCTTCGGGGCTGTTCACCAGTTCCAGAAAGCGCAGGACATTCTCAAAGTTATCCAGAGGTTCTCCGATACCCATCAGCACGATCCGGGAAATAGGCAAGTCAGAGTCGATCTGGGTAAACAGCACCTCATCCAGCATTTCGTACGGCTCCAGCCGACGCACCAGACCACCGATGGTGGATGCGCAGAAGGCGCAGCCCATCCGGCAGCCCACCTCCGTGGAGATACAGACGGTATTGCCGTAGTTGTAGCGCATGAGGACAGTCTCCACGCAGTTGCCGTCCGACAGCTCCCACAGATACTTTATGGTGCCATCCCGGGAAGATTCCTGTTTTCTGACCACCTTGGGTGCGCGGATGGGATATTTCTCCGCCAGCACATCCCGGAAGGCTTTGGGCAGATTGGTCATCTCCTCGTAGCTTCGGACGCCCTTATGGAGCCAAGTGTAGACCTGTTTTCCGCGGAAAGCAGGCTGTCCCAGCTCTTTTATGGCCGCCGTCACTTCCGGCAGCGTCATGGATTTTATGTTCATAAGGGCACCTCTGAAAACGATTTTCTAGCACTGGCCGAGGGATTTCGGCTCATATTTTGTGTAAAAAATACAGGAATACTGGATGTATTTCAAAATTTTTATAAGCAAAAGATGGGATGAAAGAGCCGGTCAGAGCAGAAAATCGGGCTTCAGAGTTGCCCTAAATTTTCCTCCGCAGCCTTGCGATGAAGAATCCGTCGGTGTCGTACTCACCCGGCACCAACGCCAGCATACCACTTTCATTTTTCGGGAAAACCGCCGGCAGTTCCAGCTTTTCCAAGCAGAAATCCGGAGAAACCTTCAGAAATTTCTCCACCACGCCCTCGTTTTCCCGGCGAACCAGCGTGCAGGTCGAATAGATCAGCACACCGCCCGGTTTGACCATTTTTGCCTGTGCCTTCAGGATCTGCAATTGCAGCTGGGGCAGGTCTTTCATGGTATCCGGGTCCTTGTATCGGATGTCGGGCTTTTTGCGAATGATGCCGTAGCCGGAGCAGGGCACATCCACGATCACCGCATCCATTTTTTCTTCCCATTGGGGTACATCCAAAGAAGCATCCCGGCAGGAAACCTGAATATTGGGGAATTCCAGCCGTTCCGCACCCTTGCGGATCAGGGCAACTTTGTGTTCATACAAATCAGAAGAGAAGATTTCGCCCTTTCCCTTCATAGCCACCGCCGCCGCGAAACTCTTTCCACCGGGTGCGGCGCAGCAATCCACCACTTTGATGTCCGCTTCCGGAAGCTGGGCGCACATCACGCTGAGTCTCGCCGCCGGGTCCTGTACGTAGAACAGTCCCTCCCGGAAGGCGCTCAGCTGTTCCAGTGCACCGGTGCTTCCCAGCACCAGGCAATCGGGCATCCAGCCATGGGGCTGAGCGGTTACGCCTTCGCTTTCCAGCCGCTTCACCAGTTCTTCCCCGGTGGTCTTGCAGGTGTTCACCTGCACCACCGTCTGAGGTGCGGCATTGTTGGCGGTTAGCATCTTCTCCAGGCGATTTTCGCCCACATAGCTTTTCAGCAACGCCAGCAGGTTTGCCGGGTGACTGTATTGATCCTCCAAAGAGGTGGGTTCTTCCAGAGAATCGGCACTCCGCAGAGCATTTCGCAGCACCGCATTCACCAGTCCCGGAGCATTTTTCTGCTTGGGACAGTATTTTTTCGCCAGCGCCACGGACTCATTTACCGCCGCGGACTGGGGAATTTTGTCCATCTCCCGAATCTGGTACAATCCTAAATGGAGAACATCCCGAACCACTGGGTGCAGATCCCGCAGCTTGCCGGTCAGCAGCTGTTTGAGATAAAAATCCAGCTTCATTCGGTTCTGCACCACGCCGTAGCACAGCCGGGTGGCGAGTGCCGCGTCCCGTCCGTCCAGCCGATCCCGGTGGATATACTCTTTTAATACGCCGTTGGACCATGCTCCGTCCTTCCGGCAGGCGATCAGCGCATTCAGCGCAGTTTCTCTCGCGCCCATTTACATTTCCAGCGGATGACCCCGGAAATAATCAGGCGCTGCCATGCGCTTGCCACCCTCAGCCTGCAGGCTGCGGATCTCCACCGCACCCTCGCCGCAGGCGATCACGAGGCCCGTCTTGGTCAAACCCAGAATCTGTCCCGGCTCACCCTCGCCATCGACCACAGCGGTGGCGTGCACCTTAAACTTCTTTCCCTGCAGCTCCATGGTTGCCACGGGCCAGGGGTGCAGACCCCGGACATGGTTATGCACCTGCCGGGCAGTTCTGGTAAAGTCAATGGGACACATGGCCTTGTCCAGCATGGGCGCGAAGGTAACTTCGTCCTCATTCTGAGCCGTTCCGGCCACATCACCGGTTTCAAATCGGGTCAGCACACTGCTCAGCAGATCGGCACCCAGCACCGCCAGCCGATCCAGCAGCTCGCCTGCCGTTTCGTTCTCGCCGATGGGGGTCTTGGCCACATCGATGATGTCGCCAGCATCCATTTTCAGCGCCATATGCTGCGCGGTGACACCGGTCTCCTTAAGGCCGTCCAGCACCGCCCACTGATAAGGGGCGGAACCACGATACTGAGGCAGCAGACTGGCATGGATATTGACACAGCCCTTGGTCGGCACATCCAGCACCTTCTGGGGCAGGATCCGGCCATAGGCCACCACGGCACAGACATCGGGCTTCAGTTCCCGAAGCTGCTCCACAGTCTCCTCATCCCGGAAATTCTCCGGCTGGAACACAGGGATTCCAGCTGCAAGAGCCACTTCCTTCACGGGAGAGAACACCATTTTCATGCCCCGGCCCTTGGGACGGTCGGGCTGGGTGTGCACGCCCACCACCTCAAAGCCGTCTGCCAGAATCTTCTTCAAACAGGTCGCCGCGATATCCGGCGTTCCCATAAATACTACTCTCAAACTTATCCCTCCGGGAATCAATCCTCGTCGTACTGCAGCTCGTCCTCGGTCAGCCAGCGCTCCATGACCTCGGTGTAGATGATGCCGTCCAGATGGTCCAGCTCATGGCAGAAGCAGCGGCCAATCAGTTCCTCGCCCTCGGCTTCAAACCAATTGCCGTCCCGGTCCTGAGCGCGAACCTTGGCATAGTAAGGGCGCTTCACCAGACCGTACTTACCGGGAACGCTGAGGCAGCCCTCGGGGCCGACCTGCTCGCCGTCGGTCTCCAGCATGGTGGGGTTCACCAGCTCCACGATCTCGTCGCCCACATCCACCACCACGACCCGGCGCAGAATGCCGATCTGCGGTGCAGCCAGACCCACGCCGCCGGAATCCAGCAGGGTGTCGCGCATATCGTCCAGCAGCTTGTGCAGCCGCTGGTCAAACTTTTCCACCGGTCTGCACACTTTGTGCAGCGCCGGATCTTTATCTGTCAGGATCTTTCTCAAACCCATAATCTTTCCCTCTTTCTTTAATCAAACCCGTTCACATCCACAAATGCGGACACGCCCCGGTTTGCCTTATCCTTGCTGAATTCCCGGAGTAAGTGCGCCAATAAAAACCGCAACTCCCGGGTCATGCGGCATCGCAGGGTCAACTGATATCGGAAATTATAATTGATTTTCGGCACAACACAGGGTGCAGGGCCTAAAACCGTGCATGTTTCACCGGCATAGGGAGGCTGCTGCAGACAAGCTCTCAGGCTGTCCCGGAATTTTGCCGCGCCCCGAAATACCACCGTTTCCTCTTGGCCGATAAATGCTACCTGCGCCACATCTCCGAAGGGGGGCGCTTGCTGCACCCGGCGCAGTTCCAGTTCCAGGGCATAAAACGCCTCGTAATCCTGCCGGGCAGCAAGTCCGATGATCTGATTCTGGGGAACCATGGTCTGGATAATGGCCCGTCCTTCGCTCTCGCCCCGTCCGGCACGGCCAACCACCTGGGTCAACATATTAAATGTAGTCTCCCCGGATCGATAGCCGCCGGTGTACAGGCTCAAGTCCGCGTCCAGCACGCCAACCAGTGTCACATCCGGCAGGTTCAGTCCCTTGGCCACCATCTGCGTGCCGATCAGCACCGGGACTTTTTCCTCCCGGAAGTGGTTGAGGATCTTTTCGTGGGTATTCACCGCGCTGACGGTATCCGTATCCATCCGGTCGATCTCGATCTCCGGGAACAGGGCAGATAACTCCTGCTGAACCTTCTGGGTACCCACACCCAAAGGTTTCATGGGGCCGCCGCAGCTTGGACACCGTTCCGGCACCCGGATGGAGTGACCGCAATAGTGGCACATGAGCCGCCCGTTGGCACTGTGATAGGTCAGTTTCTGGTCACACCGGGGACAATTCGGGATTTCCCGGCAGTCCACGCAGACTAAGCACCGGCTGTTACCCCGGCGGTTCAGCAGCAGGATCGTCTGCTTTTTTTCTGCTATGTTGTCGGCAATGGCCATCCGCAGCTCGTCGCTTAAACTGAGGTCGTTGCCCATTTTCAGTTCCTCTTTCATGTCCACAATGGACACCTTCGGCAGAGGACGGCCGTTATAGCGATTTTCCAGCCGATACAGCCGGTAATCGCCCTTTTTAGCCCGATACATGCTCTCCACAGAGGGCGTGGCCGAACCCAGCAGTACCAGCGCCTGTTCCTTGGCGCCGCGCCAGATGGCCACCTCTTTGGCAGCATATCGGGGAGAATTTTCAGATTTATAGGAATGCTCCTGCTCCTCATCCAGAATGATCAGACCGGGGTTTTCGCAGGGGGCGAACACCGCACTGCGGGTTCCTACCACCACTTTTGCCTCACCGGACCGGACGCGCTTCCATTGGTCGTACCGTTCGCCTGCCGGCAGGCTGCTGTGCAGCACCGCCACCTGATCGCCAAAATATGCCGCCAAGGTCGACAGCAGCTGAGGCGTCAGGGCGATTTCCGGCACCAAGAGCATGGCACTTTCGCCGTGATTCAGGCACTTTTGAATGAGCTTAATATATACCGCAGTCTTTCCGGAACCGGTAATGCCGTAGAGCAATGCTACACCCGGCCCCGGTTCTTCCATCTGCTCCGCCAAACCTTCGAAGCACTTCTGCTGCTCCTCATTCAGAACAAGCGGCCCATCCAGCTTGGCAGGTTGGATATCCCGGCAGCGCAGCACAGGCCGTTCCGTCAAAGTCAGATAGCCCAGAGCCTCC
>JAGKTU010000055.1 GCA_021153265.1 Clostridia bacterium
ATCCTCGGCGTTGTAGCCGTAGTAGGTCTGGGCAGCTGCGCCGTAGTTCAGCATGTCGACCATCAGGGCCTTGGATTCGGCATCCTTCTTGTCCACGTTACGCATGACGTAGGACTGGATGGAGTCGACGTACTCATTGCTGATGGCTTCGCCGTCGGCGTTGTAGATCACGATGGTGATCTCGTCAGCCATCTGCTTGGCAGCGATGTTGCTGTAGCCGAAGACATAGTGAGCAGCGCCGCCGATGGAAGCGGTGGTCCACTTGTCAGCGGGGATGGTCTGGGTGGAACCGGCCATGGTAGCCTCGGCGTAAGCGCCGGTGAAGTCGATGTCCTCAACCGCGGGGAATGCGAAGTTCATGCCCAGAGCATTGCCCATGTCGATCTGAGCGAAAGCAATGTCGAACTTTTCGATGACGGGCTTGTTCTCCTCCCAGATGGCGTAGAAGGTAACGTCGTGGGCAGGCATGGTGTAGGGGATGGCCAGGTCTTCACCGGAGCCGTCGGCCTTGGTGTTCCAACGGGTCAGGGTGTAGCCCTCGCGGGTAGCCGCAAACCATGCATCATAACAGCTCTCATCGACCTCATCGCCTTCTGGCGCGCCAACCACGAAGACAGAATAGCCATTGAACATCTGGCCGCCGTTGGCATCGATGGTCAGGGTGTAGGTAGTGGGCTCAACTTCGATCTCGCCCTGAGTCAGAACCATAGCGGAGATAGCGGGGACGTTAACAGCGCTGGTAGCGGTGGACAGAGTCTCGGTGCCGGCCTTGGTGTCATTGACGACCACATTCCAGTCGCCGGCGGGCAGAGCAATCTGGACGGGGGACTTGGTTGCGTTGAAGATGACCACGATCTTCTCAACGGTCTCGCCCTCGATGGCGGCGGCGTTGATGGTGAACATGACAACTTCATTGGTGACCCACTTGTAGGTGATGTTGGACATAACCTCAGCAGTGGTAGCCATACGCAGAGCGGGGTGAGCCTTACGGAAGGCGATCAGGCCCTGGTAGTACTTGGAGTTGTTGGCGTAGGTAGCATTGTCCAGGTTGGACCACTCGATGTGGTTGACGGAGTCGGGGGCGTTGTAGCTGTTCTCGCTACGGCCGCCGTCCTCCTCCAGCTTCTCACGGAGGAATTCCTCACCAGCGTGGATGAAGGGGATGCCCTGAGAAGTCATGTAGACAGCTGCTGCCAGGTTGTTCATCTTGATGGCCTCGGCATCGATACCAGCCTTCTTGGTGGAGAGGATGATCTTGTCCATCAGGGTGTAGTTATCGTGGCAGGAAGCATACTGGACGATCTGAGAGGGGTTCGTGGACCAGTCGGGCTGAGCCATGAAGTTGTCAGCCACAGAGCTCTCCTGACCGGTCAGGCCGGAGGCAAAGCCCAGGGAATGGCCGTTGTTGCCGCCCAGCAGGTTACGGATGCGGTCGTTGAAGTATGCAAAGCCGGGGGTCTTGGCAGCGTTCTGCTGAGTAGCCATGGGGGTTTTGTTGGTGCCGCCCTCAACAGCGGTACCCATATTCCAGCCTTCGCCATAGAAGATGACGTCGGGACGGATCTTGTGGACCTCTTCCACGATCAGGTTGATGGTCTCAGCATCCAGCAGACCCACCAGGTCGAAGCGGAAGCCGTCGATGTGGTACTCCTCTGCCCAGTACAGGACGGACTCGACGATGTACTTACGGACCATCTCACGCTCGGAAGCGGTATCGTTGCCGCAGCCGGAGCCGTTGGAGTAGGAGCCGTCGGGGTTGACACGGGAGAAGTAGCGGGGAACGATCTGGTTGAAGCCGAACTTGCCAGCGTCGTAGACGTGGTTGTAAACAACGTCCATGACCACGCTGATATCGGCATCGTGCAGAGCCTTGACCATCTGCTTCATTTCGTTAACGCGGAGAGCGCCGTCGTAGGGGTTGGTGGAGTAGGAGCCCTCGGGAACGTTGTAGTTCACGGGATCGTAGCCCCAGTTGAAGTTCTCGCACTTGGTCTCATCCACGGAGCCGTAGTCGTAGATGGGCAGCAGGTGCAGGTGGGTGATGCCCAGCTCGGACAGGTAGTCGATACCGGTCTTGTGGCCGCCGGCAGTGGTGGTGCCGCGCTCAGTGAAGGCCATGAACTTGCCGCGGTTGGCCTCAGAGATGCCGGAGCTGTCGTCAATGGAGAAGTCACGGACGTGGAGCTCGTAGATGACGGCATCGGTGTAGGAGGTCACGGGGTTGGGGTTCTTATCGTCATCCCAGCCCTCGGGGTTGGTGGAAGCCAGGTCGACGACCATGGCGCGGTTGCCGTTGACGCCGGTAGAACGGGCGTAGGGATCGCAAGCCTCAACCTCCTTGCCGTTGACGGTGACACGGTAGGTGTAGTAGACGTTCTTCAGATCGCCGGCCATGCCAACTCTCCACTCGCCCTTGTCGCCCTTTTCCATGGCGTAAGCACCCAGGAATGCGGCACCCTCTTCGTCGTCGCTGCCGGTGGCATACAGAGCGACATCTACCTTCTCAGCGGTGGGTGCCCAGACCACGAAGTCGGTGATCTCGGTAGTGTAGGTAGCGCCCAGGTCGGTGCCGGTGTAGGTGAACTCGTCAGCAAACTTGTCGGAGGCGTAGACGGTGTTGATGTTGATTGCGTAGTCGTAGTCGGTGAACTTGACCTGCTCGTTGAAACGGACAGTATACTTGTACAGGGTGACCAGATCCAGAGTCTCGTTCAGAGCGAAGACATAGGAACCGCCGTTGGTGGTGACGGACTTGACAATGTCAGAAGCCTTGCCATCGTAGAAGAAGGAGAATGCTGTCTCGGGATCGGAAACAGCCTTGACGGTGGAGACGGTGACGGTGTTCTTGTCGTAGTCCAGCTCAATGGACTTGACCTTGTTGGCATAGACCACGTCGCCGTTCAGCTTCTGGCTGACGGGATAACCTGCGCTCTCAGCGCCGACGTAAACGTCGATGGTGCCGGAGGTGGTGTTGGACAGGTCGATGCGGATCTCACCGGACTGCTTAGCCCAGGAGTTGCCCTTGATGCTCTTACGAACCTTGAAGGCGATGTACTGGGAAGCGCGGCCGTCCAGAGTGATGGTAGCCACATCGTTTACAAAGTCATACTGAGGCTCCAGATTGTCGGCGCCCCATGCGCAGACGTTCCACTCGGTGCTGGGAGCATCGTAATGGACGCGGATGGTAACGGTGTTGGTGTCCTTAGTGGGGTCACTGATCAGGAAGGCACTGTTGCCATTCTCAGTCCAGGTGTTCAGGGGGTCGATGGTCCACTCCGCACCGTTGATCAGGAACTTGTACTCGTGCAAACCGGTGGGAACTTCAGTCAGCGTGGCGCTGTAGACGCCGTGTGCGTTGGGGATCATGGTGGTGCCGGTTGCCCAGTTGTTCCAGGTGCCGAAGACCTCGACAGTGTCGCCCCAATTGGACTTGTTGAACTCGAAGGTGACGGTCTTATCCTTGACCACGGGGCTGATTGCGATGGCCTCGGGATCGGTCAGAATGTCGGCGGTGTATCGGACGTTGCCATAATCATCAGTAACAGAGCCGTTGATGACGACCCAGCGCTCGCACTTGCCGTCCACAAAGTCAGTGGGCTTCAGTGCCAGGTCCTTGGTCTGGCCGCCGCCGTTGAAGATGAAGTTCAGGCCCTTGCCTGCGGGTGCCTTGTAGGTGTAGGAAGCAGTGTAGAAGCCGTCGGCATCCTGAGCGGTTGCCTCACCGGGCCAACCGGCGTTGGAGAAGGGCTCCCAGGTGTACAGGTTGACACCGCCCCAGCCCAGGGTGTTGGCGAAGTGGAGGGTGACCTCGTAGTCAACCAGGGTAACGGTGCCGTCAGTCCAGGATGCGGGAGCGGCCTTGAAGATACCATTGTCGTACCAGTACTCGCCGGACTTGGTAATGACAATGTCAGCAGTCTGGTTGGTACCGTCGCCGAAGATGAAGCCGATGCCGGCTGCGGCATTCTGCTCGGTAACCTCGATGGTGTACCAGTTGGCATGGCCCTCAGTCTCGGTGATGGGCTCGCCGGGCCATGCGCCGTTGAGGGTAGTGTTGGATGCGATATCCCAGACGTAGGCATTGACGGTTTCCCAAACGTTGGTGTTGCGGTAGTGCAGGGTGACGTTCTCCACGGGCTGCTGAACCTCGCCGGTGGGCACAGCCTCAGCGGTGACAGTCTTGGTGGTGGGGTTGAAGCGGATGGTCACATCGCTGATGGCGGTGACGGAGAGGACATAGTTGCCGTCAGCGTCAGCGTTTGCGCCGCCCCAGCAGTTGGACCAGGTACCATCGGTGACCTTGAACTTCAGGGTGCCGATGCCCACGTCCTCATAGACCTTTTCGTACAGACCGGTCTCGGCATTCAGGGTCATGCCGTTAGCGGTGTTGGAGGGATCCCATGCGGTGCCGAAGACAGCGGAGTTGTTGCCGGCGATGATGTAATCGTAGGTAACAGCAGGAGTGGTGGGCTGGGTGACGATGGGTTCGGTAACGATGGGTTCGGAGCTGGGGTCAGTGTCATCACCGGTGGGGGGAGTGTAGGCGAAGGTGCCAACACTGTTACCGCCGTTCCACATCATATTGTGGCACACACCAGTGGGGAACTGGGTAAGATTAGGAGTCTGATCCCGGTTACCGGAACCGTCATTCTTAATGCCGTTGATAATGACAGTAGTAGCAGTTGCGGGAACCTCGAACTTGTAAATGTCGTACGTACCATCGTTTTCCACGAAGGTCATAGCGGCGCCGGGCCAGGCAACATCGTAGTTGCCAGCTGCGTCAAAGCTATACGCACGGACATCTGTCCACAGCCAGTTATTCTGGAAATAGACAATTCTGGTGGTCTCTGCCGCGAAGACGGACAGAGGTGCCAGAGTCAGCATCATGGCGATGACCATGATCAGGCTCAGCACGCGTTTGGTGAGAGTTGCTTTGTGTTGCATTGCCAAAAGTCCTCCTTTTGTATTTTCAGAGTATACCAAATTGATTATAAGAGAAAAATAGCTGTTACGCAATTGACATTAAGTCAGAAATATTTGTTGCCATTTTGTGCATATTTTCCATTTCCACTATCTGTTTTATGTCAAATATCACAAAAATTTGAAAAATCCCGAAAATCGATTTAAATCATCGATTTTCGGGATTGGAAAGTTTATTTTTGGATTGCGCGAATTTTTCCGTCGCAAACCTTCAGCTCCCAGTCGCACAGTTCCACAGCCGCAGGCCGGTGGGTGACGGCGATACAGGTTCTGTCCGGCAGGGACTTCAGCCGGCCAAGGACAATTTCCTCCGTCCTGGCATCCAACGCGGAGGTACACTCGTCCAGAAGCAGCACCGGAGCGCCGCCCAGGACTGCCCGGGCGATGGCAAGGCGCTGAGCCTGTCCTTCAGAAAGGCCAGCGCCACTTTCGCCCAGCACCGTATCCAGTCCCAGAGGGAGTTGGGGCAGAAAATCCTCCATGGTGCTGATGTGCAGCGCCTGGGTGATCTCAGAATCGGTGGCATCGGGCTTGACGATGGTCAAATTCTCCCGGAGCGTGCCGCTGAGGAGCAGATTGCCCTGGGGGACATAGGCGAAGAGCCGGCGGGTGCTGCGGTCCAGGGTCAGCGTTCCCCTTTGGCCGTCAATGCAAAGCCTGCCTGTGGCAGGACGGTAGACACCCAGCAGGAGCTTCAATAGGGTACTCTTGCCGATGCCGGAAGGGCCGGTGATGACGGCAAATGCGCCCTTGGGAAGGTTAAATTCGGTGTCAGTCAGGATGGGATTGCGGTCATAGGCAAAGCTCAAACCCTCGGCACGGATGAAATCCATGCGGCGGTACAGTTCCTCGGGGCTCTCGCCTACAGGTGCGCGTTCACCCTGGATCGCTTCCAGCTCCATCAGGCGCTCGGCAGAGGCAAGACTGGCCACATACTGAGGCAGCACGCCGGTGAGATTGGTGAATGGCGCCTGAATCTGGCTGACCAGACTCATGACGGCAGTAAGAGAACCAAAACTCATCCTTCCCTGCAGAAGCAAAGACGCGCACCAGCAAAGAGCCATAAAGCCTGCGCCATAGTACATGATGGCCGTGCCGGTATTGGTAATAAGGGAGATGTTCTTCCGCTTGCGCTGGATGCGGTAGCGCTCTTCCAGCAGCACATCCGCCCTGCGCTCCACTTCGGCAGATACATCCATGGCCTGAACCATGAGCAGTTTCTCCAAAGTTTCCTGCAGAAAACCGGAAACCACGCCATCATGGCGGCTGACGCGCTTGTTCAGCTCCTTCAGACGGCGGCGCATCACGCCGGTGGCAGCCAGTGCCACTGCTCCCAGCAGACCAACGACCACCGTAAAGCGCGCATCCAGCACGCCAAGAACCACCACTGCCGCCACAAGCCGGGTGATCATGGACACTGCGGTGGGCAGGAGCGTGAGAATACCCTCGTTAAGCTTATTGACATCGTTATTGAGCCGGTTGAGCAGTTCTGCGCTGTGGTAGGAAGACACGGCGGCATAATCGCCGTGTAGCAGACCATGGAGCAGCCGCTGCTTCCAGTCCCAGTCCAGATCCGCACGAAGACGTTCCCGGAGATGGCGCATGAGGGTCATACACAACAGGATGCCCAGAATAATGGCAGCCTGATGAAGGCAGGCACGGGTGAACACATCCCGGTTGCCGGTGACGGCACCGTCAATAACCCCCCGGCTGCCCAGCGCAAAGAAGACGGACAGCAGGGAATTGCCCACCTGAGCCATCATCATCAATACGATAGCCGGTATTCGGCGGCGATAGCGGGAAAACAGCCAGGAAATGGTGGATTTTTTCATTTCAGCAGCCTCCGGAGCCACTGCTTCAGGCTACGCAGGGCTTTGCGAATGGGGTAAATGGCGCGCCAGATCCGGCAGTAAAGACGGTAAGACCGGGACGTGACCGGAATCAGCTTTTCGCCACGCTTGATGGTGGTGACAATGCCCAGCATCTGCTCGGGAAGAATATGCTCGTAGATGTAGGTATTGTCCCCAAGACAGACATAGTGGTCTTCCTTGACGGCAACCACCCTGTGCATAATGTACTTACCGGTACGGCCGCGGTAAACAGGCAGATCATACTTTTTCATTTTTTCGGGCAGCGGTCCGATCTCCACGGAATCCAAACCCTGACGCAGCAGCGGCAGCATGCTCACGCCGCAGAAGGGCAAATACCGGACTTTATTGCCGGAATCCAACCGCTCCCGGATCAGCGGAAGCAGTTCCTCCTTAATGATGAGGTGATCAGACGAAGAAATCATGGTCGCTCAGCTTCTTTACGAAGGATTCTACGCATTCCCGGGCAGTGGACTCGTCCACATCGTAGTCGGCCAGCAGAGCGGCGACCAGATCGGCCTCGGTGCAGTCATTTTGCAGCTTCTCCCAGAGGAAAGCGCCGGTATCGTTCAGGGTGATCATCATGTTCAGATCCAGATCGCCGCCGGTGGGCAGAACGACCGTCTGGCCGGCCACCTGACGCAGCAGGAAACCATCTTTAATCTTCATAAATTTACTTCCTTTCCGGTTGCTGCGGGCATTTTCGCCTGCAGCGCATAATCTAAAATATCATAGCATTTCGGGGCGACATTTGCAAGAGCCGGGGCAAAAAAAGCAGGAGATGCCGGAGCATCTCCTGTGGGGGATCATTCCTTAGGTGCGTAGAACAGCCGCAGGATCAGTTCATCCAGCGCGTCCTCGTCGGCGTAGAACTCGTAGTACTCCTCGCCCATGACGTTTTCGCCGGCGGGGCTGACCACTTCCCGGATCTCATAATCGCCGTAGCGGTCCATAAGAGAGGTAATGGTATTCAGAGAGCAGTCGGTGACGATATAGGGCAGCACCTGATCATATGTGGTAGCGGCGAACTCCAGATCGGAATGGTAGCGGCTGCGGAATTTCTTCAGGAAGCTGCCGATGTACTCCTTCTGGCGGTCGATTCGGGAGATATTGAGCTGGTCACCCACGTCCCGGCGGGTGCGGACAAAGCGGATAGCCTGCTCTCCCCGAAGGGTCATCTGGCCCTTGGTAATGGTGGGGTCTACATGGGAGAAGTCGTCGGTGACGTTCACCGTGACGCCGCCCACCGCATCGTTGAGGATGGAGATCGCATCCATGTTCATGGCCAGATAATAGTCGATGCGGATGCCGTAGAGGAAGTTGGAGATGGTTCGGCGGGTATTCTCGCAGCTGTCTGCCATACCGCTTCCGTAGGTATGGGACAAGGCAAGCTGACCGTAATAGGTGCCGGCATTCTTGCCGCCCACGCCCAGTACCGGCATTTCCAGCATGGTGTCACGGTTGAGCTGGAGGATGGTACAGCTTTTATCCGCATCGTCAAAGATCAGCAAGGCTGCCATATCCGCTGCGCCGGGGTTGATATAGCCTTCGCTGGCCTGTACCGGGCCGTTCTGGTCGATACCCAGCACCATGACCACGGTGATATCCTGCCGGGGGTAATAGCTGACGCCGTCCCGGGTGATGGTTCTGGACACAAATCCCTGCTCATCTGCCCCGGTACGCAAAACAGTGGACTCCAGAATCTGAAGTCCACTGTAAAGCATCACGATTACCAGAAGCAGGATGAGTACAGCGGACGCAATATCGATGATTCGCATTCGCTTTTTCATAGCTTCACCCTATCTGTCTTGGATTGGTTCTTACTTGGCGCGCTTACGGCCCAGGATCACCAGCACAACGATGGCTGCCAGAGACAGGACCATCAGACCGATCCACAGGATCATGTTCTGGCCGGCCTCGTCGCCGGTCTGGCTGGGAGGAACCTCAGCGCCCTGCTCAACGCAGAAGGCAACGGGGCAGAAATGCTCGAACTCGACAGTGACGGTTCCGTCGCCATTGTTGGTGACAGCAACCACATCTTCCCAAGCACCGTTGGTGTAGGTCTTGACAACCACCTTGGTGGACTTGGCAACGCCCAGATCGAAAGTGACCTTGATGGTAGTGCCGTCCTTAGCCAGCTCCTCGGCATGGTTGTGCTCTGCGTTCTCCACGCAAGCCTTCTGCTTGAAGCTCACGTCAACCAGCTCGCGGATGACATAGCCGTCAACAGGGGGCTTCATGGAACCGTCGGACAGCTTCTTGTACACATCCAGCAGCTCATCTCTTGCTGCCTGAGTAATATCGGTAGACTTTTTCTCGGCCTGTGCGATGGAGGTCACGACCACACAGTCGCCAACCTTGGTACCGCCGATCACGGCATCATCCACGTCGGGACCGTCCTTGTAACCAATGCTGGGCACGAAGGTATCGGCAGCCAGAGCAGGGCAAACCAGTGTTGCGCAGATCAGCAGCACACCGAGCAGACAAATCATTCTTCTCATCAAACTCACTCCATTTTCTCATATCGGGATGTGCTTATTCCTGCACATCCAAAATCATATGCTCATAGTTCCGGATCCTGTCCGGAATCCCCTTCCCCAGTTTCTCTTCGATCCGCCGGACTGCCGCCCCCATTTCCGGTGGACGGGTGGTCAAATTATGGCAATCAGAGCCGAGAAGCTGGATCTGGTCGGCTTTCAGAAGCTTCATCGCCATGGATGCTGTGGCCGGTCTCAGGAAGAATCCGGCGTTGGCCTGCACCAGCACAGGAAGCTGCGCCAGCCGCTGAGGGATGCCGTGGGTTCGGAAGGGACTGATATAGCGGTCCACATGGGCGATGATGGGCGTAAGTCCCTGTTTGGTGCGAACCGCTTCCAACTCCCGGTACATGGCATCTGACCACGGGGGAGGTGGCATTTCTATTAGAATACAACGTTTTTTCTCAATTGTCAACTGGGGCAAAAGGTCCGATTCGCTCATTCCGCGAAAAAATAATACTTCTGCGCCCAAGGTGATCCGGGGCAGGTCGGGTTCGGATTCCATGGCCGCTAAAAGGGCTTCATAGGCATCCTTTCTGCGCCGGAGGAACTGCTCCGGATCGTCATAATTGGGGTAAAAATGGGGGGTTGCAACCACATGGGACACGCCCTGCCGGGAAAGCATGCGGAGCATGGCGAGGGACTCCTCCACCGATGCGCTGCCGTCGTCCACACCCGGCAGGATGTGGCTGTGAAAATCCGTAAGATGCGTCATACGCCGCGGTTGATACGGCCGGCCTTGGCGGCAGCCTCGTAGCTTCTGTCGTACTTCTTATAGTAGCGCTTGTAATACTTCTTGCCGATGCCGCCGTTTTCCACGGTGCTGTTGAAGACCACACCCAGAATCTTGGCATCCACAAACTCGAACTGCCGCACGGCGGAGCTGAGCACCACACGGTCGCAGTAGTTCTGGCGAACCACCACCAGCATGCCGTCGGTAAACTTGGCGACTGCCAGAGCGTCACTGACCTCGCCCACGGGAGGCAGGTCCAGAATGATGTAATCGTAATTCTCCCGGAGATGCTCCAGCATCTTGTTCATCCGCTCGGAACTCAGCAGCTCGATGGGATTGGGCGGGGTACGGCCGGAGGCGATGGCATGGAAGGCCCGCTCATCGTCCTTGATGCCGCACAGCTGGATCAGTTTCTCGGCATGGCTCTGGCCGGAGAGGAACTCGGACAGGCCGGGGAAGCGCTTGATGGGCAGTTTCTCGGAAACGGAAGACCGGCGCATATCGCAGTCGATCAGCAGCACCCGCTTGCCCAGCAGGGAGGTGGTATAGGCCAGGTTCACGGCAGACAAGCTCTTGCCCTCGCCTGTCAGGGCGCTGGACACGCCGATGACCCGGCAATTGCCCTCGTCGGCAAAGGAGAACTGCAGCTTGGTACGCAGCAGCTTATAGGCTTCCGCGGCGGCAAAGCTGATATTGCCGCCAACCAGTTCCACAGGTTTGGGTTCCTTGGAGCCGGCTTTCTCGTAGGCCTTCTTGGGACTGCCGTAACCATAATAGTAGCCGCCGCCCTTACTCTGAGCCTCCATATCCGGCACGGAGGCCAGAATGGGATAGGTGCAGCTGCGGCTGATATCGTCCTCGGTACGGATGGTGATATCCAAAAACTCCCGAAGCAACACCAGTGCGGCGCTGAGAAGCAGACCCATGGCGAAACCCAGAAGGGTATTGGTGGTATAGTTGGGAGAGCTGGGCTTTGCGGGGCGAACCGCAGAATCCACCACCTTGGCGGAAGTGCCCTCGACGATGCTGCTGATCCGCTTGGGCAGCACATAGGCGATGGCGTCAGCGATCTCCTGCGCTTCCTTAGGGTTGGTACTGGTGACCACCACCTCGAAAATCTCCGTGGAATCCACCGCCTGCGCGGAGATCATGCCCCGGAGCTGGCCGTAGGTCAGATCCACATCCGCATAGTCGATGACAGCATTGAGGGATTCCCGGGTATTCAGGATGACGATATAGGACTTGACCAGACCGCGGGAAGCGGAAATATCACCGGAGGAGATGCTGAAAGAGGCATCACCCAGGGACAGGGAATTGTTATTGACGTAGAACATGGCGGTTGCCTGATACTTAGGCGTCACAAAGAACAAGGTGCCAAGCAGCGTGACCACTGCACAGACAACGGCAACAAGGCCGATCAGCCATGCCTTGTTCAGCAGGGCGCCCATCAGCCGCTGTACGTCGATCTCCAGTTCATCATTTTTTTCTACAGTTTTACCATCCATATCAGGACCTCCATAGGCCGCAGCATGGTGCCGGGCCTGTATCGGGAGGAAAGACTCCCCTTGTAAAAATACTCATTTTATTGTAATTGCATAATTCCGGTTTGTCAAGCCGCGCTTTCCGGGGACGGGTGCAATTTTACAGGTATTCCCGACGGATTCGCGTCATTTTTCAACAAAACACACCGATTTCTCTGGTTCTAATTCCCAAGTGGATCATTCACCGTTCATCTGCAGGACCGCGCCGAAGGTCTTGAAGATGATCTTCCAGTCGGTACGGAAGCTACGTTCGTTGATGTACTTCACATCCAGCTTCACCCACTCATCAAAGCTCAGCCGGTTGCGGTTGGGCTGGATCTGCCAGTAGCAGGTCAGGCCGGGGGTGACCAGCAGGCGTTGACGGGCAAAATCATCGTACTGCTCCACCTCCCGGGGGATACCCGGACGGGGGCCAACGATGCTCATCTCGCCTTTCAGAACATTGATCAGCTGGGGAAGCTCGTCGATGCTGGTCATTCGAAGGAATTTGCCCACACGGGTGATCCGGGGGTCATCTTTGATCTTAAAAACAGGGCCTTCCATCTCGTTCATGGGCAGAAGTTCATCCAGTTCAGCCTCTGCATTGGGACGCATGGAGCGGAATTTGTAGAAGGAAAATTCCTTTCCGTCCCGTCCCACCCGGGTCTGGGTGAAGATCGGGCCGGCGCCGGGGCTGTCCGCCACGATGACGATGGCTACCACCAGCATCAGCGGCCACAGGAACAGCAGTGCCAACAGCGACAGCAGGATATCCTGCGTCCGGCGAAAGAGCCAATATTTTTTTGCCCCCTGCAGGACGGTTTCCCGATCCAGCAGCGGTGTTTCGGGAACAGCCGCCTGTTCAATCTGCACTGTGTTCATACGTAGAGTCTCCTTTGCCGGGGGGATTGCGCATACTTTCCAATCTAATAATTATTTTAACACAATCTTCCCGGCTTGGCAAGTCTAAACAGCAGTAAAATCACAGGCTGGTTCTTCTGCGCCAAACAGCACCACATGGGCTTTATCGCCATCCCAGATCACCTTACGGACAACGGTGCAGACCGCTGCTCTTTTCTCCGCAATAGGGGCGTCCTCCAGACCGGCGCGCAAGTCCGACAGCCTCTGCCGCAGAGCATCCATTTCCGCAGCGGTGAGCTGATCGACCGTCGCCTGCGCCTGCAACGTGCGGATACGCTCCCCGATCTCCCGGTTTTCTCCGGACAGCTCTTCCATGCGCTTCAAAACACGATGCTTGGCATCGGACTCCCCGACCATACCCAGCGAATCCATCAGACCATTGATCCTTTGCTCGTTTTTGGCATACGCCGCCCGAAGTCCGTCCATCTGCATTTCATACTGCTCGCGCTTGCCGGCAAAGAACGGGCGGCTCTTTACAAGCTGCGAAACCAGACGTTCCCGATCTCCCGTCAGCGATCCGATCTGCTCCAGAATGGCAGCATCCAACCGATTGCCGTCGGCATTTCGCCGGCTGCAGCACTCCCGCCTGCTCCGTTCTTTCCGTTTACATATATAAGTATACGCAGTCTCTCCGGACGCGGTCTTTCTCCGGGACAGTTTCGGGTACATCCGTTCGCCGCAGGCACAGTACATCAGTCCGGTCAGCAGCGCTTCGTTGCTCCGGGGCTTGCGGTATGCTTTGGTCCTGTTTCTGTCCAGAGATTCCTGCACCCGGATCCATTGTCCGGAGGAAACTACGCCGGGGTGTCTGCCGATGGCAACGATCCAGCGGCTGACCGGAAGGAGCTGTGTGGTCCGTCCCTTCTCCTGACTTGTCCGATTGTAAGCCATGATGCCGTAATTCCCGTCAAAGGACGCCTTCGGAAAGCAGACCTCCGCTTCCTGCGCCGTAAAATACCCATAGGCATCCTCGTCCGCCACCATGTAGACAGGATTCTGCAGGATCCCTTTGATCCCAAAGCGGGTGAAGGACTTTCCTTTTTTGGTTTTAATCCGCCGGCGCAGCAGTTCCGCTTCCACGGCGGTCAAAGAATCCAATTCACAATAAAGATCAAAAATCATTTTGGGGATCCCGATTTCTTCCGGAATCGGGATCAATTGATAGGATCTTCTCTCCCTTCCATCGATGGTGATCGTACTGACTGCGCCGGAGCGGAAGCCGGTGGGGGTGTTGCCGCCCAGCCAGCGGCCGGTTTTGGCCAGTTCGTACATATTGTCCCGAATACGCTCGGCGATGGTCTCCCGCTCCAGCTGGGAAAACACAGAAATAATGAACATCATGGCTCTGCCCATGGGGGTGCTGGTATCAAACTGTTCCCGGATGGACACAAAGGACACATTCAGCTTGGTCAGTTCATCGATCAGGCTGGTAAAATCGCTGATATTGCGGCTGATCCTGTCCAAACGGTAAACCACGATGGCTTTGAATTTGCGTTTACGCACCTCGTCCATCATCCGCATAAAATCCGGCCGCAGCAGATTGCCGCCGGAGAAGCCCTCGTCCTCGTCGGGGATGGGCTCAGCGGGTGTGTCCACCGTGCGGACGATGACGTCCGGATCATCGGCGAAGGCGTTGATGACGAGGCTGTTGAAGGCCGCCAGCTCGGCGTTGGTCACCTCATCGCCGCTGCTCTTGCCGATCATTGCGCCGGAATGGCAGCTGTCGATGAT
>JAGKTU010000119.1 GCA_021153265.1 Clostridia bacterium
GAGTACACCGAGAACGCTAACTACACTGTTACCGTGGTCGATGGCACCTTCACCATCACCCCCAAGGCGATCACCATCGTAGCAAACGATGCCACCAAGGTCTTCGGTGAAACCGATCCTGCTCTGACCACCGACTGCACCATCGCTGAGCTGAATGCCAAGGCTGTCCGCGAGGCTGGTGAGAATGTTGGCGAGTACAAGATCACCGTCGAGTACACCGAGAACGCCAACTACACTGTTACCGTGGTCGATGGCAAGTTCACCATCACCCCCAAGGCTGTGACCATCACCGCCGCTGACGCAACCAAGGTCTTCGGCGAGAGCGATCCTGCCCTGACCACCGACTGCACCATCGCTGAGCTGAATGCCAAGGCAGTCCGCGAGGCCGGTGAGAACGTTGGTACTTACACCATCAAGGTCGAGTACACCGAGAACGCTAACTACACCGTTACCACCGTTGACGGCAAGTTCACCATTACGCCCAAGGCTGTGACCATCACCGCAAATGACGCAACTAAGGTCTTCGGCGAGGCTGATCCTGCTCTGACCACCGACTGCACCATCGCAGAGCTGAATGCTAAGGCAGTCCGTGAGGCCGGTGAGAACGTCGGTGAGTACGCAATCAAGGTCGAGTACACCGAAAACGCCAACTACACCGTTACCACCGTGGATGGCACCTTCACCATCACTCCCAAGGCTGTGAGCATTACCGCCGCTGATGCAACTAAGGTCTTCGGCGAGGCTGATCCCGCGCTGACCACCGACTGCACCATCGCTGAGCTGAATGCCAAGGCAGTCCGTGAGGCCGGCGAGGATGTCGGTGAGTACAAGATTACCGTCGAGTACACCGAGAATCCCAACTACGTTGTGACTGTGACTGACGGCGCCAAGCTGACCATCACCCAGCGCAGCATCACCGTCAAGCTGGATGATGTGACCATCGAATCCGGCGACGAGCTGCCCACCTTCACCTACACCATCACTTCCGGCGAGCTGCCCGAGGGAGGCAGTCTGGATCTGACCATCACCACCGATGCTGTGGATTCCACCACTCCCGGTACCTACACCATCACCGCCCAGAACAACGATCCCAACTACGCCATCACTGTGGAGAATGCAACGCTGACCATCGAGGACAGCCATGCTGGCCTGTACCCCATCCACTTCGATCCTGCTGCTGACGATACCGGTACCATCATCCCCGGCGGCGTGGTGGAGATCGACGGCGTTCCCTATGTTCTGGATGACGACACCACCGTTTGGGTGCCTCACACCACCGGCAAGCTGGCTACCACCTACAAGTACAAGGTCGGTGAGACCTACTACGAGACCTATCCCACCAACATGTACGTCTGGCTGCTGAAGGTCACCGATACTGACGGCGACGGCGAGTACGATCTGTACACCGCTGAGCGCGTCAAGGAGCTGGATGACTTCATGCTCTATGCCGGTACTTCCATCCGCATCAACGCCAACCCCGGCATCCGGTTCTTCACCACTGTGCCTGCGGACAAGCTCAAGGCTCTGATGGGCGGCAAGCTGCTTACCGGCGATCTGGCTGGCTTCAAGCTGGTCCGTTCCGGTACGCTGTACGTGAAGTGGAGAGAAGAGACCAGCAATCTGGTCATGGGCGTGGGTGTAAGCAGTGACGTCTACGGCGGCGCAGCCGGCAACACCTTCCGCCGCTTCAGCACCGCCAATGGCCGTGACTGGTTCACCGGTATGCTGACAAACCTGCCCGACGATGCTGATACGCTGAGTATGGACATCCTGTCCCGTCCCTACATTGTCCTGGAGCGCGACGGTGAGCAGATCGTCATCTACGGCGGCACGGTGCGGCGCAGTGTCTACTACGTTGCTACTCAGAACCGGGATGTCTACGAAACCGGCACCGCCTACGATAACTACATCGAGAACATCATCACCATCGTGGAAAATGCCAAAAACGGCTGATCCCGTCAGTAAAGGAGAAACAAAATGAAGAGAATTCTTACATTTGCGCTGGCAGTTGCGCTCCTGCTGACCATGGCTGCCTGCACGCAGGAGGAAGCGGCGGCGCCGACTACGGTTCCTACCACCGTTCCGAACACTACTGAAACTCCCACCGAACCGGCTCCCCCTGTGGAGCCGGAGTGGGAACCCGGTGTCTCCCGGGCTACCTTCGGCGAAGGCTACTACACCACGCTGACCAAGGGCACCGAGGTCAATGTGCTGGGCGCCTATGAAGACTACTTCATCATCGCAGGTGATGAGGTGGATCTGATCGTGGAGAAACGCTTTGTCCGTCTGGAGAGCGAAGAACCCTTCGAAGCCAAGGATGGCTACGCCAGAAAGGATACTCTGGTCTACGCATCCGTCTATATGCGCGAAGAACCCATCGCTACCCTGAAGACCAACACCAAGCTGAAGGTGCTGGAGGGTAAGGGCGACTGGCTGTACACCGGCAACTGGCTGTACGTCGAATGGGACGGCGGCGCAGGCTACGTCCGCGCTGAGCAGGTCAGCGACCACGAGCTCAGAGGCGGCGGTGGCGGTGGCGGCGGTGCTACCGACGGTACCGACGTGGATATCGGCGGTCTGTCCGCTGATGGCGTTTCCGGTCAGATCGTGCTGCTGGGCGATTACTACGGACCCGAAATGGACGAGGAGTTCGAAGGCGGCAAGGGCATCGTCATTGCCGACGATATCGAAGCCTATCTGTGCCTGCTGCTGCGCGACGGCGAGGCCAAGGTCGTTTCCTATGACGAGGAAATCTGCACCATTTACCTCGGCAATGGCATGACCGCTCAGGTCCCCCGCTGGCTGCTGCGGCTGGAGGGCGATGAGGAATACGAAACCTGGACCGGCTACATCAAGGGCAAGCAGGTTGTCTGCAAGGAGTACCAGATGCGCAACATCCTGGTGGAGCTGAAGACCAACCACGAAGTCGTTGTGCTGGATGAGCTGCCCGATTGCTACGTCATTGAAGTCGACGGCCAGATCGGCTATGTGCCTCTGGACGGCGTCAGCCCCACCCCCATCAAGGGCGGCGGTGGCGGCGGCGGTAATGGCGGCGGTGGCGGCGGCGACGGCTGGACGCCCCCTGCTATGTGATCATCAGGGAGTTGCCGGACATAAAGCTCTGCATCAGACCACCCAGAATTTTGGCGGTTTCGGGGTGATCCATCAATGCGCCCATCTTATCCTTGATGGAGAATGCATCCTTGGGGTACTTGAAGGCCTTCTTCATGGCCACCAGCTCGGGATCGTCGAACCAGTTGACACCCTGGTTGCCATCGGGCAGATCGTAGCTGTAGTCATGCTCGGCAACGCCGCACACCTTGATGGTGTTGGCCTTAATTTCGCCGGCGTAGGCGGTGACGGTGTTCTCGCCATCATTCAGAGCCACATTTTCGAAGGTGATCATGTGGTCAACAGCCTTCTTGGTGGCAACGTCGACACCATTGACGACCAGAGTGACGGTCTCGCAGTTGGTGTAGACGATGACATTCCGCTCCTCGGGAGCGCGGTTGACGAACCGGCCGCCGGAAACGAAGACCATGGGCTCGGGATTCCACCATGCCTTGTACAGATAGAAGGCATCCTTCTTGATCTTGCGGTCGTAGGTGATCAGACCCTTGTTGTTACGGCCCTGAACACCGCCCTCGTTACGGGCGTCGGCGGCAAAGTCGAAGCAGTTCCACTGGTGGGTAGCCCACAGGTAGGGACGGGTGGCGAAGGTCTTCAGCATCTCCTGATGGTAGTGGTTTGCGTACTCCTCGGTGTAGTCGTGGTTCTCGGGCTCAGCGGAGTGCCAGGACAGGATGTTCTCTGCGCCGTACTCGGAAACGCCCAGGCACTTGTCGGGATGCATGGCGTGGAACTTATCCAGCCAGGGACCGTTGTCTTCCACCTCGCCGCCGTACCAGCCGAAGTAGTGGTTGTAGGAGACCACGTCGGTGATGAAGTTATGCTCGGAGTCCATGGGAGTCATGGAAACCTGTGCCATAGTGGTCAGGCGGCTGGGGTCCATAGCCTTGGCCAGCTCATGGAGGTCGCGCAGGTTCTGGCGCAGGTCTTCCCGGTCGACGCCGATGAGGATCTCGTTGGAGATGCCCCAGAACATGATGGCGGGGTGGTTGTAGTTCTGAGCAACCAGCTCGGTCATCTGGGAGATGGTGTTGTTGTAGGCCTCACGGCTGGGGATGAACTGGGAGATGAAGGGGATCTCAGCCCAGAGGACGAAACCGGTCTTGTCGCACAGGTCATAGAAGTACTGATCGTGCTGATAGTGCGCAAGTCTGATGGTGTTGGCACCCAGCTCCTTGATCAGGGCGATGTCCTCTTCGTGATCAGCCTTGGAGATGGCCCAACCCTTGTCCAGACGGTCCTGGTGACGGGCGACGCCGTGCAGAGGCAGCCGTCTGCCGTTGAGGTAGAAGCCGGTCTCGGCATCCACGCGGAAGGAACGGTAGCCGTAATTGACGGTAACGGCATCCAGAACCTCCTCGCCATTGACGATGGTGGCGGTGGCGGTGTACAGATAGGGATCAACCAGGCCGTTCCACAGATGGGGCTCCTTCACGTCGATGAGGACGTGGGCATGCTCGGTGGCGGCGGTATCGGCGGTGCCGACTACGTTGCCCTCGGCGTCCTTCAGCTCCACATGGAGGGTGCAGCCTTCGGCGTTCACGGGGAACAGGTCAACGCGGGTCTTGCCCACATTGTGGGGAGTGACAAAGACAGCATCGGTGCCGTCCAGCAGCAGGTCGAAGTGGGCATCGCTGACCTCAATGAAGTTCACATCGCGGTACAGACCGCCGTAGAAGGTGAAGTCGGCGTTCTGGGGATAGACATCACAGGATGCGTTGGTGACCACCACGGTCAGAACGTTGCCTTCTGCCTTCATGGCAGGGGTCAGATCATAGCGGAAGGTGGAGAAGCCACCCTTATGGGTACCCAGCTCCCGGCCGTTGCAGTAGACAGTGGCCACATGGTTGGCGCCCTGCAGCTCGATGTACTGCTTCTTGCCCTTGGTGGGGTTGGGCAGGGTGATCTCGTAAGTACCGATGCCGCGCCAGTAGTCAGCGCCGCCGTCCTGACCGTCCAGAGCATTCCAGGTGTGGGGTAGGGCCACGGGCTGGAAAGCCTCGCCATGCTTCGCAAACAGCGCTTGTGTCAACGGAGTATTTACACGCATAAATTATGCTCCTTTCAAAGTTAGCACGGGTATTCTGCTAAATAACATTATAACGCACAGATAGATAGCGGTCAAGATGCACAAAATACAAGAAAAAAGCAGGAGAAATTAGGTCTATATGCCAAAGCCGCCGCAGATATCGAATCTGCGACGGCTTTGGCGATGGAATTTGGGTGGGCAGGGGGAATTTCTGTTATTCGCCCACTGCCTTATTGGTAAACATGGTCCAGATCATCTTGAAGAGATTGGGTTTTCCCATGCCGGTGGGCTTTTCGCCCAGCAGGAGCACCCGGTTTTGCCCCTTGCCGGAGGCAATCCAAGTGGGAAGTTCGCCTACGGAATTGGGATTGCCACTACGGACGAAGTTGCACAGATACTGAACCATTTGCTCGCTGAGCTGGCGGTCTTTGTCGGTCATGGGGCTGGTGCACTGCAACTGAACACTGGCTGCGCCGGCGCTCTGACCCATGATGGTCATGTTGTCCGGGTCGCCGCCGAAGGCCGCGATGTTATCTTTGACCCACTGGATGGCGGTCATCTGGTCATACAGGCCGTAGTTGCCGGTGAAACCGGCTTCCTCCTTCAGCTGGGGCAGGCACACGAAACCCATGGGGCCGAGGCGGTAGTTTAGCGTCACGCCGATGATGCCCTTGGTGGGCCAAACAGGGCCGTCGAAATGCTTCTCGTGGCCGCAGCCGCCGGTGAAACCACCGCCGTGAATGTAGATCAGAACCGGAAGTTTGTCCCCCTCTTTGGCGGTTTCGGGGGTGAAAATGTTCAAAAACAGGCAGTCTTCGCTGTAGGTATAGGTTTCGCCTTTGCGGAATTCGTTGTAGTAGAAGATCTTCTTCAGATTCTCTTCCTCGTTATAGAATGCCCGGGGCTGATAGGAGCATGCGCCGTATTGGGTGGCGTCGTATACGCCCTCCCAGCTTTTTACCTGCTTGGGATATACCCAGCGGCCCGCGGTGGCGTAGCGGATGCCCTTGTAGGCGATGGTACCGGGGACACTGCCGGCGATGCCCTGCAGCTGACCGCAGGGGGTATTTACGATATAGTCCATAGTTTTCCTCCTTAGAGAAAGACCTGCGGCACGGCAGGCGCCATGCCGCAGGGTGAGAATAAGATGTATTGGAGATTACTTCTGTGCAGCCTTGTGTGCGGCCATCTTTTCGCGAACCTCGGGGGTGATGTTCCAAACGAACTTGAAGGCAGCCCAGGAACCCAGAATGAACACGGCGGGAACCAGAACGCAAAGAACCTTCAGACCCAGCACGGTGCCGGCCAGCAGAGGGGTAGCCCGGAGCAGCCAGGGACGGAACTTGCCGTTCTTATTGTGCTTTTGGCGAAGGCTTTGTCCATCAGGGCGCCCATCATGGGGTCGTTGATGGCGTCCCAAACGGTCCAGATGATGGTCAGCGTACCCATCAGCACCGGGTCGACACCCAGAACGTTGGTGCAGTACAGACCGAAGATACTGGCCATCAGGGTAAAGGTCATACAACCGCCCCAGTCGCCGAACATGTAGCCGAACCAGTGCTTCGTGGTCAGGCTGTTTTTGGGTTTTTGTTTCGTTGCGCAACCTCTAAATGTTGTATTTCACATCAAGTATTGTAACATATGATGAAAAAATGTAAAGGAGAAAAGGGTAAATTGTGGAAATTGTTTATTTTGCTTGCGGCTTCTGCTGTCCGAAGAGAAAAGCCGGGTGCGCGATTGGAGTACCCGGCTCGGGGCATGACTGGCGTCCGGAGGACGTTCGGGTTTGCAGAAAAGGCTTGGCAGCGCTTGATCTACCGATTTACGTACAGATGATCTGCCGTTTCCATGCATTCAAAAACGCCTCCCGTTCGGGAGGCGTTTTGCCGGTTTTCAGGATTCCGGGGTTGATTTGGAATGCGGTTAACGCCCCTTTGGGAATTACGGTTTCTTTTCTTCCGGAGGAAGCCGGTTGCCGCAGCCTACGCACCACGACAGGCCCTCCTTCCGCAGTCTTCCGCAGGTGGGGCAGCGGGGCTGACCGTCATTGGGGATGATGGGTCTGGGCTGTAAAAGAACAGGATCTCAAAGACGGCAGGGATCCAGCCGAGAAGCAAGACCAAAAAACCTACCTCCGGCTCGTTGAAAATCATAGTAAGGCTGAGGATCGCCCAGCCGACTGCGACCAAAATGGTATTGATCCAAAAGACCGCCTTGATGATGCCCTTCAGCCGTCTGCCGCAATTGTCAAAGGAAAACCGCTCCAGTAAAGATTCGATCAGCATATGCTCGCCTCCGTTCATTTTATCATTTATATTATATATGCCACGGAGTTCGGGCGCTATTGATAATTATCACAAAAAACCGATGCCAACACACAAGGCTACCGAATCCATTCTTATTCAGAAATACCAGACGGACAGAAAATCCCCGCCGAGAAAATCGGCGGGGATTCGTTATTGGGAAATATTAGCCCTTGATAGCAGCCTGAGCGGCGGCCAGACGTGCGATGGGCACACGGAAGGGGGAGCAGGAAACGTAGTCCAGACCGATCTTATGGCAGAACTCAACGGAGACGGGGTCACCGCCGTGCTCGCCGCAGATGCCGTAGTGCAGCTCCTTGCCGGAAGCCTTGCCCTTGGAGACAGCCATCTCCATCAGCAGGCCGACACCGTTCTGGTCCAGCTTGGCGAAGGGATCGTTCTCGTAAATCTTGGACTCGTAGTAAGCGTTCAGGAACTTGCCTGCGTCGTCACGGGAGAAGCCGAAGGTCATCTGAGTCAGGTCGTTGGTGCCGAAGCAGAAGAATGCAGCTTCCTTAGCAATCTCCTCAGCAGTCAGACAAGCTCTGGGGATCTCGATCATGGTGCCGACCTCGTACTTCAGCTCCACGCCGGCAGCGGCGATCTCGGCGTCGGCGGTCTTGATCACCACGTCCTTGACGTACTTCAGCTCCTTGACATCGCCGACCAGGGGGATCATGATCTCGGGAACGTTGTTCCAGTCGGGATGACGCTTAGCCACGGCGATGGCGGCGCGGATAACGGCCTTGGTCTGCATAGCAGCGATCTCGGGATAGGTGACGCTCAGACGGCAGCCACGGTGACCCATCATGGGGTTGAACTCATGCAGAGAAGCGATGATAGCCTTGATGGCTTCCACGGTCTTGCCCTGAGTAGCGGCCAGAGCGGCGATGTCCTCCTCGGTGGTGGGCACGAACTCGTGCAGAGGGGGATCCAGGAAGCGGATGCAGACGGGGTTGCCTTCCATGACCTCGTACAGGCCTTCGAAGTCAGCCTGCTGCATGGGCATGATCTTAGCCAGAGCAGCCTCGCGCTCCTCAACAGTGTCGGAGCAGATCATCTCGCGGAATGCGCCGATACGGCCTTCCTCGAAGAACATGTGCTCGGTACGGCACAGGCCGATGCCTTCGGCGCCCAGCTCACGGGCCTTCTTGGCGTCGCGGGGGGAGTCGGCGTTGGTGCGAACCTTCAGAGTACGGTACTGATCGGCCCAAGCCATGATGCGGCCGAACTCGCCGGCGATCTCAGCGTCCTTGGTCTCGATGATACCGTCATAGATGTTACCGGTGGAGCCGTCCAGGGACAGGAAGTCGCCCTCGACGAAGGTCTTGCCGGCCAGAGTGAACTTCTTGTTCTCCTCGTCCATAGCGATCTCGGTGCAGCCGGAAACACAGCAGGTACCCATGCCACGAGCGACAACGGCTGCGTGGGAGGTCATGCCGCCGCGGACGGTCAGGATGCCCTGAGCGGCCATCATGCCCTCGATATCCTCGGGGGAAGTCTCCAGACGAACCAGAACCACCTTCTCGCCGCGCTCGGCCCAAGCCTTAGCGTCCTCAGCGGTGAAGACGATCTTACCGCAGGCGGCGCCGGGGGAAGCGGGCAGAGCCTTGCCGATGGGGGTAGCAGCCTTCAGAGCCTTGGTGTCGAACTGGGGATGCAGCAGGGTGTCCAGGTTACGGGGATCGATCATGGACACGGCCTTCTTCTCATCGATCATCTTTTCGTCGACCAGATCGCAGGCGATCTTCAGAGCGGCCTGAGCGGTACGCTTGCCGTTACGGGTCTGCAGCATGTACAGCTTGCCGTTCTCGACGGTGAACTCCATGTCCTGCATGTCGCGGTAGTGGTTCTCCAGAATGGAGCAGACGTTCTGGAACTGAGCGAATGCTTCGGGGAACTTATCAGCCATCTCGGAGATGGGCATGGGAGTACGAACGCCGGCGACGACGTCCTCGCCCTGAGCGTTGGTCAGGAACTCGCCCATCAGGCCCTTAGCGCCGGTGGCGGGGTCACGGGTGAAAGCGACGCCGGTGCCGCAGTCATCGCCCATGTTGCCGAAGGCCATGGACTGGACGTTGACGGCAGTACCCCAGGAGTAGGGGATGTCGTTCTCACGGCGGTAGATGTTAGCACGGGGATTGTCCCAGGAACGGAAAACAGCCTGGACAGCGCCCATCAGCTGCTCCTTGGGATCGGTGGGGAAGTCAGCGCCGATCTTATTCTTATACTCAGCCTTGAACTGGTTAGCCAGAGTCTTCAGATCCTCGGCGGTCAGGTCCACGTCCTGAGTGACGCCCTTGACTTCCTTCATCTCATCGATCAGAGCCTCGAAGTACTTCTTGCCGACTTCCATAACGACGTCGGAGTACATCTGGATGAAGCGGCGGTAGCAGTCATAAGCCCAGCGGGGATTGCCGGACTTGGCAGCCATGACCTCCACGACGTCCTCGTTCAGACCCAGGTTCAGGATGGTGTCCATCATGCCGGGCATGGAGGCGCGGGCGCCGGAACGGACGGAGACCAGCAGAGGATTCTCCTTGTCACCGAACTTCTTGCCGGTGAT
>JAGKTU010000056.1 GCA_021153265.1 Clostridia bacterium
CCGGTCTCCATGCACTCCTTCTTGTAGGTGCCGGCAACGGGATGCTGGAAGCGGGTGGGGTTGGTGGAGTTACCGGTGATGGAAACGTCAACACCCTCGTAACGCATGACAGCAACACCCTCGCGGACGTCGTCACAGCCGTAGCAGTTAACAGCAGCGCGCTCGCCGTCGGAGTAAGCAATGCGATCAACGATCTTCAGCTCGCCGGTGTAGTAGTCGAACTGGGTCTTCACATAGGTGAAGCCGTTGATACGGGAGATGATCTGAGCAGCGTCCTTGCCCAGGCCGTTCAGGATAACACGCAGGGGCTCCTTACGAGCCTTGTTAGCGGAACGGGCGATACCGATAGCACCCTCAGCAGCGGCGAAGGACTCGTGGCCAGCCAGGAAAGCGAAGCACTTGGTCTCGTCGCGCAGCAGCATGGCACCCAGGTTGCCGTGGCCCAGACCGACCTTGCGGTCCTCAGCGACGGAGCCGGGGATGCAGAATGCCTGCAGGCCGATGCCGATGGCCTCAGCAGCCTCAGCAGCGTTCTTGACGCCCTTCTTCAGAGCGATGGCAGCGCCGACACAGTAGGACCATGCAGCGTCCTCGAATGCGATGGGCTGAATGCCCTTGACGATCTCGTAGGGATCGAAGCCGGCGGCCTTGCAGATCTCGCGGCACTCCTCAACGGAGTTCAGACCGTACTGAGCCAGGACGCCGTTGATCTTGTCGATTTTTCTTTCGTAACCTTCAAACAGAGCCATTGTAGCGTCCTCCTCTTATTCGTGACGGGGGTCGATGTACTTAGCGGCGTCTGCGAAGCGGCCGTAGGAACCCTTAGCCTTCTTCAGAGCCTCGTTGGCATCGTCACCCTTCTTGATGAAGTCCATCATTCTGCCCAGATTGATGAACTCGTAGCCGGTGATCAGGTTCTCCTCGTCCAGAGCGATGCGGGTGACGTAACCCTCAGCCATCTCCAGGTAACGGGGACCCTTAGCCTTGGTGGCGAACATGGTACCAACCTGGCTGCGCAGGCCCTTGCCCAGGTCCTCCAGGGAAGCACCGACAGCCAGACCACCCTCGGAGAATGCGGACTGGGTACGGCCGTAAACGATCTGCAGGAACAGTTCGCGCATAGCGGTGTTGATGGCGTCGCACACCAGGTCGGTGTTCAGAGCCTCCAGCAGGGTCTTGCCGATCAGGATCTCGGAAGCCATTGCTGCGGAGTGGGTCATACCGGAGCAGCCCAGAGTCTCAACCAGAGCCTCCTCGATGATGCCCTCCTTGACGTTCAGGGTCAGCTTGCAGCAGCCCTGCTGAGGAGCACACCAGCCGATACCGTGGGTGAAACCGGAGATGTCCTTAATGCCCTTTGCCTGCACCCACTTGCCCTCTTCGGGGATGGGGGCGGGGCCATGGTAAGCGCCCTTACCAACGGAGCACATATGCTGTACTTCTGCACTATAAATCATGGCAATTTTTCCTTTCTTTCAAAAGACGCATTGGCGCCTTAGGATATATATGGTTGGAAACCCGGGGATTTCCGCATATATTATATCGCCCAGTGGGGCAAATGTCAATTGTTAAGCTTGAAAAAACAAAAGTCGGGAGGGTCGATGACCCTCCCGAACGGTATTTATGCCTGAATGGTCTTGACGAAAGCAGCACGGTCGGCTGCTTTGAAGTAGGCGGAGCCTGCTACCAGCACTTCGGCACCGTTTTCCTTGCAGACGGCGCAGGTACCGGCATCTACGCCGCCGTCTACCTCGATGAGGCAGTCGGGGTTGATGTCATCCATCCACTCCCGGAGCTGCTTGACCTTGGGCATCATGTCCGCCATGAATTTCTGACCGCCGAAGCCGGGCTCCACGGTCATCACGAGGATCAGATCGCACTTTTCCAGATACGGAATGGCGGCTTCTGCTGGAGTTTTGGGCTTCAGGACGATGCCTGCCTTGCAGCCAAGCTCGCGGATCTTGTCCAGAGCTTCCAGGGTGTTCTGGGGCTGGTCGGCCTCAATGTGGATGGTCAGCCAGTCCGCGCCGGCCTTGACGAACTGCTCGATGTAGCGGATGGGACGGTCGATCATCAGGTGGACATCCAGCGGCAGATCGGTGACAGGACGCAGAGCCTGCACCACGGGGATGCCGATGGAGATATTGGGGACGAAAATGCCGTCCATGATGTCCACATGGACCCAATCGGCGCCGTTTTTTTCCAGATCGTGAATATCACGCTCCAGATTTGCAAAATCCGCGGACAAAATAGAAGGTGCGATCTTTGCCATAGTATATTTCTCCTTAATCAATAGGTTGGGTGGATGATTTATCATCACCATACCATAAATCACCATAAAAATCAATATTGGAACAATTTACATGGATGGTTTTCCTCGCTTAAGCCATACTAACCGTGAATTCATTGAAAAGGAGGAACTATCTATGAACTACAACGCCAATAAGTGCATCGAGTGTACCGTCCAGTCCTGCGCATATCATTGCGATACCGAGAACTACTGCTCTCTGGACCGGATTCTGGTGGGTACCCACGAGACCAATCCTGCCATGGATCAGTGTACCGACTGCAAGTCCTTCCGCAAGAGATAATGACGGGTGCGGCAGCTTCGGCTGCCGCTCTTTTTGGATGGTACTTGACGAAAGGGGAGAAAAAAGGTATTATATAAAAAGATTTTGACTGGATATGGCATATATTATTAAAAAAACGTTTTGCCGCTGTACATAGTTATTTCATATGTGACGGTTATCATATGTTCAGATAAGCCTAAGGAGGCGAAAATATGGATGGAATCGAGAAGGAAGTGCAGATTCAGCAGGATATGCCTGTACAAAACCCTGTACCTACCGTAAAACCGAATTATTTCTATGCTGCAGCGGACTTGAGTGACACAGTCGTACCTGAGAAAACCGCGGCTGCGGCAGCTCAGCCGGGTCCGGCGGCATCGCCCCGGAGTGTACCGTATCCCCAGAATGCCTGGAGTCGACCGGTAACGCCTCAGATGCCTTACGCTGCGCCCAATCCTTACGCAGCACCGAACCCCTATACAGTGCCTAATTCTTATGCCGCGCCTAACCCTTATATGGCTGTCCCCAATCCCTATGCGCCCCCGGCGGCTCCGGTCACCGCTCCTGTGACACCCCCGGCGGCTCCGGCTAAGACACCTGCGGCAGCCCCTGCTCCCGATGAGGTAAAACCGGTCGGGGAAAAGGATCGGGATCTGCCGAAAAAATCCTCAAAGAAACGCATTTGGCTGACCATTGCCGCAGCGGCTGCCGCTCTGGGACTGATCGTTGGCGGATGCCTGATCACGGCGGAGCTGATCGACCAAAAGTGGGAGAAGAAATACAACCAGATGTCCACCATCCATAACCAGCAGGTGCGGGATCTGCAGGATCAGATCGACGAACAGGGGAAAAAAGATTCCGCAGGTCGTCAACCTTCCGGCGGAACACCTGCCCCCGTGGAGGGAACGATGACCCCCAGTCAGGTGTATTCTCAGAATGTGGATGCGGTGGTGGCCATTCAGACCACTGTCCGGGGCGGCTACTCCATGGGTTCCGGCTTTATCGTCACCGATGACGGTTATGTTGTCACCAACTACCATGTGGTCGACGGTGCAAAAAAGATCGAAGTCATGACCCATGACGGCACCACATATTCTGCGGAACTGGTTGGATCTGACAACACAAACGATGTTGCTGTGCTGAAAGTGGAGGGGAAGGGCTTCCCCTGTGTTACCATTGGTGCCAGCGAATCGCTGATTGTGGGCGATCAGGTCGCGGCCATCGGCAACCCGTTGGGCGAGCTGACAAACACCCTGACCGTGGGCTATGTCAGCGCCAAGGAACGGGATGTCAATACGGACGGCATCACCATCAATATGATCCAGACCGATGCAGCGATCAATTCCGGCAACTCCGGTGGCCCCCTGTTTAATATGCAGGGAGAAGTGGTTGGTATTACCACGGCCAAGTATTCCGGCGAATCTTCTTCCGGCGCCACCATTGAGGGTATCGGTTTTGCCATTCCCATCGATGACGTGTATGATTTGATCGATGATCTGATCACGGACGGCTATGTTACGAGTGCGTATCTGGGCGTGCTGGTTCGGGAAATGAATCCGGATGCTGCTGCCGCGCAGGGCTATCCGGTCGGTGCCTATGTTGATGAGGTAACCCCTGGTTACTGTGCCGAGAAGGCCGGATTGCAGGCTGAGGACATCATCGTGGCACTGGGAACCCACAAGGTCAAGGGTCTGAGCGACCTGACACGGATCCTGCGGAATATGGAACCCGGTGAAACAACCACCATTACCGTGTGGCGGGACGGCGAGGAACTGGTTCTGGAGATCACACTGGATGAAAAGCCTGTGGAAACCGAAACAGAAAAACCCGACGGCGAAATGCCTGAGGACGGCAGCTACGAAGAGTGGTATGAGTACTTCAAGGACTATTTTGGCGACGGTGAATGATGCACAAGAAAATGCGTGTCCTTCATGACACGCATTTTTCGCCATTGTCGATAAAACGCGATGAAAGAGGGATAATCCAACAATTGCAAAATGCTTCCATATGTGCTATTGTATACGGGTAAGCGCATAAACGAAAGGGAGAGACACGCATGGAAGCACGCAGATTGCTGATTGCCGATGGGACGGAAGAGTTTGCATCGGCACTGGCTGCCGCCCTGCGCGGCGTATACGAACTGCGCACCTGCCGCACCGGCACGGAGGCACTGGAACTGGTGCGTACATACCGACCGGATATGATGGTACTGGATCTGATGCTGCCGGGACTGGATGGTATCAGCCTGCTGCAAAGCGAGCCGATGCAGGAACTTCGGCCTATTGTATTGGCAGTATCCCGGTTTGCAAGTGAATATATGGTGGAGGCCATTGAACGATTGGGAGTGGGCTATCTTATGCTGAAGCCTTGTGATATCAAGGCAACGGTGGCGCGGATCGGCGACCTTTCCCAGCGGATCAAATCGCCGCTGGTTATTCCTGCGGACAATAAGACCCGGATCACCAACACACTGCTGACACTGGGCGTTCCCACGAAACTCAAGGGATATGCCTATGTGCGGGAGGCGGTGGAGGTCATGGCGCAGCACCCGGGACTGTCCATCACCAAGGAATTGTACCCCACCGTGGGCCAGCGATGCGGCGCATCTCCCGAAAATGTGGAGAGATCGATACGCGGTGCGATCGCCTCTGCCTGGGATAATCGGGATGAGCAGATTTGGCGCATGTACTTTGGCGCCAATGCAGGACAGCTTTTGCGCCGTCCTACCAATGCTGCCTTTATTTCCAGACTGGCGGACGCGCTGACGCAGACGCAGATTCGCGAATAAGCCCATCTGGCCATGCAAATGAGAAGTATATAGCCGTACAATTTGCTGTGTATGGCTGCGATCATTCATAATTGGAGGTATGTGGATTATGAAGAATAAGAAGAAGCGATCATCCGGCGGCAAAACCGCCATGGTAATATTGTGCGTGTGTCTGGGATTGATTCTGACGGTACTGCTGGGTGTTACCATTTATGCACAGCGGCTGCTGAACCGGATCAACTATATCAATCCGGGAGATCAGGAAACCATGTCGCCTGAGGAGGTCAGTGAATATCTGGCAACGGAAGAAACCGATCCTGTCGGTACCGAACCCACTATGAACGAGGCTGATGTGGACTGGGGCGATGAAGGCAACGACTCCGAGATCGGCAAAGAGGATCATATCATCAATATCCTGCTCATCGGTCAGGACGCCCGCCCCGGCGAAAAGCGCACCCGTTCGGACGTGATGATCCTGTGCACCATCAACAAGGATACCAAGACGCTGGTCATGACATCTTTCCTGCGCGATCTGTATGTTCGGATCCCCGGCTACAACAGCAACAAAATGAATGCCGCTTATGCGTGGGGCGGTATGGAACTGCTGGATGCAACGATGGAAAAGAACTTCGGTGTCCATGTGGATGGCAACGTAGAAGTCAATTTTGAGCAGTTTTCCGATATTATCGACACGCTTGGCGGCGTGAAGATCGAACTGCGCCGGGATGAGGCACAGCTGATCAACAGTGTTGTGAAGGGCAGCAAACTGACCGCCGGTGTTCAGCGGCTGAATGGCGATCAGGCACTTTTTTACTCCCGAATCCGGGCGTTGGACCGGGATGCGGACTTTAGCCGCACCAATCGGCAGAGAAAAGTGCTGGACTCTCTGATCCAGGAGTTCAAAAATGCGGATATGGCCACGATTCTGGATCTGCTGGAGCAGGTCATGCCGATGATTACCACCGATATGACGCCGGAAGAGATCATTTCCTATGCGACGGAGGTGTTCCCAATGCTCTCTTCTGCGACCATCGTCAGCCAGAGGATTCCGGTCAAGGGGAAATACAAGGATGCGCGGATCGACGGCAGGGCGGTGCTGGTGGCAGACATGAACGCAAACCGGGAATTCCTGCAGAAGACGCTCCTGGGAGGATAATAGGCATAATAACCATGGTCGAGCATATTCGACCATGGTTTTTTCTGTGCAAAGTGCAAGAAATATAATGTACGAGCGGTGTCGAAAATGTGTGAAATCGACATACTGAATTTCGGTACAGGGACAATGATAGTGGAATATGCAATAATTTGTGCGAAAATGGCACAAATGGATGAATTGACAAAATCTGTAAATGTCGCTATAATAACCGAAACTGGAGGTGAGGCGGATGGAACTTACAAAAAGTGAACTGGAGATCATGGATGTATTGTGGGAGGTAGACGGCCCGCTGTGCCGTTCTGACCTGTTGGAATTTTCTGTGGAAAAATCCTGGAAGGATAGCTCCGTGCATATCCTGCTCAATGGCTTACTGCAGAAAAATGCGATTCGGGAAGCAGGACTGGTCAAGCGCAGCAAGACATACGGCCGCACATTCGAACCCACATTGACCAGAGAGGAATATTTTGCTGCCACCATCTTCTGCCACCGGTATAAACCGGATCTGGTTGGCTTGGTGGAGGCACTTCTTAACCGGCCTGATATGTCCAAAGATACACTGCTCCAAATCAGCAGCATGGTCGCGGAAAAACTCAAATAAGCCATAAGGCGGAACCGATGTGGTTCCGCCTTTTTGTGTCTACACGGACCGTGAGGTTGACAAACGGAGGTTCTGGGTGTATAGTATTGTGGTTAAAGTATTGGCGGCACAGCCGCCTGAACAGGAGTGAAGCGTTATGATCAAGACAACTGAACTGTACGACCTGAGCCATTCTATGGCAGGAGATTATCTCAGTGGTTTTGACTATCCCTGGCAGGCCCTGGCCGGCATCAAGGCGCTGATCCTGGATCTGGGATCTAAGCTTGGGGAAGAGTATGTCCGGCCGGAGGAAAATGTCTGGGTGCATAAGACAGCTAAGGTTGCCCCCACGGCATATCTGGGTGCGCCCTGCATCATCGGTGCCAATACTGAGGTGCGTCACGGTGCTTTTGTCCGGGGCAGCGCTCTGGTGGGCGAAAACTGCGTGGTGGGCAACTCCGTGGAACTGAAAAATGTGATCCTGTTTGACAATGTGCAGGTTCCTCATTATAATTATGTTGGTGACAGCATTCTGGGCTATAAGGCCCACATGGGTGCCGGCAGTCTGACTTCCAACGTCAAGTCCGACCGGACTTTGGTGGTTGTCAAAAACGGCGACCAGCATATCCCCACTGGCCTTAAAAAATTCGGTGCCATGCTGGGCGATCGGGTGGAGGTCGGCTGCAACAGCGTTCTCAATCCCGGTACTGTCATCGGAAAAGACACGAACATCTATCCCACTTCCTGCGTCCGGGGTGTCGTACCCCCCAACAGCATATGGAAGACCGGCGGTGTCGTGGTGGAGAAGATCTGAAAGGAGTCAATCCTATGGGTAAATATTTCGGAACTGACGGCTTCCGCGGCGAAGCCAATGTGAAACTGACTGCTGACCACGCCTTTAAGGTGGGTCGTTTCCTGGGCTGGTATTATACGCAGCTCAAGCGCAGAAACGGCAGCGATGAGCCTGCCAAGATCGTCATCGGCAAGGATACCCGCCGTTCCAGCTATATGTTTGAGTACTCTTTGGTTGGCGGTTTGGTGGCTTCCGGCGCGGATGCTTACCTGCTCCATGTCACCACCACCCCCTCTGTTGCCTATGTGGTACGCACTGAGAGTTTTGACTGCGGTATCATGATCTCCGCATCTCACAATCCCTATTATGACAACGGCATCAAGCTGATCAACGGCTACGGTGAGAAGATGGATGAGAGTGTCATTGCTTTGGTGGAAGCCTATCTGGACGGTCATCTGGAGGCCTTCGGCCAGAACTGGGAAGAGCTGCCTCTGGCAAAGCGGGATCAGATCGGCCGTACTGTGGACTATGTGGCTGGCCGTAACCGCTATATCGGCTATCTGATTTCTCTGGGTATGTACTCTTTCAAGGGCGTCAAGGTGGGTCTGGACTGTGCCAACGGCTCTTCCTGGAACATTGCCAAGAATGTCTTTGATGCCTTGGGTGCCAAGACTTACGTCATCAATGCTGAGCCTGATGGCTACAACATCAACACCAATGCCGGCTCCACACATATTGAGGTGCTGCGCAAGTACGTTCTGGACAATGGTCTGGACGTGGGCTTTGCTTATGATGGCGATGCCGACCGCTGCCTGTGCGTGGACGAGAAGGGTAATGTGATCACCGGTGACCACATTCTGTATATTTACGGCAAGTATATGAAGGAGCGGGGCAAGCTCATGGGCAATACCGTGGTGACCACGGTGATGTCCAACTTTGGCCTGTATAAGGCTCTGGATGAGCTGGATATCGGCTACGCCAAGACTGCTGTGGGCGATAAGTACGTCTACGAATATATGATGAAGAATAACTGCCGCTTGGGCGGTGAGCAGTCCGGCCACATCATCTTCTCCAAGTATGCCTCCACCGGCGACGGCATTCTGACCTCTCTTAAGATGATGGAGGTCATGATGGCCAAAAAGAAGACCATGAGCCAGCTCTGCGACGGACTGACCATCTATCCTCAGGTGCTGAAGAATGTCCGGGTGGCCGATAAGGCCGTTGCACAGGCAGACCCCGATGTGCAGGCGGCTGTCAACGAGATCGCTGCAAAATTGGGAGACACCGGCCGTATTCTGGTCCGCGAATCCGGCACAGAGCCTGTTGTCCGGGTCATGGTGGAAGCTGCCACCGAGGAGATCTGCCAGGAATATGTGGATTTCGTGGTGGATGCCATCAAGCGCAAGGGCCACGCAGTTTGATTTTGATCGGCCTGCTGCCCAAATCGGGCGGCAGGCCTTTTCCCCAATTCGGTTGCGCTTATTTTTCGCCCTTTGAATGTAAGTGGTTTATAGAAAGGTAGATAACCATGCAACATAGACATAACGACGATGCCTTGCCCAAGGGTGGGGATAAAAGAAAGATATGGATTCTGATCGCAGCCGCTTTGGCGCTGGTGACCCTGTTTGCGGTGGTGGCATTGGTGATGTCCCCCGGAAACGGACGGACCTTTCCCGTGTATATCAGCGAGGTGCTGGCTTCCAATACACGCTATCCCAACGGGGATGGCCGGTGCTGCGATTACGTGGAACTGTATAACAGCGCAGATTATGCCGTGGACCTTTCCGGTTTCGAACTGGGCGACATTGGCGGCAATCAGCGCTATGTGTTCCCCTCCGGAACGGTCATGGAGCCGCACAGCTACTTGGTGGTGTACTGCGACAAGACGGTTACGGACGGAAGCTATGGTCCCTTTGGCATTTCCCGTGCCGGTGGCGAGAATATCTACTTGCTGACCACAAATCGTGCTGTAGCAGACAGTATCGTGACAATTGCGACGGATCTGGATCAGTCTATGGTGCGGCAGGCAGATGGCCAGCTGGCCGTTTCGGATCTGGTAACACCCGGATGCCCCAATGACAAGGAAGTGCAAATCGGTACGGCTGTGTACAACAGTGCGGTATCCCCGGTTCGGATTACGGAAATCTCTACGGCCAATACGGGCTATTGTGCCGAAGCAGGCGCCCTTTGCGACTGGGTGGAGCTGTTTAACACCTCTGACAAGACGGTGGATATTTCCGGCTTTATCCTTTCCGATAATACCGGCAATGATAAATTTGTCTTCCCCGAGGATACGGTGATTCCCGGCGGTGGCTACCTGGTGGTCTACTGCAGCGATTCTGTACAGGAAAACACGGTGGCGTCCTTTGGCTTGAACCGGTCCGGCGGCGAATATGTGGTGCTGAAAACGGCGGACGGCCGAATTGTGGAACTGGTGGACACCATGGCGGTTACCGGCAGCGAGTCTCAGATCCTGCAGGGCGAAACATGGCAGGTAACGACCATCAGCTCTCCGGGCTTTGCCAATACCGAAGAAGGCCAGCAATCTTACCTCGATTCCATTGGTGCCGGCCGCGGCTCCGTGGTCATCACCGAAGTAATGGCTTCCAACCAGGCATTCTTAGCGGATGCCCGGGGCGAATTTTCTGACTGGGTGGAACTTTATAACACCGGCAGTGAGTCTGTAGATCTGACAGGCTGGTTCCTGTCCGATGACCCGGACGAGCCTGCCAAGTGGACTTTCTCACAGCTTGTGCTGGAACCCGGTCAGTACGCAATTGTGTATTGCTCCGGAAAGGATATGACGATCGACGGCCAGCAGCACACCAACTTCTCTTTGGCTGCCAGCGGTGAGGGCCTGGTGCTGACTTCTTACGCAGGTGTATGCGTGGATTCTGTCAGCTATACCGAGGCGGAGGAAAACTGCTCGTTTGTATTTGCTGCAGATGCGGATGCTCAGCAGACCAAATATCCCACACCCGGTCATCCCAATGACATGGATGGCTATGAGAAGTACTGCGCAGGGGCGATGCCCGCAGGCCCGCTGGCGATCTGGGAGGTCATGACTTCGAATGACTGGTACTTGCCTCAGGCGCTGGGCGTATGCTATGACTGGGTAGAATTGCGGAACATTTCTGATGATACGATCCGACTGTCCGATTACAGCATCACAGACGATGCGGATATACCCGGACAGTATGTGCTTCCCGACCGGACGCTGGCTCCCGGTGAGAGCTGTGTGATCATTCTCTCGGGCGATACTGCTCTGTCCAACGGAAAGTATGACCATGCAGGTTTCTCGCTGAATGCAGCGAAGGATCAGCTGTTCGTATATACGACCGACGGTGCGCTTCTGGACTATGTGTCGCTGTGCGATATTCCTTTCGGCTACAGCTATGGCCGTGGGTCTGATGTGGGCGGCTTCTTCTATATGAAGCCTACCCCCAATACTGCCAATTCTCAGGGCTTTCGGTTGATCAGCGCCATGCCGACTTCCGAGATCCAGCCCGGTGTATATGCTACACAGACCAGTATGGAACTGCCTCTGGATGCCATCGGTGATATTTACTATACCACCGATGGCAGTGTCCCCACCACGGCCTCGCGGCGGTATACCGGCCCTATTCAGGTGGACAAGACCATGGTCGTCCGGGCGGTGTCCGTGGAGAAGGGGAAGCTGAACAGCGACATCTACACATCTACCTTCATCGTTCAGGAGCCCCACGATATTCCGGTGGTCAGTTTGGTGACAGACCCGGAGAATCTCTGGGGCTCCACAGGCATTTATAAGTACAATCTGGAGATCAAAGAGGAAAAAAGACCTGCAAATCTGGCATATGAGGGCGAAGACGGCAGCTTCAGCATTGACTGCGAGATCAGTCTGCATGGCGGCATGACCGTCACAGCCATGGATAAGAAATCCTTTACCCTTCGTTTTCACGACAACTATGCCGGCAAACTGGACTATGATCTGTTTGAAGACGGTGAGGTGACCAGCTTTCGGTCCCTGCTGCTCAGAGCCTCCCACGAGAGTACCTATTCTTCCCACATGCGCGATGCGCTGATGGGTCATGTGGCATCCAACAGCAGCGATGCCATGGTGGCGCAGAAATTCAAGTACGTGGCACTCTACCTCAATGGCGAATACTGGGGGTTGTATGCCCTTCGGGAGCATCATTCCGAGGAGCACTTTGCAACCTATCAGAATGTTCCTGCATCCTCCGTGGCAAGGCCCATGAAATATGCCCAAGGTACCAACAGCCTGACGGAGATCTACCAATTCAGCCTGAATAACAGCTTCGCCAGCGAGAAGAACTATGCTTATGCAAAGTCCCTGCTGAATCTGGAGAGCTTTGCGGACTGGATCATCTTTGAGGCATATACAGGCAACATAGATATCAATGAGAACATGCGCTATTACTACACCGCCGCCGATGGTAAGTGGTATTGCGGTCTGGTGGATGTGGATCTCGGTATGTTCAGTTTTCAGTGCTTTGAAACGGTGACGGAAGCCTTCCATCACAATGCTATTCCGGAGGCGCTGATGGCCAATAAGGAGTTTCGGGCGATGGTTGCCAAGCGGCTGGCGGAACTGCTGAAAGGTTCGCTGTCGGATGAGGCGATGATCGCCAATATCGACTGGATGGCCGGAATCATCCGCAACGAAGTGGCTATGGATTGTGCCCGTTGGGGCGGCACTTCCAAGCACTGGGAACGGATGGTCGTTGATTTGAAGACCTTCTGCGATGGCCGCGCCGAGCGCTTGATCAACAGTTTTTGCTCGTCGTTCCACTTATCGGATGCAGAGAAACAGGAATATTTCGGTGACTTGCTGAAGTAATAAGGAATGCTTTTCTGAATTGAACCGGAAAAAATCGAAGAAAAAGGACCGTTTCGTAAGAAACGGTCCTTTTGTTATGAAACATATCAGTAGAGATTCTCCAGCTCTTCTACAATGTCATTGCCCAGGTCTTCAACGTCGCTCTCGAACTGCTCAGCGGCATCCTCGTCCTTTTCTTCCAGAGCGTCGTAGATGTCTTCGTAATCCTCGCCCATCTCTTCGAACTCTTCCATCAACTCGTTCAGCTTGTCCAGATCCTCATCTTCGATGGCAGCGATGATCTCGTCGCCCAGCTCCTCGAGATCCTTCAGGAACTGGTCGGCAGCTTTCTGCTCCTTGGACTTGCAGGCGGTCAGGCTGAGCATCATAACGACGACCAGCAGGATAGCAAGCAACTACTTCATAATTTTTCTCTCCTTAATTATGTAGGTAGTGGTTTCCCACGAGGACATTATAACACGACGTGAGGACAAAGTCAAATAAAATTGCGCTAAAGGAAAACGCCCTGCCGGCTCTCCCCGGCAGGGCGTTGGATGTGTGCAATTACTCTTCCCAGTTGTGCCAGACGTTCTGCACATCGTCGTCATCTTCCATGACGTCGATGAGCTTCTCCATCAGCTTGACATGCTCATCGCTGTCCAGCTTCTGGTAGTTCTGGGGCACCATTTCGATCTGAGCGGAAACGAAAGTGTACTTGCTCAGGTTCTCGACAACGGCATTGAAATCATCGGGCAGGGTGTAGATGGTGAACACATCGCCGTCGGCCTCGAAATCGTCGGCGCCGGCGTCCATAGCATCCATCATGACCTCTTCCTCGTCCAACTCCTCCTCGGAGTTGTCGATGACCAGCACGCCCTTCTTGTCAAAAGACCAGCTGACACAGCCGGAAGCGCCCAGATTGCCGCCGTACTTGTCGAAGTGGTGGCGCATGGAGCCTGCGGTGCGGTTACGGTTGTCGGTCATGGTCTCCACGATGACGGCAACACCGCCGGGGCCGTAGCCTTCGTAGGTGATGGTCTCGTAGTTGTCGCCGCCTGCACCGCCGGCAGCCTTCTCAAGGCAGCGCTTGATGTTGTCGTTGGGCATGTTGGCGGCCTTGGCCTTGGTGATGACAGTTGCCAGGCGGGAGTTGTTGGCAGGATCGGTAATGCCGCCGCCCTCCTTAACTGCAACGATCAGCTCCTTGGCGATCTTGGTAAAGGCAGCAGCACGCTTGGCGTCCTGTGCGCCCTTGGTTTTCTGAATGTTATGCCATTTGGAATGTCCGGACATGAGTATCTTCCTTCCGTGATGTATAGTAAATTCGATTTATTTTAGCAGACTGCGAGGGAAAAATCAATAGAATTTCATGCAATCCCCATGGGTTTCGGAAATTTTTACCTCCACTTCCGGGAAAACGGCAGAAATTTTCTCCGCCAGGCAGGAGGTAATGGGGTTTTCCGTATAGAAATGGCCCGCATCAATCAGATTCATACCAAGATC
>JAGKTU010000057.1 GCA_021153265.1 Clostridia bacterium
CAGGTATGCACCGGAGATCTCGGTGGGAGCGACACGCTCAGAGACCTTCTTGCCGGAGTGGTTGGTGAACTCGATCACAGCGTACATATCGGCAGTGGTGCCGACAAAGTTCATCTGCATACCGATGCTGCTGCCCAGCTCCAGACGGATGCCGAGGTAGTTGGCACCCTTGACACTGATGTCGGTGATCGTGGGTTTGGTGGCAGTGCCGTAGGCCTTCTGAGCCTCGGTCAGCTGGCCGTTAGCCAGATCGGTAGTGTTGTAGCCGTAATAAACCTGAGCGGCTGCGCCGTAGTTCAGCATGTCGATCATCAGTGCCTTGGACTCGTCATCCTTCTTGTCCACGTTACGCATGACGTAGCCTCTAATGGAGTCGATATACTCGTTGCTGATGGCCTCGCCGTCGGTATTGTAGATCACGATGGTGACCTCGTCAGCCATCTGCTTGGCAGCGATGTTGGAGTAGCCGAAGACGTAGTGGGTCTTGCCGCCGATGGAAGCGGTGGTCCACTTGTCAGCGGGGATGGTCTGGGTGAAGCCGGCCATGGTAGCCTCAGCATAAGCGCCGGTGAAGTCGATGTCCTCAACTGCGGGGAATGCGAAGTTCATGCCCAGAGCATTGCCCATGTCGACCTGAGAGAAGGCGATGTCGAACTTCTGAACCGGTCCGACTGCTTCACTGCAAACAATATCAGCGCGATCACGCACGCGAATACGGGGGGCTACGCCATCAAAGGAGTTGTCATAAGAAGCAAGGCCGACCACAGTAATTTCACAACCAACCTGCAAATTATTCACATCGGCATCGGTGGTGATGTAGCCGTCGATAAAGACACGACCTTCGTTGCCTGCGGCATCCTCTACAATGATGGTCTGTACCAGTCCGTTCGCCAGAGCGTAGCTCTTAACAGTACCCTTCAGCAGGACAAGACTGCCCAGCATGCTGCCATCATTCAGGGCTGCTGCGGTAATCTCTGTGGGTTCAATGGGTGTGCTCTCGCCGATCAATTCGATGGAAGTTACCGCGATCTGACGCTCACCGTTATAGCTGGAGGTGGTACCGGTGATGCGAACCTTATCACCGATCTTGAAATTACCGGCAACGGGGAATGCGTTGATACCGGCAGTGCCGTCCTGCAGGTAGATGCAGTCGAAGAAAGCAGTATTCTTATCGTAACCGGAGGCGTTGGAGGTGACTAGACCTTCGATGGTGTACTTATAGCCTTCGCCCTCCTGAGCCTGAACTTCGGCGATGCTGGAGATTTTCACAGGGTTGATGGCTTCCAGCAGGTTCTGGCAGATCTTGTAGTTGGAGTAGTTCTTCTCGGCTGCGGAGTCCTCGATGGTAGCCTGAACCTCAAAATTCGACATAAATGCTGCGCCGGAAACGATGATCATGCCCTTATTGTCCAGCTGCTCAGTTGCGAGGATCAAGAGACGGTCATCGCCATCCGCGTAGGTATACTTGGGAATGGCTGTGCCGCCCAATCCGTCGCTGTCAGTATCAAGGGAGTAGGTGGTGCTGTGACCGAAGACAACGGGTGTCACCGTGGAGGGTAGGGTGGAGGTCATACCGTTGGCATCCACAACATGGATCGTTGCGCCGCCATACTGACTGAAGACCTCGGAGTACAGACGGTCGTTGGGATTCTCGGGATCCACCACGACTCCGTCAGCCAGGAAGCTGTCCTCGTTATAGGTGCTGAAATAGAGACGATATGCCTGACCGCCGTTGAGGGAATCGTCGTAGGTTGCGTCGTCGGAGATTCGCAGAGAAGAGCCCAGTGCTTCCAGAACCGCATTCTGCGTAGCCGCCATGTGCTGAGATGCGGTCATGCTGGCAAGCTCTGTGGGGTAATACTCGTAGTGGTCAGACCAACCGGCAAATACCACCATGCCGCCTCCGTTGTTGAAGGTTTGGATTGCGGCGATCTCATCTTCGGTATATGTCAGCAGTGCGGTTTGCGCTGCGGCCAGACGGCGGGAGGGAGCCGTGAAGATGAGAGCCTTGAACTTAGGATTGCTGCAGGCAGCGATCAGCTCTTCAGAGGTGGTCAGCTCGACAGTTCGGACGCTGTATCCGGCTGCCAGAGCGCTGAAGTTACCCATGGAATCCTTGTAATTACCGGCAACGTACTCATTGTAGTGGGAAGCATCAATGCCAACGTAGACCAGCTGATCGGAATCCAGAACGTCCAGATTGACGTCCATAGTGAAGGTGTACTCTTCGCTCTCAAATTCAACTACAGCCGTCACAGTGATGGTCATGATTCTGGCTTCCGTGGGTGTGTAGGAGAAGGGGATTTCCAGAGTTCCGGATGCAGGAATGGTGTAGCCGGTGGTGTCGACACCCAGAACTTCGCCACCCTTGACGGAGTAAGTCAGAGCCTTTACGGTAGCATCGGTGGCCTCGCTGTTGAACAGGGTAGAGGTGATGGTCAGTGCTTCCTTGGTGACAGGAGTGGAGGTTCCGCATTCGATGGAGGAGATACCCAGTTTCATGGTTTCGCCCACCCAAACAGGTGCGGTAACGGCCAGATCGCCGTCTCCCTGAGTCACGCGGATATAGTAGTAGGAATAGTTGGGGCTCAGCTCGCAGGTCAGATTACCGGCGGCGAGAACAGCGGGGTCGTTCCATGTGTAGACGGTTTTGCCGGAGTTGACGATCACTTCCACCTTGGAAATGGAGTCGGTTGCGTCAGGATCGGCAACCGTTACACTGATGTTCAGTGTTTCGGGAACCTCGGAGATCATGGAGCCCATCATCAGATCGTTGACGGTGTAATAGATCTCCAGATTCTTGTCTTCCGTCGCATAGACACGGTAGTTGCGGATGGCTTCATAGATACCGGCTTCGGAGAAGTCATCGGTGATCACAACGTCACGGGCGTTGTTGCCGTTGCCCCACTTACCCTTGTGGTTATCCTGGTTGTTGGTGGGCGCGACATGCCAACCCTTGTCCAGAGCCATGGTGTAGTACTCATAGCTGGGGAAGTAACCACCCTCACCGATCTGGCCTTCGCCGTTACCGACCTCGACCAAGTGGATACGGGTATCCAGAACAGCATCCCAATATGCGAAATCGCTGAACGTACCGAAGGTAGAACCGGGGTGGTTGAACTGGCTGATGGAATCGACACCTTCCGGACGGCTGATCAGCGAATAGTAGGCCTTCATGCCGGCATCGGAGGTTTTGTTGTTCAGCGTTGCGTTGTTACGGGAAACAATACCGGGGGTATTGAACGTGTTGATGTGACCGGGGCCGCCGGACCAGGTCATTTCGAAGCCGCCGATGGCGACAACATTAGACTGAGACTGGTTGAACTGAGCAATGGTGTCCTTATAGGCTGCCCAGGTGGTCTGGCTGTATGCAGTTGCCTTGGTCATGTCAAACAGGGCGTCCTCAGGGTTTGCTTCACCGGACTTATCGAAGTAGTTGGAGTGATCCGTAAAAGCTACGAAGTCAACATTTGCACTTTCGGGCAGGGCGGCGACGTATTCCAGAGCGGAATCCAGAGTACCGGAGCCGTCGGAATAGGTGGTATGGGAGTGGAGCTGGCCGAAGTAGAGCTGATACTGTGCCTTACCTACGATGAAACTCCAGACCTTGGATGCTTCCTTGCCGTCGCTGCGTGTTACAGTAACGGTAACGGTGACGCGGCCGTCTGCCAGATCTTCTGCAGGCGTGTAGCTGACCATGCCGTCGGCATAGATGGCAGTCACTTCGGTCTCGCCCAACATCATAGAAATAGTGGGATTTTCGCCGCAGTTGATCACGGCAACAGAGATGGTGGGACGCTTATCGTCCTGGGTCTGATAGCCGGAGACGGGCGTAACATCACCAAAGACAGGGGTATCCTGCACGGCAACCGTGGTGCTGCCGAGAATGTCGACATTCATGTTGTCCTTGCCGCTGACGTTGATCAAAAGCTCGCTTCCGCTGATGGCCTCAGCGGGAATCGTCACGGTGTAGCCATCTTCGGTTGCGGTATGCTCGAAGGTGGTATCACCACAGTTAACTGCCAGCTCTTTAACGCCAAAGGGAGCGCTCACAGTAAAGCTGAAGGTGTAGTCGAGACCGACGTAGGCATCCAGCATGATGCCGAACTCGGCCTTAGGTGCATTGACAACACCGGCGGTGAGGTTGGTATTGACGCAGGGATAGAACTGGAAGGTGTAAATGTCCATATCGGTGACATTGTACATGGAGTAGGACTTATAAGAACCTGCGTAGTATTCCAGATACTGGCTGTAGGTGTCTTTGTACTTAGCAGTTCTGCTTTCCATGCTGAAGCCGCCATTGTAAGAAGCCAGCAGCCAATCTGCGTCATTGGAAGCTTCCTTCTGATAGAAGGCGTTGCTGCCGGTGCCGTTGCTGCACAGGTAGCCGAAGGTCTCGTTGTAGAAGCGGAAGTAATCGCCGTTGCGGCTGACGGTGAAGAGCAGCGCACCATTTTCAGCGAGAACCTTTCCGTCGGTTACGGTTGCGGAGGTACTTTCGACAGAGGGGCTGGTGGTATTGTCGTCCTGAAGTGCCAGTACACCGCCGGCAGAAACGTTGTAGATCACGACAACGTCATTCGCAGCAGGCATACATTCTACATCGGGGGCGGTTGCATTGGTAATATAGTCGGCGCTGGTGCCGTTGCGAAGCTGGTAAGTGGTATTGTAAGCGGAGCAGCAGCCATAAACGCCGATCACATCGGCAACCGTAATACCGGTGGCCAGGGGGGCACCCTTATAAAGGTTGACGGTGCCGGTGGCATCGGTGACGGTAGTGTTGCCGGAGGCGTTGTATTCGCCCAGAGTTACGTCCTCGATGTAAACGTACTCGCTTAAGTAGTCGGCACCCATCTGGGAAACGGTAATAACCTGTGCGGGGATGGGCTCTACACCCTCCTTGACCACTTCCATGGTGGGGGAGGACATCTGCATAACGCCCTTATAGGAGACGATATTACCGGTGACCTTAACGATGTCGCCAACCTTATATTTGGCATAATTCGTATAGTCATATACCTGGAAGCCCACGATCTGATCGTTGATGATGTCCTCCAGAATGATGGAATTGATGCTGGAAGCGCCATTATAGGCGTTGCCGTAGTGGTAGACGACCTGACCGATGACGGTGACGTTGGTTGCGGTGGCAGAATTGGCCTCCTGAATGTTCAGAACGCCTTCACCGATCATGTCATCCGTAATGGGGTCGGCAATGGTGGGGATCTTATAAATCTGGATATCCTTCATTCCGGATTCATAGCAGGAGAAGAGGGTGCTGCCGGAGTTGTAGTGCAGCCAGTTGCGGGTGCTGTCACCGGATGCCTTGATGGTAGCCACACCGGTGGCAGCATCGATCTCGATGGTCCAGGAAGAGTTGCCGGATTTGTCTTCCTCGACACGCAGATAATTGCTGCTGCTGGAAGCAGCATAGAGGTAGCCGGTACCGACAAAGAATGCAAAAGAGCCATCGGCAGTGCCGGCTTCCAGGGTCATGACCTGAACATCCTCGCCGAAGGTTACCTCCTTGCCATCCGCGCTCTTGGTGATGCCAACGCCGTCGCGGTTATTGTTCTTATGCGTGGCGCTCATGGCATAGTCGTATTCCGCTGCCACAATCACGATCTCATCACCTGCAGCCAGGTCGGACACATTGGTGACCAGCTCGGCAGTTTTGAGAACGGGCTCATCCGGAACGGTGGGGTCTTCCGGCTCGACGGGCTCAGAAGGTACAGTAGGTGCTGTGGTTTCGGAGGAGGGCTCCGGGGTATCTGTACCTGCGGCACCTACCTTATAGAACTCCAGACTCCGCGAAGTAGAGCTTGTGGTTGCATAGGAGGAAAAGCCGAGATAATAAGAGCCGGCACTGCCAAAACGGTTGCAGGCGAGCTGACGGCTGGAGGCAACCTCCTGCAGTGTCCAATTCGTATCATTGGCTACTACAGTCCAGACACCTGCAGTGGCAACGTCGTCTGTCTGGTAGATGTTGTTGCCGGTATTGGTTCCATAGTAAAGATACTTGCCGTTGCCGACGTTCTTTACATAGAAACCGCCCTCCGTTTCGATCAGCTCCCACATGCAGTTGACTGCATCGGAAGTGACCGTACCGTTCGTGATCGTCAGGGATTCTGACATCAGACGGGTGGCTGTTGAGTTGGTAGTGGACATAAAGGCGGAAGTGGTTCCGTCGTCGGTTGCCTTACTGCTGGTGCCGCAAATAAAATACGTACCTGCGGTAATGTCGGTCGCCTGTGTAATGGTGACCTTCGCTGCAGTGGAGGCTTCTGCCGCAAAGATGGATACTGGGAGCATGGAGATGACGGTAGCTGCGTTGATTTTCTGGATGGGCTATATTTGGGCAGCACCGGAAGATGAACCGGAGAACAAGCCTGCGGAGTACTCTAGCTACGAACGGGCAAAAGTGAAAATGAACCTGACTGACTCTACGGAAGCGGACCCGGCTTCTGATGGCGGCTTTCGTGGTGATCAGCTGTTGATCGTGGAAGTACTCACGGGACAGTATGCAGGTAAGCAGCTTCAGGTATATAATTACGTCGGTCCTCTCTATGGCGGTCCTTTGGCGGAGGGAGATACAGCGGTGCTTGCCATTTCCACCTATGCCGACGGATCGTACATTGGAACGGTCTACGAATTTGACCGAATGGAAGCTCTTGTTGTGGTACTTGGACTGTTCTTGATCGTTACGGTATTGGTGGGCGGCAAGACGGGCGCAAAGTCCCTGATCAGCCTGCTGGTGACCCTTGTGTGCCTGTTCTACATTCTGATTCCCGGTCTTATGAAAGGTGCGCCTACTCTGCTGCTTGTGTTTGCTGTCTGTGCGTTCATTTCTGTGGTATCCCTTACGATCCTTAGCGGCGTGGAGAAGAAGTCTGTCTGCGCCATGCTGGGAACCATTGCCGGAACGGGTATGGCGCTGCTCTTTGCGCTGCTTGCGCAGAAGTTGACACGGATCGATGGACTGCGTTTGTCTGATGTGGAACCTTTGCTGCAGCTTCGGCAGCAGGGGATGGATATCGGTCTGCGGGGGCTGCTGGCAGGCGGCATTGCCATCAGCGCTTTGGGCGCGGTCATGGATGTGACGATGGGCATCAGCTCTGCCATGTGCGAGATCAGCGCGGCAGACCCGAAAATCACAGCGGGGAAACTGTTCCGCTCCGGTATGAATATCGGCCGGGATATGGTTGGAACCATGACGAACACCTTGATTCTGGCGTTCCTTGGCAGCAGCTTTACGCTGATCCTGTACTTATACAGCATTGGACTGCAGCCGTACCAACTTTGGAGTTCTGCGTTTCTATCTACGGAGGTCATCAGCAGCGTATCCAGCTCTGTTGGTGTGATTTTGTCCATCCCCTTGACAGCCCTGATCACCGCCTTGACACTGACCAGAAACAGATCCCAAAATAAAAAATGAAGAAATCCCCGGAAACCTAGGTTTCCGGGGACTTTTTTCATGCTTAAACGCCTGTTAAACCAGTTTTGAGCATGTAAGAGATTGACTTATAAATGTCTCTTATTAAAAATCGGGATGCTGATCACAAGACAAATCACACTTAAGCCTGCAGCGATTATGAGCGAGGGCATATATTTCTCAGCGTCAGTCAGACCGTAGATCAACGAGTTTCCGTCGGTCAAATAGGAAGGCATATACTTGCTGCATTTAGGCAACATGCCAAGCATGTACGATGCAAACACAACGCCGCCAGTTCCGCAAAGAACGCCCGTATTTGACTTGGCGAGAGTGGAGAAGACTACCATCAGTGCGACAACCATGACACCGAATACCCACCAGCAAACGATAGAGAAAATGAGATTTTGTGCGATGGAATTATCCCAGAAGTAAGCGGTATAGCCATATGTGATTCCGAAACACATCCAATAACAGATCGTCCAAAGAACAGTCAGCACAGTAGCTTTGGTAACTACGACCTTGAATCGTTCCAGACCCTTTGTCAAAGATAAGATCAGTGTGCCGCTGCTGTATTCTTTGGTCAGAATACTGCTTTCAATTAGGACGAATGCGATCAGTCCGATTGGGATGTTCTTAAAAAACTGTGTCCAGGAGTCCATGGCTGTGATCGTAACGGAGGTGATCACCATGCCGCTGGATTCCATTGTATCTGCCACGGATTCCAGTATCCAGGGAGTCAGTTTTGCAATGGCGGGATTCATAATGCCGAACAGGACAAACAGCAAGCCCAGAAGTATGATTTTTCCGGTGCGGATCTGCTCCAGAATTTCCTTCTTCATAAAGGCAAACAGGGATTTCATTTGTCAACCACCTCCATGAACAAATCTTCCAGCGACGGTTCTACGCGATCCAGCTTCGAAAGGCGGATGCGGTGATTGGTCACGAAGTTAAGTACATCAAACTGGGTGTGCTTTCTTTCCCGGAAGGTAAGCTGGGTGCGGCCGATTTTCTCCACGAAGGGAAATGCATTCTGAATCGCCACCAGATCCGCTTCTGTTTCCGTTTCCAGAAGAAATTCATCGCTGCGGTACATGGTCTTAATATCCGAGAGTTTCCCCTGAACTGCAACCTTGCCGTCATTGAGCAGTGCGATATCCGTGCAGATACGCTCCACATCGGAAAGAATGTGAGTAGAGAACAAAACGGTTGTCTGCTCGCGGACCTGCATCAGAATATCCAGAATCTCCTTTCGGCCCATGGGATCCAGAGCGGAGGTGGGTTCATCGCAAATCAGCAGCTTCGGACGATTCAGCAGCGCCTGTGCGATGCCAAGCCGTTGTTTCATTCCTCTGGAGAAGCCCTTAACGCGGTGCTTTTCATACTGAAGACCAACCAGCTCCAGCAGTTCGTCAGTGCGGCTGCGGATTTCCTTTTTGTCCATGCCGGTGATCTCGCCGCAGAAATACAGATACTCCTGAGGGTTCATAAAGGAATAAAATTCCGGTACGTCCGGCAGGTAGCCGATAAAGCGGTTGGTTGCGGTCTGACCGAATTCCACCTTTTCTCCGGCTACGGTAATCTCGCCCCGATCGGGCCTCAGAAGACCCAGAACGGTCTTCATGGTGGTGGTCTTACCGGCGCCGTTTCTGCCGATAAAACCGAAGATACTGTTCTCGGGGACGGACAGATTCAATCCCTTCAGCACTTCCTTTTCACCGAAACGACGGTGAAGATCGTCTATGCGAAGCATATCCATTTACACGTCCTCCTTGCCGAACAGGAAATACAGAATCGGGCCTACAAAGTTCATCATCGCGATGGTAATGATCAGCCACATGGTGCGGCTGCCGCGCTTGTAAGTCTTGTGGGTGAGAATGTGGTGCAGGGTGTATGCAAGAAGACCCAGCTGAACGACCAGCAGAGGGATCAGGAAGGGGAGCAGTTCCGTGATGTTCATTGTTTTTCCTCCTTTCGATAGGTTTCTACGCAGAAACCGTGATGACCGCAGTGGCTGCAGGTCAGTTTCCGCAGGGTGGGAGTGTGATCGGCAAGAATAGCATCTTTTAGATTGGCCTTGAATATCTCATGGCATTCCGGGCAGACATAAGCGACTTGCTTGAAGTAGAATAGACTGACCCAAATGGCATAGGGCATCAAGATACCGACCCAAATGAGCAGTAAAATCCATTTGCCTGTGAAGAGTAAGTGCATGATGGCGACAATCTGAAAAATCGAAATAGGTATGCCGGTAATTAGGATCGTCGCACGGAGCTTGTTCAGCTCTTTCTTATTCTTCACAATGTGCGCGATGTCACCGATGGATTCCACAGAGATATTCTGAAGTCCTTTCAATTCCCGGCGCATATTACTTATGGTGTCGAGCTTGGTTTGACGCTCATTCAGTTCTTCGCGCAGTACTTGTTCCTGCTGATCCAGCATCGTGGATATAATGCTTTCCGGATTCTCATCCCGGAGCAGATCTCCAATGCTGTTGATGGGCAGGCCCACTTCCCGGAGGAAGCAGATGGTCTTCATCTTTTTTAAGTCTTCCTCTGAATATAGCCGCCGGCCGCCCTCGGACAGTTCGCTGGGGGCGAGGATATTTCTGGAATCGTAGTACTGAACCGTTCTGACGGACACGCCGCAGAGCTTTGCCAGTTCGCCTGTTGTGTACTTAGACACGCCGTTCACCTCCTTACGCAGCCGATTATATATCATGACGTAGCGTCATGAGCAATACCTAACGTAAGGTTATTTTATCATTTTACTCAAAATTTTCAATATTTTTTAGTTAGGTACAAACGAAGGCGGCAGAGATTGCCTCTGCCGCCGTAATCTTTGTCAGTTCAAGTCAACAAAACAATCATATATCATAACGAGACCGGCGCTGAGCAATCCGCCACCGACAATGTCAGTAAACCAATGCACACCTGAAAGAAGCCTGCCGATAACCATAAATGCGACAAAGCCAAAAATGATAATTGCGGAGACGGTTTTGACCGTGACACTTTTTGTACGGTTCCTGATTTGCATCCAGAGCGTTGGCATTACGCACAGAACAAGCATCGTTGTAGACGATGGATAGGATGCTTCCAGATTTCCGTTGATCAAGACCGGTCTATAATTGATGACAATCATTTCGAAGAAAGCAAATGCAGCCATCACAGCCACATAGAATCCACCGAGGATCAAAATGCTCCGGTCCACCATCCGCAGGTGCTTTCTCGTAACCCATTGGTAAAGTCCAAGAATTCCAAATCCCAGGCACACGGCCAGGGGGATCAGTCCCAGCAAGTCGGTGATGACATATAAGTCCCAATGTACCGCGGTCAGGTGATGAACAAAGCCGTTGACCGTGGCAAACCCCACGGACGTTCCTTCCGGTCCAATTGGCTGTATGTCCCAAAGGCGGAGCGCCGCCGTCCATGCAGCGAACATGGATAGAAGGATACCTGCGATAGTCAGTTTTCTCTTAAATTTCTGCATTTTCATTTCCATCCTTATCTGTATTCCGGCTTTCGCCTGGATACAGCATAAAGCAGAATGGCAAAATACTAAAGAATCCGCCAGTCACATCCGTGATACGGTTCGTGTCAGGGCTTTTTGATAGTAAAAGCACCTTGATTGTCAGGAAAAGGAGGAGAATTACAGCAGGATATGGCTGGGAACTGATGATGAAGAGAAGAACACCGGCAAGGTGGATCAGAAGGGATACCTTGACCTTATTTTGTGTCCAGAGTCGCCAAGGTGCGGCTTGCAGGGTGAGCATGGCAATGCCTGCGGCAGCCATTGCTATTATAACGGCGAAATAGGCAGTCCGCAAATAAGAGGAAACCGAACTGAGAGATAATAGGGAGACGGAGTGAATCGCTCCGTTGAAGGTTTGTCCAAAGAAGGGGAGGAAGAGGAACATAACCGTGCTTACATCCAGCAAACCATAGATCAAGTCCCGGAAAGATGCCTGTTTCCGCTTGTGATCCTCCTCGGCCAGAGTCAGAAGCTCGTCGCCGGATAACAGTTCATCGATGGTCACAGAAAAGTACTTGGATAAGGCTTTCAGAGAGTCAATATTGGGGTAGCCTCTGCCGGATTCCCACTTGGAAACAGCGGTTCGGGATACATACAATTGATCTGCCAATTCTTCCTGAGTCAGATCTCTGCGCTTACGCAGCTGCTGCAATTTTTCGTTGAATTCCATCGCCTTATTCTCCATGCCGGATCTGCCGGAGCATGTATTGGGCATACCGCCTGGCAAGGTCCATGTCATAGCCGATTTCCAAATCATGCTCATATTCTCCCAGAGCGTCCCGAATGAGGCTGTGGAACTCCCCGGGGATATTCTGAAGCGCCCACAGGCCGCCCTCTTTCTTGGAGAGTACAAGGCCTTCTTTCTGATAGGCAAGAACCCGAGGCAGATTCAGTGTGAGATACATCGTGTTTTCGACAATATCCTCTGCCGCGTCTGCAACGTCATTGTAAATGGAATCCATATAATACTGCTGAGGAACGTCGGCGAAGACTTCCTTAACAGGCATACCGTACAGACACTTGCCACGCTTGGCAATAATGGTAAAGTGGGCGGCTAAATCAATGTCCGTACCCTTCATCTTGCGGACATAATCCTCGGGATCATTCCGATACCAGTTCATATGGGCTACGGAAAAATGCAGATCGAAGGGGGTAGGGTAGAGGAAAGGACAGCATACATCTCTGGTGACGATGCTCATTTCGATTCCCTTTGCCGGGGCATAGGTGTTCAGCTCCACAACCATATCCATGTATGCTTTCTTAACAGCTTCCGGGATGGGGTCATTTACCACTACCAGCAGGTCGGTGTCGCTCTTGGAGGGGTTGAAGCATCCCATCACGGCGGAGCCGTGGAGGTAGATGCCCACCAAATTCTCCCGGAGGATGGTTTTTGACTGTGCAACAAATCTTCTTAATAATGTTTCCATTATTCAATCCTCCGAAATAAGAATTTTGATCAGCGCTGCTTGCTGAAATGTTCCTTAATTAGCCGCAGTACCACAGGGGTCAGCAGGAAAATGGCGATCAGGTTGGGAACGGTCATGAAGCCGTTAAAGGTATCGCTGATGCTCCAGATCAGCCCTAGGTCGGTGGTAGCGCCCAGAATACAGATCAGGCAGTAGGCAATGTTGAAGGGCAGCAAAATCTTGCTTCCCAGCAGGAATTCTGCACAGCGGGCGCCGTACAGGCCCCAACCCACAATGGTGGAGAAGGCGAAACAGCACATGGAAATGGCAGTGAAAATGGAAACCCAGTTGCCATAAACGGCAGTCAGGCCGCTGATGGTCAGCTCCGCTCCGGCGGCTTGTCCATAGGGAATGTCGATGCCGCTGAGCAGGATCACAAGTGCGGTCAAGGTGCAAATGATTATGGTGTCCATAAATACTTCAAAAATGCCATACAGGCCCTGCTGGGCGGGATCTTTGGTGTCGGCGCATGCATGGGCAATGGAACCGGTACCGAGACCTGCTTCGTTTGAGAAGATACCTCTGGACACACCTTTCTGCATGCTGATGAAGAAACTGCCTACGATACCGCCGGTAAAGGCAGCGGGGTTGAAAGCACCCTGAAAGATGGAACCGAAAACACTGGGGACTCGGTCGAAACGCATAACAATCAGACCTGCACCCAGCAGGATGTACATCACAGACATCACAGGAACCAGCTTCTCGGATACACTGCCGATGCGCTTCACGCCGCCGATAAGGATCAGTGCCACAATGATGCAGATAACGATGCCGATCACCAGATTACTGGCAGAAATGGCAGCAGTATTGAGAATATGATAGTTGACCAGTGCAGTATTGATGGCCGCGGTGATGGTGTTGACCTGGGTGGCGTTGCCGGTGCCAAACACGGCGCATACACCGAAGAAGGCATACAGATAGGCAAGGAACATCCACTTCTTACCCAAGCCGTTTTTGATGTAGTACATGGGACCACCGACATAGTCGCCGCTTTTATTGCGCTCACGGAAGTGAACGGCAAGGGTCACTTCCGCAAACTTGGTGCCCATGCCCAGAATCGCGGAGATCCACATCCAAAACACGGCACCGGGGCCGCCGATGGCGATGGCGCCGGCCACACCGGCGATATTACCGGTGCCGACGGTGGCAGATAGTGCGGTACAGACAGCCTGAAATGGGGTGAGTGCGCCCTCTGCGGCGGTGTTCTTCTGGAACATCCGGCCAAAGGTGTTTTTCATGGCGTAGCCGAATTTTCGGATGGGCAGGAATCCGGTGCGAATGGCGAGATAGAGACCTACGCCGAGGATGCAGGTCATGGCGGGAATACCCCAAATAAATCCATTGAGAGCATTGTTGACATTGGTGATAAGATCTAACATGGTTTCCTCCGGGAATCGCAAATAATCAGCAGATTTTGCAAGAATGCATCCAGTATACATCTTGTAAAAGAAAAGAGCTAGTAGAATTGTTGAAAAATGGAGAAATGTGTCTGTTTCAAGTGTAACGAAATGAAAACACCCCCTCCCAAATGAACTGCCCCAGTTTGTGCGGACAGCACAAAAAAGAACCCCTATGTAGGAAATATTAAGTTTATGCGGAGTGGCGCAGCG
>JAGKTU010000058.1 GCA_021153265.1 Clostridia bacterium
ATTCCTGCCGTCCTTGATTGCAGCCTGTAAGGCTATTAACCACACAATCAGAGGTGTTTTGCGTGGTTCTCATCTATTGGCTTACACATGGGCCAGCAAGCCTAAACAACATGGCGTTTTTTTCACTTGTTCGCACATAAAAAACGCCCCCTCTCATGGATAATCACAAGCATTATACCATGAGAGGGGGTGAAAAGTCGAGATATAAACCTATGGTTTGCGGAAAATGTTGTACTGCTAGCCTACAGGGATGGTTTTTACGGCTCGTATTCCCACAGCGTTGTTTCCGGCCAGCCTTCCGTATCGAAGCAGTCCCGGATGCAGGCGGCGTAGTAGCGCATTTTTTCTGCCATACCCGGATTTTCCTGCAAAACGGTTTTGTCAGACATGATCGTCGACATCAGCGTGGCGCGATCCTCTGTGGGGAAGGTCATGGCATAGCGGCTGACGAAGTAGCCGCTATTTTCATATGCGGCAATTGCATCGGGCATATCGATATAGGACTCGGCATACCGGAACCCCTCGGGCTGGAGAGAAAGCCAGGTTTCCTCGCTGAACAGTGCCTGGGGGCGCAGGGCGGCATCCCATTCCAGACGCTTGTCGATCACATGGGAAACCTCATGGTATACGGTCTGCACATCAAGGGAGAGACCGTCGAAAACGATCAGATAGTGGTCGGATGCTTCTTGGGCAAAGCCGCCAACGGATATGGGATGGGTATCCATATGATCCTGTCCCCGGAGATTTGCCACCAGCTCAATGCGGATCTGCAACAGATCTCCGCAGGGGAGCTGACGGAAGAATCCCTCGGGATAGCTGGCGAAGGCCAGCTCCAAAACATCCAAAGCACGCCGAACCAAATAAGGATCTGTTAATGCATCTGCCTGATAATGGGTATAGTCCAAAGCGCATTGCTCCGCAATGCGAATATCCAAGCCAAAGCGCTGGGAAAGTGCCTGCGCTCTTTGGTACAGATCCTGATCCAGCATGGGCTCCGGGGCTTGGACAGCTCCCAAAGGCGTCACAGAAAGGTTTTCTCCCTCCTGCGCTGTGTCGGTGTCCCAGAACATCAGATGAGCGGCATTATCATAGGTATCCCGGAAGAAATAGCCCTGCCAGTAGCCGCTCCAAACCAGATCCGTGCCAACGCTGGCGTGCTCTAATTCGGGAAGGGCGCATCGGGACAGGAAATTGCCGTCCAGATCATAAAGAGACAGTTCCCGGAAGCTTCCGTCGGTGATCAGCAGCTGCCGTCTGCCGGGAAGCAGCTCCACCAGTCCCTCGGGCCGGGTAAAGGTGACGGCTTCCTCCTGGCCGACCAAGGCATACGCTCCGGAAGCAATATCCTGCCGCAGAAGCCATGTTTCACCCCTGCGGACGCCGGAATAGACGTTACCGTCCAGCGGCAGCGTTTCCAGCGTGGCTGTGGAAAGGTTCAGACAGCGCTTATAGGTCCTTTGGTCGGCGCGGTCTGTGTAGGAGAACAAAACATAGTCGGCATCGGCGCCGATGGGCTGTACAAAGGTGGCGTTGTCCAACAGCCACCGGGTTTGACCGGTGGCCAAGTCACGGCATTGCAGACCGTTCTCCGGGAAAAAGAGATACAATGTTTCCATTTCCCGGTTCAGAAACCAGTTTTCGCCTTCCAGCGGAATGTCATAAGTCATTTCCGGTTCCAGAGAATCCTTGAGGAGCTGTACCTGTCCGCTGCCGCTGTCGCACAAGCCGATCAAACCGTTGCCGATCTGCACCGTAACGGCGGGGGTCGCGGGGAAGGACGCCTGCGCCAGCAGGCTGCCGTCCTCCAGAGAGATCCGCTTCAGCTGCAGCATACCCTCTAAGGTGTGCTCATACATCAGCAAGCTGTTTCCGTAGAGACGGATCTCCGGCCAGACCATGGACTCCACATGGGGGTTTGGAATGTACAGAAGGTTTCCGGATTCGCCGGCGGCTTCTCCCTGATCCAGCAAGGGTACACCGGGCTGCTCCTGAGAGCGGGAGGGCTCGGTTTCCGGGGTGGACGGTGTCTGCATATCTGCATGGCAACCTGTCAGCAGCGCAAGACACAACAGCAGGATCAAAATTCGTTTCATATTACACCGTCCTTCTCAGCAAGGAAAACGCATTAGTACAGGCAGTAAGGGAAATATTCCGTGGCAGCATAGGTATTCCGCCCTGCTTCCATAACAGCATTGGCGGAGTCCTCGTGAATGGGTGTATCGTTGGAAACATCCCAATCCAGATCGTATGTCATAAACCAAGGGGACTCCTCGTTGGCAAGTGCATCGAAAATGACACCTTGCGTCACGTTGAATTTGCCGTCCTGCAGCTGCAGATAGTAGACAGCGTGGTTTGCCGCACCATTTTCTGCCTCGTAAGCCACAGACCACAGGTCGTCCTCTTCGGCATACTGCAGATAGTACCGGTTGTGAGAGCCACTCTGCACAAGCATTACCGGCTCATTATTCTTCAATGCCCAGATCTCAAACACCAGAGGGTCTTGCTCTGCATTCTGGATCGCACCGATGATCAACTCCCAGATACCGTCTCCATCCAGATCCATAAAGGTAAAACCGACATTGTCCAAGGGATTTCCGTCATAGTAGCGGGTAACCAGCGGGCTCAATTCGTGATCCAAATAAGCATTTTCGTCCCACTGCTGGGAAATGGCGGTATAATACCGCTCGATTTGCCGGGCATAGACCACATCAATGTAGTAAGACGAAGCGTCGCCTTCGTACTGCGTATCGTCTTCGGGTTCTGTGGGTGTCATTTCCGTGGAGGGGCTGGTGGCGGATTCTGTGGTCGATTCGGAAGGCTCGTCATCGGCAAGCTGTGAGGGCAGGCGCTTGCTGCAGCCGGCCAGCAGAGCCAGCGTCAGCAGAAAAACGGTTGCGGTCAAAAGTAATTTTTTCATAAGGATCTCCTCTCTTTAGTTGATCGCGTTACACCGGACGGTTACGCGACTGGCCCCGCCAGGGGTACAGGTGTAGAGCGACAGGGCAAATCCGCTGGTGATCATTTCCTGAGTGGCTTCCTTTGGCAATGTTTCTAAAAGCACCACTTCATAGCAATGGTCTGCACCATTCACATCGGTAAAGATCACGATATCTCCCGGCTGCAGCTGCGATAGTCTGCCAAAATGCGATTTGTAATTATGTGCGGCGATCACAAAATCCGTTTCGTAATAGGTTCCGTAATAATGACACGGCGCTTTCTTGAGCTTTGCATAGCTCCAATCCGTCAAAACAGGCAGTTCCAAGTCTAAAACCGGGACGGAAAGGATTCCGATGCAGTCATAACCGCCCACGTTCACGGTTTCCATTTCGGTGGGTATCTGTTCTGTATCATCGGGCAGAGGCTTCTGGGGTTGTGTTTCATCCATTATGCTTTGTACATCCGCAAGAAGATCTTGGGCTGTCTCTTCTGCCTGATCGTCTTCCCACCGATTGTATACAGCGAAACCGGCGGCGCTCAGTATGCAAACAACACCAAGGATAACACAGATCACGCCCATCCATTTACGCATTTATTTTCCTCTTTTTCTGCAAAAGCATGATCCCGACTGCAAGGAACATCATGCCGCCCACTGCCAATACGGGAATCGGCCATATCAGCTGACCGGTTTGTATTAAGGTTGAGGTGTTGGTAACTGTGAAAACATAGCCCTTTTGCTGATAGGTAGCCGTGAAGCCCTTGGGAACATTGATTTCCTTGATGCTGTAGGCATCGCTTTCCGGCATGCCGGTGTAGGTTACCTGCCAATTGTTTTGCGCGTTAAGGGTCGCCGTCTTGACCACAATGCCATTTCGCAAAAGCTGTACTGTGACACTTTCCGCCGCCGCAGTGGATGCGTCCGTATTCCACACCTTTTTTATGGTGATGGAAGTGAGCTTTGCCGCCTCTGTTTTTGGCGAAGCATTTACATCATACACATAACCGTCGGCATTCGTACCGGGTATCGTCACCACAAACGGTGTGCAGGGAGCAAACCCATCCACAGCGCCCGTTTGCCGAATAAAATATAAGCCCAACGGAAGATCCTTACAGGTCGCCGTTCCATTCTCATCGGTAGTCATTTTGACAGATGATACATTGTGTTTTAAAACATAGGCATCCAATTTTGCCGCAAGAGACGGATCATCCATGTCAATTCCCGAATCTGCAAAGGATTCCGTGTAAACGTAGCTTAAATTCCCGTCCGTATCCCTATGAACGGTTGCGACATGATACACACTCAGTTCTGCGCCGGCGATGGGTTCTTTGTCCTGCCGGTCCGTCAGAGTCACAGAAACAGATCCGGTTTTTTCCGGGTCAAACCCTTGTGCGAAAGCCGTGAAGGAGCAGGACGCGATCAGCAATGCTGTCACGCACAGGGTTATCATTTTACGGTGCACGTTCTGTGCCTCCTTCCTCTTTTTTCGTTTGCTGCGTATTTTTTGGCGGCTCTCTGTACTTAACAAGCAAGTGAATCAGAAGTACAAGGAGCATCGGAGCGGCAACCGCCGGTGTCACCAGCAACGGTTCTATGCGGAATGCCTCGTTGGACACATAGAGGGCAGGTTTTTCCTTCATGGTTTCGATCCGGACACCGCGCACCAGCAGCCGATGGGTGTTGATGCCGTAAGGGGTGCAGGTGAACAAGGTACAATAATCCATACCCTCCACGATCTGCAGGTCGCTGAGCTCTCTGGGGGTGATCACCTTGATCTGATCCACCTGATAGGTCAGCACCTGATCCAATACAACGATTTGGAACGTATCTCCAATTTCCATTCTGTCAAGGTCCGTGAATAGCTTGGCACTGGGAAGTCCTCTGTGGGCAGACATAACACTATGGGTGTTTTCACCGCCCACGGGCAAACTGCTTCCCTGCAAATGACCGACACCTCTGCTGAGCACACTGTCCGATGTGCCGTGGTAAATCGGAAGTTCCACGCCAATGCGGTCGATTTTCAAATAGCCGATCATATCATTACCGGTTATGCAAAGGGTATCGTTGTAGCCGGGCACATCGGGATAATCGGTCAATGGAAAATCCGTTTCATAAAGCGCTTTATTGTAGGCATGTGCGTTTTCAAAAATGGCGGCATAGTCTTCGGGCTTCAGGTTTTCCAAAACAGATTCATAGTTTGTAATTGCGCGGCTTTGTGTTTTGCTGTTCCAGTAACTGCTGAAAGCGGGGTATAGCAGAATGCAGATGCCTACCAAAAAACCAAGCGTTAAAAAGATCACGGTCTTATGCTTTCTCATAGGCATCTCCTCTCTGTTATACTTTTCATGGGAGGAGAGAAGAATTTCTCTCCTCCCATTGCGTTTGTTTTTGTCAATTACGAATTAGTCAGTATAAACAGACATCTTCTTGTGGGTGATCAGGAACACAGCAAAGCCAATGGTCAGCAGTGTGCCGATGGTGATCATCCAGAAGGTGCCTTCGCCGCCGGTGGAAGGCAGTTCAACACCCTTGCTGTTGTGAACAACCGTGTGGGTCAGATCGTAGATCTTCTCGACGTGGATACCGTCGGTCTGCTGGATATCCGCAACGTTGCCGGTCTGTTCATCCACAAAGATGTTGAAGGACCGGGTGCCTTCGCCCGCAGTGATCTCAACAGGAACAGCCAGCGCGTTATAACCCGAGGGAGCCTCGACCTCCAGCAGATAGTAAGTACCGGCTTTCAGACCCAGAACAGCCAGCTTACCGTTTACCTGAGAAACAACGAGGTTATTCTGTTCAATGGGATTGCCTTCGTCATCCTTCAGATAGTCACCCAGATAGGCTCCATACAGTTCTCTTGCGTCCTTCATAGCAGAGCCGGTGACGGTTTCAGAGGGAGTACCCTTGCTGTCGACAATGTAAATACCCTTGATGTTGGTGGGGATCACATAGACGGGGATGGTGCATTCCTTGTCCTTGTAGATGCGGAACTTAGCACCTGCCAGATTCTGGCCGGTGGCGCTGTCGTCCTTCAGCAGGCCGATGCCGTAAACATGGGTCACGACCTCATCAGGGGGCGTACTGCCGGTTTCGTTCTCACTGGTCCAGGTGGCGTGTGCCTTGTTGAAACGGTTGCCATGGGTGGTAGAGCCAATGGATGCGCCGGGCTCAACAACGGAGTCATAAGTGACAATCACTTCTACAGGGGAAGAGAACTTGGAGGCTGCGTCATCGGGATAAGACAGAGCGTAGGAGGTAACATTACCGGAGGCATCGGCAACATCGTTCAGCTCGTGGTTTTCCAGCCAGGGAATGGTGACGCGGAACTGGTCGTAGCCCAGATGCACCAGGTACCACTGGGCATCATTGCGGTTTCTTTGTGCCTCGGGAATATCATTCCAGCCGTCAGAGCAGGTGTCGTCATAGTCACCCAGCCACAGCCAGGTTCCATTATCGGGATCGCCGCCTGCAGACAGATAGTAACCTCTGGACAGTTCCACGCCGCCGACAAAAACCTGAATGCTGTTGAATTCAGCCCAGATCGCATCACCCTTTTCGTCGTGGACCTGGTAGTGCTTGATTTTCTTGTCACCGTCGTAGTTGGTGGCAGTGAAGGAGATCTGATAGGTTATCTTGTCGCCGATATTGGCAGAGTTGGCATCTTCCCAGATGGGATCGCCGTTCTCGTCAACGCCAACCTGAACCTGCTTGTCGAAGTCGGGAGCGGGCTCCTGGTTCTTATCGATCACTTCAACGTCGGGTGTGTTGGAGTTGATCGTAACCGTAGTGCCGAGGGTGCTGGTGATCAGGTAGTAGCCGTAATCCAGATCCTCGAACTTAACTTCCTCGTCGGTAGCCTTAACAGGAGTTGCATCGGGCGTGTATGTACCGTTTGCTACAAGGTCTGTAAGGTACTTGATGAGCTCGGAATCGTTGACGCCTTCCCGCTTTGCGACAGCGCCGGTGTTGGCGTTATAAGTGAAGAAGGTATTGGCTGCCGTTCCGTCAGCACCGAAGAGTGCCTCGAAGAACTGGTTATCGGGCTTGATGCTGTATGCAACAGCTTCAGCAGCTTCGCCATTGGCATCGAGCTTAAGGCTTGCGTCGAAAACCTTGTAGACTGCATAAGTTTCATCGATGGTTGCGTTCGTAATGGTGATAGAGCCGGTGTTTTCGGCGGCAAAAGCCGCAACGCTCAGGGAAAGAACCAGAGTCAGCACCATCAGGATGGATAAAAACCGTTTCATGGCAAATTTCCTTTCTGTGTTTAATTTGATTTATGATCGAACTCAGTCCGGCGCATAAATTGTTTCTTACGCCAATTGCGGAGGCCTAATGTTTTGACCTCCTTTCGTATCTGCGCCTCAAACTGAATCCGTACGCAAGCGGGCCAAGCACAAGGGCCAGTCCGCATAGCATATAAATGGGGGTTCCGATACCGCCGGTGGCGGGCAGTTCCAGATTTGTGGGTTCGTTTACCGCATCAACGACACCCACCTGCTCATAGGGAATTCTAACAGCATCTACTTCTGAGAGAATTTTACTGCAAGCTACACAGGAATCGCCTGTGTCATCACAGAAGCAGAACCAGTACTTTGTATCATCCAGCCGGTATGCCTCCGGGGGATGAACCTCCTGCAAATAGTAGGCTACATGTTCCCGCAAAACGATACCCTGTGTGATATTGGTTTGGAACATGAGCTTTCCGTCTGCATTGGTTATTCCTGTGGTGATCAAACCGCCTTGTGCGTTATATAGACCAAATGTGGCACCGGGCAGCGGTTTGTTTGTCAGCGCACAGGTTTTGGACACTTCTACGGCATAGCTCTTTGCGGCGATATTGATGTCTGCGTACACTTTTTCAACAGCGTCATCCGAGATCTCCTTGCCCCAAAGGGTAATGTTTGCAGCGTTGCTGTACTTGACACTGCCTGTTATTTGCTCCGGCATGATGAGTGTTGTATCATAATCCAGAATATACATAACCGGTTGGGGGTTTAGGATCACAATATCCAGCACATGTACTTTTTGGCCGGATGGATCCTTTTGGCTGCCGGTTCCGTCGTAGGAAACGGTATAGTCTACATCTTGCCGCAAGGTTGATGTGTGTCCGTTGGCATTCTCTGCTGTGATCACAAGCGAACCGCTTATGTACGCCAATGTGTCCGTCATAACATCGTGGATCGTCAGGGGCGATCCGTTTGTCAGCACGGCCTTTGCTTCGTTGACTGTGATTCTGTAATGTGCGGTATAGCCGTCATAATCGTGGGTCAACTGTTTTTCAAACAAATTGGGAATGGTGACCGCCGCATCATCATAAGAAACCCGAACGGAGTTGCTGCCATCGGGCATATAGTATAGCTGCGCATGGTTGTTTAGTTGATAACCAAGGGAGCCATACTCTTCAATTACCGATAGATCCTCGGTTTTGTAAACGAAGGTAAAGGTCATATTCTGGGTCGGTGTCCAGCACTGGCAAAAACCGTTACTCGCCCATTCACCGTTATCCTTTTGGAACCAGTAGTCTGCGCAGCCTGACCAGTGACAGGTTTCCGGGGTGCATTGGCAGCGGCAAAGCAGATTGATGGTTCTGTTATAGCTGATACCATTTTCTGTTGCCGTCCAGGCATTGTCCCAGGCGAACAGATCCCCGTCCGTGGCATCCTGAATGCGGGGAATCTGGATGGTTGTTCCGTTATAGGTCGTCATAACCGTGGCCAGATGGATATCGTTTTGTGCGTGGCCGATCATCGTACCGTTTTCATCCATGAGCCGCATCTCATCCATGATGAACCAGGAATACTCCGCTTTCTGACCTTCCGGGCGTCCCGGTATGGTAGCGCGAACTTCCCATAGGAATCCGCCTCCGGAAGCATCGGATACGAAAGCGCCCTTCTTCACGATCTCGGCTTCGATCTCCACATGCGTGAAATTACTCCAGCCCCATGCAGTTTGACCGTCCACCGTGACCTTGTTCTCGTAGTCAAAGGTACCCGGGGTGTTGAGCTTCGTCGGAGTAGACGTGTAGTCGACAAGATAGCTCCAGCCGTCATTACCCAGTTCCAGCTCTCCGCAGTAGTCGCAGATGACCGTTTTGGGGATCTTATAGGACCATCCCGTTTCATCCCATATCAGGTGCGGATCGTCGGCGGAAACCGTCCATGCGTGCCATCCGCCCGCCGGGTCGGAAACACCGAAGGTCAGACCGCCGTCCATATCCGATTGGGTATAGCTGTGGGGTCTGCTCCAATCACTCAGAGCAGGCTGGTCGGTGAGAATGCTTCCGGGGATCTGGGAATCCGCATGTCCGTCAATGCGAACTGTCCAATTGATTTTTCCGGCACTCCCGTTGGGAGAGCCCCATTTTGTCAGTACCGTCGGGGCTTTTTGCTGGGCAGGAGGTTCTACCTTAACGGTAATAAAGCCGTCAAAGTCAATGGGGTCATCCTGCTCCGTGAAGTGGATACCCAGTGTGGAACTGATCGTAATGTCCGAACGGTTGTTTATCTGTTCGTTGAATACAAGGGTGATCAGACCCGTATCCGTGACCTCCCAGCTGCCAACATTGGTTCCGTCCTTCAGGACAAAATCACCTTTGCCGCCATCCACCAGCAAACCGTTGGGGATCTGATACTGATAGGTTCCCGGCAGGAAACCCTTGGGGCTGTTGAAGGTAATGGTCAGCTTGTAGCCTTTCTGGGCCTCGGCAATGTAGTGTCCGTTTTCATCCTTGGGCAGTTCCACATTGTTGAGGTCCAGCAATGTATAGAAATAGTTGCCGCCGTTGGCCTGCAGATAAGGAATCAATTCCATAGCCGAGCGGGTAGATTTCAGGGAGAAGTTTTTCGCCTGCACCTGCGGCGCATCCCCCTCGATGATGAAGAAGGCAGGGCCATGGGAGATATCCAGCAGGTCATCCACCGATGGTTCTGCTGCCTCTGTCGGCGGCTCCGTCGGCAATGTTTCCTGAGGCGCAGGTGTTTCCGTGGATCCCCAGCCAACAATGGACGCATCGCTGAAAGACATCGTCTCAGCCGTAACCGCATCCTGCTGATCACCGCGGATCATACAGAAGGTAGCGTCATATACCTCGGCGACAATGCCAACTGTGTTGTTGTCAAAAAATACGATGTCACCGCTTTGGGGAACATAGTCGCCCACCGGGGCGTACTTTTGCTGTGCTTTCCAAAGCTCAGCCATGGCCGCGCCGCCGGTGCTGTTCGGAAATTCTGCACAATCCGCGCCTGCATAATTCAGGCAGAATGACACAAACATGGCGGACCAATCGCCGTAAGGCGCTCCGTACCATGCGCCATAGCGTGTATAGCCACGGCGTACACCGTTGTCACCTGCTTCATAATTCAGCCGGCTCTCCGTGTATCCCACTTGGGTCTTGGCAATGCCGACCAGATCCTCACGCAGAACACCCGTATAAGGATAGCTGGCAAACATCCGCTGCCAGTCCAGCGAAGTTTCTGTATCTGCATTTGGGTCGGAATAACAGCCGGTATTATGAATATGCGCTTGTTTGCCGCAAACCGGCACGCCGTCCTGCAGGCAAACCTCGCTATGTTGATGTTCCTCACATCCGCAGGATGCGCTGTTGGCGATCGTAACGCCCGTCATGCGCAGATTCCATGCCGTGACAAGCGCAACGATCAGCGACAGGGCAGTCAGAATTGCCGCTGCGCGCCGCCACCGTCGTTTTTCAGTATTCAATTGTAACAAGTATTGTTCAATGAAACTCATAAACGCTTGTCCTTCCGGCGTATTTACGTCTTAATGTTTAGAAAAAACGAATATTTTGAAAGGGCCATACCCGAAAGAAAACTTTTCCGACGATCTGATCCTTCGGAATACATCCGATCAGCGTGTTGCGGGAATCGATGGAGCTTTCCCGCATATCTCCCACCACAAAATACTGCTCCTGGGGGACTTGGAAGGGAAATTCAAGGTCGCATTCGCCAAAATCCTTCTGCTGCACATAAGGCTCATCCAGTTTCTCGCCATTGAGATAGATATTTCCGTCAGTATCCATCTCGATCCAGTCGCCGGGAAGCCCGATCACGCGCTTGATCAGAAGTTTGTTGTTCCAGGTAAATCCACAAAGGTCTCCGTGGTCGAAACGGGTCGTTTTGGTAAGCAGCACGATGTCACCGTTTGACAGCGTTGGCTCCATACTGGTGCCCTCGATTTGAAGAACGGGCAAAACAAGGGTTGCGATCAGCACGGCAACAGCGGCCACGATCGTCAAAACATATATCGTTCCGCCCAAGGCTTTGTTATAGGCCTTCTGACGGCGGTATCGCTTTCGTTCTGTTTCAACCTGACGTTTCGTAGGAAGAGATACTTCCTTTTTCTTTCTGATCATCATACCCATCACCCGTTATCCGAAGGACTCTGCTTATATTCTTTCAAAATCGCCTCTATTGCAGAATCGTACTCTCCATATGTCTTCTTCGCCTTGGAAACGATCGCCGCCGCTTCCGCCTGCGCCTGTCCGAGAATCCATTGCCGTTCTGCTTCGGTTTCTTCACGGATCGCTTTGATTTCATTTAAGTATTGCTCTGCGGCATTCTGTGCGCTGCGGAAGCAATTGTTAATTTCGAGGGCTGCATCGGCGATATTACCGGCATTACGCAAGCGAAGCCGTTTGTCTTCCAATTCCCGCTCCAATTGCTGGTTTTGCTCCGTCAATTTATCGACCTGCAGTTGGAATTGGTAGATAATATCAATCAGCTGAGATCTGCTCAGTCGCTTAAATTCCTTATCCGTCATATTACCGGCCCTCCCGACTCAGTTACACTGATCCAATTTGGATAATAACAAAAGGCGCGTTACAAAGGTGTTACACAAAAAAGAACGGCAGAATAAAATTCTGCCGTTCTTGGGTCATTTCTTAAATTGAAGCATGGCGCAAGTTTCTTCTGCCCAACTATATTGGGTCATGTATTCACCATGAAACTGAGGCTTTCCGGTTTCCAGAAAACTGAGATAATCGCATCTTACAAGGTTGGTATCAATACGATAATAAGGTGTATCATGCCTGAGAACATCCTCCGCCCGAATTGCCTTCAGGGTATTCTTCAAATCCAATACAAGCTGCCGCAGGTAAGCTGCATTCTTGGTGTCATCCATATCGTCGGGAAATAAAATCGCGCAGATTTGTTTTGCCGTCATGCCCGCGCCGTTGCGATCGATCAAAACCGCCAAAAACTCTTTCGCTTTCTTCCGTTTGAAAGGAAGAATTTCACCGTTATAAAGCACCTCGAAGTTTCCAAAACATTTGATGGTCAGCAGTTTTTCTGTGGCCTTGACCCCCTTGATGTGGTCAATTTCCTTCTGTACCGCTTCCGGTGTGATCGGCTTCATCAAATATCCGGAGACATGAAGCTGGAAAGCAGATACAGCATATTCTTCATAACCGGTGCAAAACACGATCTTGCAGCGGGGCTGCAGCCCAAGCAGCTTTTCAGCAAGTCCCAAGCCGCCGATGCCGCGCATATTGATATCGAGAAAAGCGACATCAACCGGATTTTCTGTGGCGTACGCAAGGGCCGCGGAGCAGGAGGAAAACGCCTCTACCATCTCAATGTCAGAAGACGCGCTCACCGCTTCGAGCAGGGTTTCCAGCATATATATTTCATCATCGACTGCGATTGCTTTCATGCGATCACTTCCTTTGGGATCATAATCACGGCTTTGGTGCCGGAACCGGGCTTGCTTTCCAGAATGAGATCACCGTCTACCATCGCTTTCAGTCTTCCCCGGATGTTGCGCAGACCCACATGCTTTTTCCCATCAATGGGCAAGCTTGTATCAAACCCTACGCCATCGTCTTTCACCTCCACACAAAAATGTGTTGGTGTTTCATAAGAACGGATCATCACCGTTCCACCTGTTTCCAGACGCATCAGACCGTGCTTGATCGCGTTTTCTACAAGGGGCTGAACGGACAGTGCCGGCAGAACAAACTCCGTCGCTTCCACATCATATTCAATGCTCATATCCGGGAAGCGAACTTTTTCGATATTGGCGTAATGCTCAACATGCTTGAGTTCTTCTGCAAACCGAATCGGTGTTACGCTGTCAAGCTCGCTGAAATTGCCTCTTAAGTACAGGCTGAAATTCCGCACCAATTCGTTTGCTTTTTGCGGATCTTTCAGACACATACGCTCTATGGTGCCAAGGGTGTTGTAAATGAAGTGCGGCTGGATTTGGGAAAGCATGATCGCCACACGGCTTTCCTTCAGTTCTGCTTCCACAATATTTTTTTCGGCTTCCAGCCGGCTTCTTTGCAATTCCAGCTCTTTTGCTTTTTCTGCGGCATTGATACTGCGGGGAATGATTCTGAGAACCACCACCATGGTTACCGCGAACAAAGCGATAAACACATATTTGGAGACAACACCGCCTTTCCAAATACCAAGACCTGTCATGGAAAGATCCACCCCGAACGCGATCAGCGGAAAAATTGCGCCAATATAGAGCCAATTATGCTTGTCCTTCTTACAGAAGCATTCTTTTACAAGACAGGTGATCAAGATCAAATTCACGATCATCTGCGCGATTGCCCAATACCGCCATGTATCGTAAAATAACAGATCTGTCATCACCGGAACCGCAAAAAACAGCGCATCTGCCGCCCCCAGACAAATGACCGCGGTCATGCCCATCTTTTTGCTGTCATCCAGAAAATACACGATTCCCATTGACAGGAACAGCATATAAAGGATCATTGCGCTTCCCAAAAGGATGGTGTTGGAAACAACGGAGTCATTCCAGAAGAAAATGCCGCTTGCGCTATATGCGAAGTAGGTGCCGGCAAACAGGATCACCATACCAAAAATCCAAAGCAGTCTGCTGTTTTTGTTGTGGATCAATGTGGAAAACAACGCAATACCAATCACCACAAGTGCGACGATCATAAAGAACAGTCCCGTGTTTCTCTGGAATTCGCCGCTTTCCAATACACCTTTTTCGAAATCCAGACCGGACCAAAAAGCCATGTTGGACAGCAGTTCGTCGATGGCGGTTTCGTTTCCGAAGCTATGGGGATTATGAATCA
>JAGKTU010000120.1 GCA_021153265.1 Clostridia bacterium
TTTTGGCAGAGGATGAGGGATTCGAACCCCCGCAAACGGAGTCAGAGTCCGGTGTGCTACCGTTACACAAATCCTCTATTTGGAACGTTTTTATTATATGCAAAAGAAATCAAATGTCAAGCCTATATTTCCCCATTTCTCCAAAAAATATTCCCCGGAGCTGCCTCCGGGGAATTATTTTTACTTAACAGGCTTCAGAACTGCCATGGTCTGCTTGCCGACCTTCAGATCCTCGGCCAGTTCGGCCTCGCCGAAGACATAGACGATCTCGTACTTGCCGTCCAGCTCGAGGCTCTTCTCCTCCAGACCGGGATTCACCGCAACGAGCATCTCGCCCCGCTTGACGGCAAACAGCCGGTCGCCTGCCTCGGCGTGATACACGGTCATATCGGTGTATGCGCCCAGATCGGCATATTCCTTCCGCAGAGCCAGCACCTTGCGGATGTGGTTCAGCATGGAATCGGGATCTTTTTCCTGTGCGGCTACGGTTGCGTTGCCGGGGTTGGGGTCAACAGGCAGATACAGCTTGTCAGCATCCGCTGTGGAGAAGCCCAGATTCTTGCTGTCATCCCACTGCATGGGGGTACGGGTACCGGTTCTGTGGTAACCGCCCTCCTTGGTGGGCAGCCAGCGGTAAGCCATGCCGATCTCATCGCCGTAGTAGATGAAGGGCGCGCCGGGCATGGTCAGCAGGAATGCGAAAGCCAGCTTCCGCTCCTTGTCGTTCAGATTGAAAGAAGTGCGCTTGCAGTCGTGGTTGCCGGTGATCATGCAGTACAGGCCCTCGCCGCGCTGCTCGTACTTGGGCATGAAGTCCCGCAGGAATGCCATGGGATCATTCTGAGACTCAGCCTTGAAGAAGCTGTCATCTCTGGTGATGGCACCCTTCTTGTCCATCTGATACAACCGCACCAGCTGGCTGTAGCTGTTGCCGTACCAGTCCAGGCAGAAGTCCATGTCAAAACCGCAGTGCAGGGCGCAGCCGGGGTTATTCCACTCGGAAACCAGCGCCATATCGGGGTAATCCTTGCGGACATCGGAAGTGATGTCCTTCCAGACCTCCATAGTACCCAGCTTCTCGTCGCCGTCGTTCTTGACCAGAGAGTCGGCCATGTCCACACGGAAGCCGTCGCAGCCCTTGTCCAGCCAGAAGCGCATTACATCCTTCATAGCCTCCCGGGTAGCCAGAGCCGCGGGAGAATCGATGGGTTGCTGCCAGTTAGGCTCGTTGATCTTCCGGTAGCCGTAGTTCAGGGCAGGCTGGCACTTGAAGAAATTGATGATGTAAGTGGCATCACGGGGAGTCTCGCCGCCGATGAAAGGCATGCCGTCGCCGCGGCAGAAGGCGTTCTCCGTCCAGATGTAGCGGTCAGCAAACTCCTCGCCGGGATGTTCCTTGGAGCTCTCCACGAACCAGGGATGCTGCTCACTGGTGTGACCGGGAACCAGGTCGATCAATACATGGATACCCTTCTCATGGGCCACCTTGAACAGCTCCACCGCATCCTCCATCGTGCCGTAGCGGGGCGCGATCTTATAGAAATCCCGAACATCGTAGCCTGCGTCCACAAAGGGGGATTCATACCAGGGGTTGATCCACAAGGCGTTGCAGCCAATGCTCTTGACGTAGTCCAGCTTAGAGATAATGCCCTGAATATCGCCGATACCGTCACCGTTGGTATCGCAGAAGGACTGGGGATAGATCTCGTAAAAAACAGCGTCTTTGATCCAGCTTGCGCTCATAAAAATGTTCCTCCAAAAAATTTATACTTCCCAGGGGAAAGGCTTCCCTCTCAGGACATTTTCTTTCAAATAGTGGAAAGTTTCCTTCTCCCCCTGCTCCTTGAGCATGGTCAGGATAAAGGTAAGCTGCCTCAGCAGAACCGGGTGCATCAGCTTCTGGTCCGTGCTGCGCTCCAGATAAGCAAGGGGCGACTCATCGGTATACTTGTCCCCCTGATAGGTCTTGCAGGCGGCGATCCGATCCATCACCATCTCCACAAGATACCGTCTGGGCATCACAACAGATTCGTACTGCCGTGTCTCCCGGTTCATATCCGTCCAGTATTCAAAATGATGACGGTTGCGGCCCTTGTGATGGATCCAGGCCTCGGAATAGCCTTTTTCCTCCCGTTCCGCCGCATTTGGGCTTCGGTTGCCTTGATAAAACCGGGCGCCCACCCGAAATTCCGTGGGAGAATACTTGGAAAGGTCATGGGTCAGGCCCTGCCAGTACAGCCCCACCCGAAAACAGCCCTCACGAACCTTCCAGCGGTGCTTTGTTATGGTGCAAAAATGCTGCCATGCTTTCATAGCCGCCCCTCCTTTCCCTGTCCCGAATATTATAGTAACTCAGGCCCCGAAATGCAAGACCCATCTTATAAACGTTTCCGCGGCCACGCAAAACGGGCGAAGCCTCCATAGCTTCGCCCGTCTGTATTTCTTTTATCCCTCTTGCACCACGATCTCGCTGACCTTCAGGCCGGGATTGCGGCGGCAGGTGAAATCGATGGCCCAGTAGCTGCTGAATACCAGCAGGCTGCGGCCGCGGTAATCCTCCAGCAGCTCCGCGTCAGAGCCCAGATTCAGATCGCTCAGTTCGCCGGGATACTCGTCGATGAGCCGAATCTCCTCGTAGGGCAGCATCTCCATCCGCAGATCCACGCCGTACTCATTCTTCATCCGGTACTGGAACACGTCCAGCTGCAGCGTACCGACAACGCCCACGATGACCTCCTCCATACCGGAGTTGGGCAGCTTGAAGATCTGGATCGCACCCTCTTGGGCGATCTGCTCCGTACCCTTGACGAACTGCTTGCGCTTCATGGAGTCCTTGGCGGACACCCGGCAGAAGTGTTCGGGCGCAAAGGTGGGGATGCCGGAATATTCAAACTTCTTACCCGGCACGGTGATGGTATCGCCGATGGCGAAGATGCCCGGGTCGAAGACGCCGATAACATCGCCTGCATAGGCTTCCTCAACGATCTCGCGCTCCGCAGCCATCAGCTGCTGAGGCTGGCTCAGACGCATCTTTTTCTTGCCCTGAACATGGTAATATTCGGTGTCCCGGGAGAACTTACCGGAGCAGATACGCATGAATGCCAGTCTGTCACGGTGGGCCTTGTTCATGTTTGCCTGGATCTTGAAGACAAAAGCAGAGAAATCCGGGCTGAAGGTGTCAATGGTGCCGCAGTCGGCGGTTCTTGCCAGCGGAGGGGGCGTCAGCTTCAGGAAGTTCTCCAGGAAGGGTTCGATGCCGAAGTTGGTCAGCGCAGAGCCGAAGAACACAGGGGACAGCTGACCGCAGCGAACGGCCTCCAAATCCATTTCCCGGCCGGCAGATAGCAGCTCCACATCGTCAATGAGCTGCTGGGCCTTGGTTTCGCTGTCGAGAAGTTCCGCGACCTGGGGATCATACAGATCCACGGTCATCTTCTCAGCCTTAGCCCTGCCGTTGAGACCGGAGAAGAACAGCAGCTGTCCCTGCTCCCGGTCATACACGCCCTGGAAGTCCTTACCGGAGCCGATGGGCCAGTTCATGGCATAGGTTTCGATACCCAGCTCACGCTCCACCTCATCCAGCAGGTCGAAGGGGTCTTTGGTCTCCCGGTCCATCTTGTTGATGAAGGTGAAGATGGGGATGTGGCGCATGGCGCAGACCTTAAAGAGCTTCCGGGTCTGAGGCTCGACACCCTTTGCGCCGTCGATGACCATGACTGCGGAGTCCGCAGCCATCAGGGTACGGTAGGTATCCTCAGAGAAGTCCTGGTGGCCGGGGGTATCCAGAATGTTGATGCAGAAGCCGCCATACTGGAACTGCATGACGGAAGAGGTAACGGAAATACCGCGCTGCTTTTCGATCTCCATCCAGTCGGAGGTAGCGGCACGGGAATTCTTCTTGCCCTTGACGACACCGGCCTGAGCGATGGCGCCGCCGTAGAGCAGGAATTTTTCGGTCAGAGTGGTTTTACCGGCGTCGGGGTGGGAGATGATGGCAAATGTCCGGCGGCGGCTGATTTCTTCAATTAAGTTAGACATACTTTTTCCTCCTAAATTATTTATCTATGCAGAGGAAAGCTACGTGGGACTGTGCATACCCATAACGACCTCCGGGATTATTGAAAATTAAACCAATTTATTCTACCACAATCCCTTGAAACTTACAAGAGGAAAAGTAAAACTTGCGTATTTTCCCCTGTAGGTATTACAATGATGTGTAACAAAAAGAAAAAAGAATAGTGAATAGGGATGACCTGTGTTATGGTTGAGTTGTCCAGACAAAACCGAAAGGCAG
>JAGKTU010000007.1 GCA_021153265.1 Clostridia bacterium
AGAATCACCATCCTTTGGGCCAATTATATCACAAAACAAGTAATTTACAAATCGTTTATGCATTCTTGCGCGGTTGTGGTATACTGGTTTCAGAAACTATAAGAGGAGGAAATCAGTATGGAGAAATTCATTCCCTATGAGAAGCTCTCTAAAAAAGAGAAGCGCAAGATGGACTTGGCCAAGCGGCAGACCTGGGGTGAGCTGAATCCCGTCACCCGGAAGCCTGAACACAGCAAAGCCTACAACAGAAACAAAGCCCGGAATTGGAAGCGTGACTATCACGAACCAATTCCGGGTTTCATTTTTACTTAACCGGCAGCTGAATCTCCGTCAGCCAGTCCTCCACATTTTCCTTATTCCAGATGCCGTCGATATAGCATTCACGATGCAGGCCGGTAATCTGATAACCGTTCTCCATAGCATAGCGGTAAATGTAGGCATAGGCTTCGCCAAGGCGATCATAGGCACCCTTGTGATAGATACAGATGGCCTTGGTGGCAGGTAACTGGCGGAAGCTGATCCGTTCGTTGCCAATGCCGATTTTTGTTACCGCTTGGGAATAACGGATGCGCATATTGGTTTCCTTGTATTCGCCATCCAGATACTCACAGAAGCAGTAATCGGGTCTTACACACTCCAGTCCCGGATTTAACCGAAGACATTCCTGCGCAGATTCCAGCACCAGAGCAGTCACCTCGCTGTACTGATTCAGAAGCCTTTCTTCACTGTAAACGATGCATTCGCTGATTTCTTTCACAACAGCCTGATAATTCATATCGCTTTCCTCCATTAGATAGTTGATGATGGAGATTCGCGCAGAAATATCTGCCTGCTTCTGCAGAAGCACATCTTTCTTAGCCTGAAGAGCTTTCTGCAAAGGGACCCCGCTCAAATGCGCCCGGATTTCCTCTACACTGAAATCCAGTTGCCGCAGTGCCTTGATGGTTGCCGCTGTTTCCAGCTGATTGGCTTCGTAGAAACGGTAGCCAGACCATTCATCCACATGGGCAGGGCTCAGCAAACCTTCCTTTTCGTAGAACCGCAGAGCTTTGACGGTCAGCATGGAAAGTTTTGAAAATTCACCGATTTTGAACACGCACTTCACCTCCATACGCAACCATGGTAATCTATCCCCTTAGAGGAGAGTCAAGGGTTTTTGTGCCAGTATTCACTTAGAGCGATTCCGGAAGGTCTCAGCGGTCAGAGATACCTCACTGTCCGCCTTTATTTGTCCATTCCACAGCTGTAAGCGTTTTCCACCAACGCCCGGTCATTCATGACGGCATCGTAGAACCGGAATCCTCCGGCAAAGTTATAGGCTTCAAAGCCGTAGCCTTCCAGGATCCGGGTTGCGATGTAGCTACGAAGGCCGCTCTGGCAGATCACATAAACTTTCTTCCCGGCTTCAATCTCGCCGATCCGCTCCCGCAGTTCATCCACAGGAATATTTTTGAATCCATCAATATGTCCTCGGTTGTATTCCCCGGGGGTTCGGGTATCCAACAGGGTAACACTTCCATCCCGGGGCAGTTTGTCGGCATCCACCAGATGCCACTGTTTCAGTCCTCTGGAGATATTGTCAATCATAAAGCCTGCCATATTCACAGGATCTTTTGCAGAAGAATAAGGCGGCGCATAGGCAAGATCCAGATCCTTCAGCTCGGTTGCTTTCATCCCGGCGTGGATGGCGGTTGCCAGCACATCGATGCGCTTGTCCACACCGTCGTATCCAACAATCTGCGCGCCCAACAAACGGTATGTCCCTTTCTCAAAGACGACCTTCATGGTCATCACCTTGCCGCCGGGATAGTAGCCTGCGTGGCTCATAGGTGAAAGGATCACCGTATCCACATCCAATCCGGATTTTCGGGCATTGGTCTCGTTGATTCCGGTGGTAGCTGCAGTCATGTCAAAGACTTTGATGACACTGCTGCCCTGACTGCCAAGATACCGGCTGTCACCACCGCAGATGTTGTCTGCCGCAATTCTTCCCTGCTTATTGGCAGGGCCAGCCAGCGCAATCAGCGCATCTTGACCTGTGACATAGTGCTTTACCTGTACAGCGTCGCCTACTGCATAGATATCGGGAGCGGAAGTCTCCATCCGATCATTGACCAGAATGCTGTCTTTCATGCCCAGAGCAAGGCCTGCTTCTTTGGCAAGGGTAGATTCCGGGGTGACACCGATCGCCAGCACCACCATATCTGCATGGAGAGGCGCAGTGTCTTTTAGGAGAACATCGATCCCACTGCTTTTCTCTTCAAAGCCTTCCACACTGTATCCCAGGGCCAGTTTCACACCGTGCTTGCGCATTTCGGCATGGATAAAGGAAGCCATATCCGCATCAAAGGGATTCATCAGCTGTTTGGGCCGCTGGACGATGGTCACATCCAATCCCAAATGCCGCAGATTCTCTGCCACTTCCAGACCGATAAAACCGCCGCCTACCATCACCGCGGACTTGGGATGGTTCTGGTCCACAAAATCTCTGATCCGGAAGGTATCCTCCACAGTACGCAGGGTAAACAGCTTGCAGCTCTCCATTCCCGGCAGTTTGGGCCAGAGGGGCTTTGCGCCGGGAGAAAGAAGCAGCTTGTCATAGCTTTCTTCAAATTCTTCACCAGATTCCAGGTTCTTCACAGAAACGGTCTTTCTGTCCGGATGGATAGCAGTCACTTCGTGATGTACCTTCATGTGGATGCGGAAGCGCTGCCAAAAACTTTCCGGGGTCTGAAGGGTCAGATCTTCCGGATCTTCAATGACACCGCCGATGTAATAAGGAAGACCGCAGTTGGCATAGGAAATGAAGCCTGACCGCTCGAAGACTACGATCTCAGCCTGCTCGTCCAGCCTGCGGATTCTTGCTGCTGCGGTGGCGCCTCCGGCTACGCCGCCTACAATCACGACTTTCATGGTCACTCCACCTTTCCAGAATATGCGGCAATGCCGCCGATGTTGTGGACGTTGGTATAGCCCATATGCTTCAAGAGACTGACTGCCTGTCTGCTCCGTGCGCCGGAGTGACAGTACACATACAGTACGGTATCTTTATTTTCGGTTACTTCTTCTACTTTGTCAAGCTGTTGCAGCGGCACATTTTGACTGCCGGGGATATGCCCTTCCCGGTATTCCTGGGGCGAGCGTACATCCAGAAGGACAGCACCCGCTGCGCTCTTATATTCCTGCACACCCTTGTTTATATCAGGCTGTTTGAAAAAATCGAAAATACCCATATTATGCGTCTCCTTTGTAATGTTATCCGGAAACCGTCTCTCCGGGCCAGCTGTTGATACCGCCGAACTCCACAACATTGGTGTAGCCCAAGGCTGCCAGCTTTTCCGCTGCCTGCTTGCTGCGGTTGCCGCTGCGGCAGTATACCAGAATCAGCTGGTCTTTGTCCGGCAATTCCGGTATTTCTTCTGTGCCGATGCTTTCGTTGGGAATGTTGACCGCTCCGGGGATATGCTTATCCGCAAATTCTTCCGGAGTGCGCACATCCAGGATGATATATCCGGATTCTTCTTCCATCATAGTGATGGCCTCGTCCATGCTGATCTGGCGATAGCTTGCAGTCTCTTTAGGAGCAGAGCATCCCACCAGCAAAATCGCAAGCAGAAAAACAGATAACAGTTTTTTCATCGGAAACCCTCCTTGTGTCTTTGTGATTGTATGATACTACATTATAACATAAAAAGCAGTGATTATATCACAAAGACTTTATTTGCGCCGCGTCACATCCTGCGCTATAATAGTCTCAAACGAATTGGAGGTACATCCCATGAAAGCCTTAACCTACATTGAACACGGAAAATTCGCCCTCACGGACAAGCCCAAGCCAGGTCTTCTCGATCCCCGGGATGCGGTTGTGCGGGTGACTCTGGGCTCCATCTGCACCAGTGATCTGCACATCAAGCACGGTTCCGTGCCCCGGGCGGTGCCCGGCATCACCGTGGGTCATGAGATGGTGGGTGTGGTGGAGGAAGTCGGCTCTGCTGTAACCACCGTGAAGCCCGGTGACCGGGTGACGGTGAATGTGGAGACCTTCTGTGGTGAGTGTTTCTTCTGCCAGCATGGCTTCGTGAACAACTGCACCAACCCCAACGGCGGCTGGGCACTGGGCTGTCGCATCGACGGCGGACAGGCTGAGTTTGTCCGGGTTCCCTATGCGGATCAGGGCCTGAATAAGATCCCCGATTCCGTCACCGATGAGCAGGCGCTGCTGGTGGGCGATGTGCTGGCCACCGGTTTCTGGGCCGCCCGGATTTCCGAGATCACCGAGGATGACACCGTCCTCATCATTGGCGCAGGCCCCACGGGCCTGTGCACCCTCATGTGCGTCCTGCTGAAGAACCCCAAGCGGGTCATCGTCTGCGAAAAAGACCCGGCACGAATCGCTTTTGTCCACAAGCGTTACCCCGATGTACTGACCTGCGCCCCAGAGGACTGCAAGTCATTCACACTGGCAAACTCCGATCACGGCGGTGCCGATGTAGTGTTGGAAGTGGCAGGTGCCAAGGACACCTTCCGCCTGGCCTGGGACTGCGCTCGGCCCAATGCCATCGTCACGGTGGTGGCCCTCTACGACGAGGCCCAGCCCCTGCCTCTGCCGGATATGTACGGCAAGAACCTGACCTTTAAAACCGGTGGTGTCGACGGCTGCGACTGTGCCGAGATTCTTTCTCTCATCGAAGTAGGCAAAATCGATACCACCCCGCTGATTACCCACCGCTATAAGCTGGAGGATATTGAGGAGGCTTACCACCTCTTCGAGAACAAGCTGGATGGGGTTATTAAGGTTGCAGTGGAACTGTAAAAATCTTTAGATAGGCCAATAAATTGGACGGAAGATATGATACTATAAATATATCATTTTTAGGATTAGTGAGGTTCTTTTATGAGTGGCTATGTAAAAAAGAAAAAGGAAATGAGATTCCAAAGTGTGGACGCTCTCCAGCAAGTCGTCAATGTTGTAAACGAAGCAGCGCAGGCAGTAAATGACTCTTCGAGAACTATCAAGGAAAGTGCAATCCCAGAGGTATTAGCCGGTGCCTTAGGTGCAGGTATCGGTGGTGTCGGCTCTTTTGCAGCACTATATGGTCTAGGTGTAGTCGGCCTGTCTGCCGCTGGAATTACTTCTGGCCTAGCAGCTGCTGGCGCTGTTGTTGGTGGTGGGATGGTTGCAGGTGTCTTTGTTCTTGCTGCTCCTGTTGCTGTCCTCGCAGCTGGTGGTGTTGGCCTTGCCTCTCATCTAAAGAGCAAGCAACTCCAGCAAGAGAAGGAACGGCTCTACAAAGAGGTGCTTAAACGACATGAAGCAATTATCCAAGCACTCAAAACTGAGGCGAATGCCGCTCAAGAGCGATTGGACTATCTGCAAAGCTTAAATATTCTTCTCCAGCAGGCTATCAAAGATCTCAAGCACGATCTGGGTGAACAGTAAGGAGAAAGCATATGGCTAAACAAATCAACGTTGACATAGGCAAAACAATGAAGGTTGCTAGAAAGCATTTCTCCAAAGTTGGAAAGGAAATTATGGCCAACAAAGACAAAATCCTCTTAGGCGCATTTCTCACTACAATTGTAGACAATATCAAAACGCATATAGAGAAGGATGCTGTGGAGAAAGCATATGAAAAAGACTCTGTAAAATACAAGTATATTCTACGGAAAAACGAGGCTAAGATGCAGGTACTAAAAGAAAAGGCCGATAGGAGTGACCAAGCAGACGAACGCATACAACAGTTAGAGCAAGTTGTGCAGGAGATATTAGAGGAGCGATCCGGGAATGAGTAAATTCAAACATACCGAGTTTGAGCAAGAAATGAACATTGTGCTGAAGCATCAAGATGAAACGCTATCCAGCATCCATTTCCCTTCCGAAGCCCAAACTGATTCTGTTATCAGTAAAGCAGAAGAACTTCTCCGACTTCTAGGTAAAGACCCTCAAGATGTCTCCTCTCTTCCCGTTGTCAAGAAAACCCCTATGGAGATATCCATTCCCACATGGGGGGAACTTGTTAAGGATGCTGAACACCATGTAGGATCAAATTGTGATTTGGAGTCCATTTTTACCGAAGAAGAACTACAAAGCAATGAAATTGCTATCCGCCAAATGCGAGAGGAATATAATGCACTTCATCGTCTGGATGGCTTTGATATTTCCATTGTCGCGCTGGCAAGCATCGTTGGTGCAGCTGTGGATATCCTTTTGGTAGGTGTTCCTGAAAAAAGTAAAACCGGACTCAAAGCTGGACCTTTGTCGGATTACATTCGAGACTACTTTGATAAGGTATTTCCCGAAGATGAGATGAAAGCACTTGCCAACTCAAAGGATAGCAAGGTTCCATATGATGCACAAGATAATCGACATACAACCATTCGCGTAGAAGGACTCTCTACCTATTATCATAGACTTCTTCAGCTTGGTCATGACCCCTTGCTTGGATTTGTCTTTGGTGTTGCTGATATCCTGAACGGGAAAATGACAACGATTGACAAAATGGGAAATATCGTATCCCAAGTGATGGATAACTATGCAGATCGGAGGGAATCCACTATTTTTGCAGCTTTAGCAAAGCAGATTCTCCATTTTAAATCTGATGTTACTACCTCTATGGGACTGCCAGTTCCCCTGATGGCTCTTTTCAATCTCCTGCAGTTCGGTAGTATAGGCGAAGAAGAGCAAACTATTGCTGAAATCGTTCAGGGAATGTATTACGAGGGCTATGACTTTATACATTTCTGCTCCATGTCTGTTTCTGCAATGCTTGTAGAAGTTATTGTACGCCTTTGCTATGCAATCAAGCGCAAAGCAGAAGGTCATCCTAGGAAAGATTGTATTCCATTTTCTCTCAACCGAGACAAGCACCCAAAACTGGCTACAATGCTTTTTGTAGCTCATGCCGGAGCCGCGGCAGCAAACGCTGGAAAAGTTGCATTCACCCAGAATCCCGTTGCAATCAACTACCCCGAATGGCTGGCATTCGCCAAATACTCCTACATTCAGCTCAAATGGGTGCTCATTGAGAAACCAGCCAAACGTGATGCCTATATAAGAGGAAAGATCAACGACGACCTGAATACTTTACTAATTGAATCTCAAAAAACATTTGATGAATTTTCATCGGATTACAAAGTTGTTTTTCAGTAAGTAAGTGTTAAACACAAAATGGAGAGGCTAAGCCTCTCCATTTTACTCTATTCATAATGTCTCCCATTCTCTCTTCAGAATGGCATACTGATATGTGTTCTCATAGACGGGATTACCATCGGCATCATTGACGAAGGAGACGAACTCCCGGAACAGGCCCTCCCGGCGCATACCCAGTTTCTCGCAGAGGCGCTGAGAAGACAGGTTGTAGTCCTCGGTGTAGGCATAGATCCGTCGGGCGCCCTTCTGATAGAAGAGATAGTCAAAGAAAGCCTTCGCCGCTTCATATGCGTAGCCCTTGCTGTGATAGTCCGGGTGCAGCATCCAGCAAGGACTGAAGGTGTCCTTCACATAGTTTTCTGCCATATCCGGCTGGGAGCTTTCGGGATGGGCATCGATCTCACCGATGACCTTGCCGGTGTCCTTCAAGACAATGGCAAAGGTGTATTCAGCATCCTCTGCCCGCTCCATGACTGCCTTCTGAGCTTCCTCCATGGAGTGAACCTTCATGCAGTCAAAGCAGTTCACCATAGGTGCCTTCAGATATTCAAATACATCCGCAGCATCCTCTTCCCGGAAAGGACGCAGAATCAGTCTGTCAGTTTCAATCATTATTTTTCTCCCTTTGCATTCTGATAGGAAATGAATATGTGCGCTGGTGCAAATAGCAGTGCTGCAACAATCAGCAAGAATGACCTGCTCATAATGCCGCTGAACAGAAAGACCACTGACGGAGTGACGGACAGTGCCAATGCTTTGAATATACCTTTTTTCTTCCAACAGACGATCCAGAGGATGCAGTATAACGCAACCAGCAGAGCATCCAAGATGAGATACAGAGCGAAGGATTCGTTGGCTGCCCAGCCAAACCAGGTCCCCGGAATGTTGAAGATCATAAAACCGAAGCAGCCGAATCTGCCAATCTGTTCTACCAGCTCGACAGTCTTGTTTCTGTAATTGTTAGCAAACCCCTCTTTGCAGCGAATCGCAAAGATAATGTTGGGGATCATGATGATGGTTATGAAAGCCAAACCAAAAGGATTAAACCATTCCATATCAAACATCAGCCCCCTTGTTGTCAGCCATAGTATTTCTTGTTTTCATTTTAACTTTCGGAATGTTAAAAGTAAATAACAATGTTAAAATCGCAGCCAACAGAGCATCCCAATTATTCTCCCAGACTGATTCTATAATTACTTATATAGTTCTAAAGAACTACTTTTGCTCGGTTCTGTTGGTTTCTGTTACTATTCACAAACCCCGGATATACTAACTGCAGAACGAGAACTCGTTCCAGAAGGAGGGGTTATGATGGATCAAGTAGCAATTGGCGCTAGAATCAAGGCCGCCCGGGAGCGGGTACATCTGACACAGGAACAGCTGGCAGAGATTGTGGATATCAGTCCCACACACATGAGTGTCATCGAACGAGGTGTGAAAACACCCAAGCTGGATACTTTCATCCGCATTGCCAATGCGCTGGGAGTTTCCGCAGATGCGCTTCTGCAGGACGGCGTGGAGCATGCCAATGACAGTATCATGGCTGAACTCTCTGTAAGAATTGGCCGTCTGCCCCAGAAGGAACAGAACCGCATTCTGAATGCCATCCGTGCATTAACCGAATAAGTTATCTGAGAGGATCGGGAAACTGGTCCTCTTTTTTTGCATTCTCTCCCACTTTCGACAGACTTTCCTATCTGCTGCGCTTATACTAAGTTCTAAAGAACTATTTAGTGGTTCTAAAAGAACAACAGAAAGGAAAGTACTATGAAAACAATTGAATCAACCCTCGCCATGCTCACCGACCTCTCCATTGTGGAGGACCTGCGAAAAGTCCTCCGGGAGAAGGATCGGGAGTTCCTGCCTGTGGAGGCAAAGTTCCAGGAGGCAGCCCAAGATCTCACTGCCAGAATCGGAAGGAATGCAGCCAATGAGTTAGTGGCTGCCTGGGATCGGCAGATCTGCTCTGATCTGGTCTATGCTGGCTTCCTGGGCTTCCAGGCCAACCTCCACAACTTCCATAACCCCGTGGCCAGCCAGTTTACCAGACTGGATTACGAAACCTTCCTCCGGGAACATATCATGCAGACAATGCCATACCGGAATGAAGCCGAGGCCGCTGCGACTGCCATCCAGGATGCTTACGAGGAGGCCCTGAATGAGTATGAGGATGCCATCCGGAGCTACTATGTGTATCTGGAGGTCACTGGGCCAAAGTTGGCCCACTTCTGGGGATACCGGTTTGCCAATCAGTTTCTGCCCTGGGTGGAGCCGGGTTATGTCAGCGACGGTGCCCAGACCAGCATGTACGCACTGGAGCTGCACCGGGATCTGGGATTCCGTGTTTGCTGAAAAAGCAACCTTATTACGTTGCGAAAATGAAAAGCAACGAATATAGGTTGCACAGTCAAAGAAAATGCGCCCATCTTTGGTTAATGAAGATGGGCGCTGGTACTATTATTAGACATGTTCGATCGGTAGTGAGAATAACCGGATTGTGTTTTGTGCCGTTACCTGCTCCACTTCATCTGGAGAGATATCTTTCAGCTCCGCAATCTTTTTGATGACTGCCGGGAGAATCAGTGAGGTGTTCCGGGCACGGCGGAGAAGCTTTGGCTGGATCGCATCCTTGCAGTATGGCAGGATAAACGGCGCATCGGTTTCCATCAGAATTTTATCCAGAGGAATATGCGGAATCGCTTCCCACAAGGCCTTAGCTCGTTCCTCTAACTGGAGCACAGAGCCGCCGATACCGAAATGGTATCCTAACTTCAGATACTGCTCGGCGATTTCTTTAGAACCATAGAAACAGTGGATCACACCGCCCAGTTTTCGGGCCGGGTGCCATCTGAGTATGCGGAGCGCATCTTCATGGGCATCCCGGACATGGAGGATCACAGGGAGCTTCATCTTCCATGCCAGATTCAGTTGGTAAATGAACCACAGATGCTGCTTCAGCCGGTGCTGCTCCTCGCGCTTGTAGTGATAGTCCAGACCGATTTCGCCAATGGCGATCACGCCAGGGGTATTCGCATACTCAGCCAATTTATGCCGGTCAGCCCACTTTTCAAAAATGGATCTGGTGGGATGAACACCGATTGCAGGGAAGATCCGTCCGGGATACTCGGAGCACAGCTGCAGCACTTCTTCACAGGATTGCAGGCTTACACCCGGCTCGATGAAATAGCGGATGTTGGATTCCTCCATCTCCTGCATCAGCTGAGGCAATTCGCCCTCTTTGAGGGAGTATCCGTCCTTGTCATACGACAAATAGCGAAACGGTTTCTTGTAAGCACTATTGTTGTAATGTGCGTGGGAATCGATGATCACGGATATCCCTCCTCTCGTAAGTTTTCTATCATCATACGATCATTTTATTTCTCTGTCAATCTTGGCATAGGTTAAAGAACAATATCGGCTATGTATAGCCCAATAGTAGCATGCGTAGCCTATATACCGTTCCCAAATTGTATATTCTATTATCAGAATCAGTTTGGGAGGCATCTGTATGGATACGATTACCGCTGTTAGAAACCGAATTCTCCAACTCTGTGGAGAACGTGAGATCAGTATTAATAAGTTAGCTACGATCTGCGCGCTTCCCCCATCTAGCATTAAGAACATTCTCTACGGAAAAAGCCAGAATCCCAAACTCATTACAATCAAAATGATCTGCGATGGCCTGGGAATTACATTGGGTGAATTCTTTGGTACACCTGAGTTTGATGCGTTGGAACAGGAGGTCACCTAACATGGCTTTCCGAACTTCGCACAACATGCGTGCCTATTACTCTGCAGATCTCTCTGATTTCTTACAGCAATCTACGAACGAGATTCTTGGCATCATCCACACCAACGATGCTTCTGCTGAAACAACGATTCAGCAGAGCAACACTTGGGAATCTGAGGTGAAGATTCTAAAGAATCAACTTCAGAATCTAAATAGCGGCAGAATTATCTTCGAGTACACCATCCCTCGAATGGGTAAACGCGTTGACGTTGTGGTTCTTTATCGCAATATTGTTTTCCTGTTAGAATTCAAGTGTGGCGATGAGGAATATCGGCAATCCACCTATGATCAGGTTTATGATTACGCTTTGGATCTACGGAATTTCCAGAAGGAAAGTCACAACAAACTTCTGGTTCCCATGATGATCTCTACCAGAGCTCCAAGATATCAGAATACCCTGACAGAACGAGACCGCATTATTGAGCCCATCCGCTGCAATGGCCACAATATCGGTGTTGCAATTGAGCACGTTGCAAATCAGTATGATGAGCCGGCATTTGACTATAAAGCTTGGGAGAATTCTGAATATCTGCCTACACCCACAATCGTGGAAGCAGCCCAAGCACTGTATCGCGGCCACAATGTTCATGACATTACTCGTAGTGATGCCGGCGCAGAAAACCTAACTGTCACCACAGATGAGATCAACCGTATCATCGATTACAGCAAGGCTCATGGCAGAAAATCCATTTGCTTTGTTACCGGTGTACCTGGTGCTGGCAAAACCCTTGTGGGTTTAAATATCGCGATCCAGCGTTCTGATGCGCAGCAAGGTGAGCATGCGGTTTTCCTATCCGGTAATTTCCCTCTGGTGAATGTCCTGCAGGAGGCGTTAGCTCGAGATAAGGTTGAACAAGAACGGCAACGTGGTGGACGCATTTCCAAAACAGATGCACTTCGTAGCACATCTGCATTTATCCAGATCATCCATAAATACCGTGACTCTTTTGTCGGCAATCAGAACATCCCTCCCGAGCGCGTTGCAATCTTTGATGAGGCACAGAGAGCCTGGACTCAGGAAATGATTGCAAAGTTCATGGCTACCAAGAAAGGTGTTTCTCCGTTCCCTTATAGCGAACCAGAATTTCTAATCAGCACAATGGATCGACACCAGGATTGGGCAGTCATCATCTGCTTGGTTGGCGGCGGACAGGAGATTAATACTGGCGAAGCTGGCCTGCCTGAGTGGTTTGATTCTCTTCGCCGTGCATTCCCTGATTGGGACGTGTATATCACTCCCCAGCTGAATGACGACGAGTACCGCCGCGGCAGAAACTGGCATGAGATGCTCGCTGGTCTCCACACCTATGAGCGCAATGAGCTTCACCTTGCGAATTCTGTTCGGTCTTTCCGCACTCCCGATCTAGCCGCATTTGTTAAGGCTGTATTGGACGCCGAGACACCAGAAGCACAACGGCTATACCAGAAAATCAAGGACAAGTATCCTATCGTGATCACTCGAGATCTGCGTAAGGCAAAGTCCTGGGCCCGCAATAAGTGTCAGGGCACTACACGCTACGGTTTGCTTGCCAGTAGCGGTGGCTTGCGATTGAAGCCTGAAGGTATCTTTGTCAAAAATGAGATCTCTGTTGCGAACTGGTTCCTCAATGGAAAGGACGACGTACGCTCTAGCTATATGCTTGAAGATGTCGTGTCAGAGTTTGATATCCAGGGCTTAGAGCTGGACTACTCCATTGTTGCATGGGATGCAGACTATCGCTATGTAAACGGTGCATGGACCTACAACAACTTTGTCGGTCATCGTTGGACCAATGTCAGCTCCGATGAGCGTCGCCTATACCTAAAGAATGCTTATCGTGTACTTCTTACACGGGCTCGCCAGGGTATGGCCATCTTTGTTCCTGAAGGCAGCAGTGAGGACTCTACTCGCAAATCAGAATGGTATGATGGTATTTTTGATTATTTAAAATTCATCGGGATACCCGTTCTTGAATGATCTAAAATTTACAAACCCCACATTGAGCTAATTACTCAATGTGGGGTTTGTTTCATTAGGGTATACCCTAATGACATAAGTGAAATATGCTATTTTATGTGTCATATAAATCATATTTACTATTTCGAAATGTTTCATAATTAAATATAAGTCTATTGACATTTCTGGCAGTATATGCTATATTGTAAATAGAGAAATAAGGTGGTGACCAACCATGAAAGTAGGCTATGTTCGTTGCTCCACTGTTGACCAAAATGAGGCCCGTCAGTTGAAGCTGATGGATGAGCAAAAAGTCGAGAAAATCTTTATTGATAAGGCCAGCGGTAAAAATGTCGAACGGAAGGATTTCAAAGCCATGATGGCTTTTGTCCGTGCCGGTGACACGGTGATTGTAGAGAGTATCTCTCGTATCGCCAGAAATACCAGGGATCTCCTGACCATCATTTCCGGTCTGACAGATAATGGTGTGGAGTTCGTCAGTCTGAAGGAGAACATCGACACCACCACCCCTCATGGCCGATTCATGCTCACCGTTTTCGGTGCTCTTGCTGAGCTGGAGCGCGAGAGTATCCTGGAACGCCAGAGAGAGGGCATCGAAATTGCAAAGGCCGAAGGAAAGTACAAAGGCCGAAAACCGATTTCAATCAACGAAGCCAAGTTTCGCACGGTCTGCACTCGTTGGAGAACCGGTGAGATTACTGCAACTGCAGCAATGCGTGAAGTGGGATTGAAGCCGAACACATTTTATCGTAGAGTGAAAGAGCTTGAATTGTAATAGAGAGAAGCTGTTATTGTGGCATAATATGTGATGCAACCCAGAGTGGCTACAATATATGACACGGCATGAAGGTTCGATTTTTTATTGAACAAATGACTCGTTTGACATCCTCCATGTGAAATTAATTTACTTTGTTCCTTTATTTTCGAAGTATTGTTGCATTTCTAAGAAGAATAGATTATTCATTGCTGGTTAAATCCAATGGATATTGGATGTTGTTTTTGGAATTTTTGGCAATGGATTTTAGAAGAATATGCGTATATAATGTAAGAAAAAGAGTAATATGGGGAGGGATAAAAGTGGCTTTATTAATGGAAGAAAGTCAGTTTCTTGCTTTTTACAAGGATACTTTGCTTGGATATTCTAAAACATATCAGAAATACTTTGTTCGACAGTTAAAAGCAGAAGGATATATCACAGATGATGAGCAATGCTCTTTATCGGATAAGCCTAATGTGTTTGCTATGGAAAAGCATCAGGATGAAAAAAGTGTTATTACTTTTATGACACAAAAATCCAATTATGCTGCAAACTTTGAGTATTTGGAGTTCCTCAAACTCTATAAATACTCTGTACCTCTTTTCTATACAACTTTAGATGAGGTTTCGGTATTACAAAGCTTGCAAAATGCTGCGTTATCCCAGTTTGAATATGATACTTTTACACCCAACTTTGCTTTAAGTAGGACAATCGGAGAAGACACCCCGCAATACTATGTAAAGGGTGACGATTTCTTTATTAAGTTCGTTCTTCAGAAAGCATATCCGAATCCCGAGGACTACCAGCCAATAAATTATCGATATCCTGTTGTTATCTATATTAATCCCTCGTTAGGCGTGTTGGAGATACGTTTTGATTCTGTTCGCTATGATCCTCAGTTTGGGAAAGAGTCCTATGAAACCCTTTTAAATGATTGTGTTGCTTGGATTAAAGATAAACTGAAATTCTCATTATTTTTGTGTGAACACAGTAATGCCATTACCATCTTAAATAGCAAAGACGATGAAAGTGTTAAAATATATAAACAGATGATGGAACTCGGTTCGGGTGGTTCCGCAGAACTAACTGCATCCGCAGAAAAGGATTATGTTCTGCCTTTTATTGGAGAACTGCGTGAGTTGATATCCGAAAACGAGGAAGTATTCAGTAGGTGCAGTGATGTTAAGGAATTGTTGCTTAATTATCTAAACGAAAAGGAAGCTACTGCGAGTTATCCTTATGTTTATATTAAGCGTGTTGCGCCAGTTGAATCGGATAGTTATATTCTCAAGGTGACTTTTGAATATTATTTTGGAAAATACACTGGATTACAACACCAGACAGGAACTTGTCGAGATTTAGGAATGGAGCGTATGAACGATGCACTCAAATATTTATGCGAAAGTGGCTCCTTTACTAAGGGAGACCCCACCTAATTGTGATCTAACAAAACTAGAATCATTTCTGAATTTCTATAAACCCGGAATGTTTATTTATCCGAGTGCAATGCAACGAAATCTTGGAATAAATATAATTGAAGTGTATAAAATTCTTGAACTATGTGTCGAAGTTGGATTTTTAGAACAAGCACTTGAAGTTTATTGTCCCCGTTGCCAGCGCTTTTCGGGCAGTAAGTTTTCTTCAATTTTTGATATTCCGGATGAAGTTTTTTGCGTTCACTGTGATGAAATGGTTGAGCGGCCTATTCAGCACGCTATTGTAATTTATAGGGTTTTGTGATATGGGGAACTATTCGGAAAAAACTGCACAATTCCTTAATGATGTTGGATTAACTCTGGGTGAATTGTTCGCAGCATTATCAAAAGAATCATCGTCTTTACTGAACTTATCACAAGAACAACAGGCAGAATTTGATCGTTACTACGATAAACTAATAAAACAAGACTATTCTGTTCACACAAAGGGCGCGTTATTGGAAAAATTATCTCGTATACTTTTTGACAATTTGCTGTTTGAGGTTCGAAGCAATTGTACAACCAGCACAAACGAGATCGATATCCTCGTTGCATGGTCAGAGCATGCACGATCAACAGCAATCAATCAAGGTTTCCCTTGTTTTGGTGATTATTTTTTGTGTGAATGCAAGAATTATTCTGGCAAAGTGAGTGTAACGTATATCGGCAAATTTGCATCATTGCTAGAATCTGTTAGATCGTCCCTTGGAATAATGATATCATGGGAAGGAATTACAGGCCGAAATTGGAACGATGGTGTAGGCCTTGTAAAAAAACTGGCACTTAGTGATCGTTGCAAAATTATTGTCATCGATAAGGATGATTTGGCGCGAATACACCGTAAAGAAGTGAACATATTCAAGCTTGTTAACGACAAATTCATAGCCTTACAAAGTGATGTTGATTTTGGGCAGTATATCCAAAAACACGAAGCAGAAGGCGTAATCAAAGTTGAATGAAAATGAGTCTTCTATAACAGCAGTAGTTCGGACTCTCGGAAGGTAAACGCAAAACCTATCCTGACTTACTGGTGTGTGATAATACACCCGCGTAGTAGCGGATAGTATATTTGATTCGTGCATAATATCCGAGATGCAGAAGCATTTTTTGAGTAAGGTTATAAGCGTTGATTTTAGCCATGTATATGAGATGCGGGATCTGAGGTATAACTCAGATCCCGCATTATTTCATTATTTTTTGTTATTCTGCATACGCAAATGTTTAGCCATTATTACACTACTGAATCTGCTAATACCCTAAATACTCGAAGAAAACAAGCCGCTTAGGGCATAAACAAAGCTACGCAATGTTGTAATTGTGACATCGCAAAAAGCTACAAAGATATCTCAATGCAAGGTAACGACTTTACCACATGGGCACTTAGATCCCTTCCAATACGATAGATATCCAAACACGCTCTACGTATTTTTTTGTCTAATAAGAACAGTCTCGCAAACACGATCTGCAATAAGAGCTTGATCTCTTGTCGCATAATACGGCAGTAACGGTTCAACCATGCTATACAGTTCGCTACGGGTAAATTGCGGAATGTAAAGTTGTCTTCCGTATAAGCTCTGCATAGTCTTAATCTGACGATTAAATGTGGTATTAAATGGCCTTGCTTTTACATTTACAATCAGAGACTTGGGGATAATATCCATAGGAGAATACATTATATTCGAGAGCAGGCCGGCGCCTTGATCAAAAATAGGACAATAATCAAACCGGCCGTTTTGGGCAATCACCGCAATATTATTCAAATGGCGATCATCATTTAAAACCAGCGCATCGATTTCAAAAAGCAATGTAAGGTACTGCGGGAATTCTTGCAATCCTGTTATGTCTGCTGTGGCTTCCGCTATATACATCATCCGCTTTTTGTCACTGGGAAGCCGCTCCAGTACATTTACTAATGATTCCCCCAAATGCTGCTTGAACAGATGGCTAATTGTAACTATTGATTCTCCCACTCTCAGAAAATTGTCACTACTACAACCTGTACGTTCCCGGCCATGCACAAGTAATCGTTCCATATTGTATCTGGTAAAGCAAAACGGAGTATCCTTCTCAATATTGCTATACTCCAACAACATTGAAGTAAATGTCTCAGCTAACGCTTCATATCCAAATTGGTCCAGTTTATACCATTTGCCGTTATCTAGCCATTTTTCTTGATTTCCTTTAGAGGATGTTTCTGCTATTTTCTCATTTGAAACTAATCTGACAGTCATTTAATTTCCTCCACCTTAAGCCATTGGTTATCTTCTGACATACGCCCCTCTGTCTTTTGTATGATTTCTAGTGGATCATATTTATCTACTCCAATAGCCTCTAGGTATTCACGCAACCCTGCTCTTGATCTTGGAATACATCTATCTTCTAAAAATGCCTCGTAGTCATTCCATGTTGGTATGACATTATTACCAAACGCAGTCCGAATAAAATCATCTACATAATTTTCAATGCAAACGGTCTTTTCTGTATAGTCCGCTACTATTTTTGTACATAGCATCTGTCCATCATAAAATAGCAGTTCGAATAATTCATGCATCTTTTCTTTATTTATGCTGATATACTCATTTATAGATAGTCTTTTGGTGACGCTTATAGTTGTTCCGTCAAAAAACAATTCAACCTGCCTACTGTCTTCTGATAGTCCCATTTCCTTAATCCACGAGGATGGAATAGATAGTTTGTATGTGTATGAACCCTTTGCTGCTGTTCCACCTGGAGTCTGAATGATTATCCTTCCAGCGCGCTTTTCCATGTATATCACCTCTTAAATATATTATATTATATTATATTCGTTACGAATAATCAATAAAAACTTGATTTTATTCCGGCTATAATATATACTGTAAATAGGATAACTAATTATACGGAGGACGACGACATGGTACATTATACGAGCGAACTGGCTGATTCTAATAACCAGGAGGTTTGCACGCTTTTGTGCGATCTTCTGGAGAATCAGCCTCCCTATAAGAAAACCCGTTTTGAAAACGCGTGGTATTACAAATTGATTTCTCTGAAGGAACTGTCCATCCGTTCCTTCTGCGAATCCTGTGACGCAGAGAGTGTGTTCTGTGCGACTTTCTCTGGCACGTTTAAGGAAATCGCAACTGAATGCATGACAGCCACAACCAATGTCTTCGATTCTGCATCCTCCAAGAAGTACGAGTGCTTTGACGGGAAGAGCTTCATCCTGACGTTTACATTCCTGTGCGCTAAATGCAAAAGGCCCCATTACTACTCCATTCTGATTACAGATGGTAATATTCTCAAGATTGGCCAGTACCCGTCCTATACCTCTAACGAAGTGCAGGACGTCCGGAAATATAAAAATTTGATCAGCAAGTATTACCCCGAATTGACCAAGTCCATCAATGCTTACTCCCAGGGAATGGGTGTTGGCGCATTCGTATATCTTCGCAGAATTCTGGAACATCTCGTTGAGAGCCGCTTCACGGGAGATAAAAGCTGGAAATTCGACGAGAAGTTCAAGGCTGTGGAAGCAGCCGAGCAGCTTATTCCCGAGGAACTTAGCCCTGCAAAACTGAGAATCTATTCTATTCTCAGTAAAGGAGTTCATGAATACACGGAAGAGGAATGTATGGAGCTATACTTGGTTGTAAAATTTGTCGTTGAGCGCATGCTGGATATCGAGATTGAAAAACAGGAAAACCAGCGAAAAGCCAAAGCGGCAATTGCAGCCATCAACAAAAAACTACAGCAATAAATCACTCACAGGGCAACCAATTGGCTGCCCTGTTGTTTTGCTTATAGGCCATTTAGTTCTATAGCTAATCCCATTCCAACCTTAACACCTTCAATGAATCCAGCCTTTTCGTGATCTCTGCAGAGGGCACAAACAGCATAGATGATCTCATCGATTTCCCTCAGCGGTTTTCCATTCATGAGCCGGTAGAGTTCCTCAAAGTCGGCGTTGATGGTTGCGTTATCGAAGCCGCTGGATTCGTTATAGGCATCGAACAGCACCTCCAGGATGCTCTCCGCATTGTCGGGGTAGTTTTGCTGCTGGGTGGGCAGATGGGTTTGGAGAGCAGTCATAAACTCATTCATCTTCATCATCAAAGCCCTCCTGGTAGGTTGCAGGTGCGTAAAACTGGCCTGCTGCGTGGAGTCGCTGCAGCTCGATTTGGGCCTCAAATCGATTCTGAGCTTCCATCACCACATCAATCATCTCGAACCGGTCATCGTGCCATTCCTTGATACCTCGGAGATATCGGGACCGGCGCTTGTCGTCGATGATGAAGGGCATGGTGCCATGGCGCAGGCATTCCTTGAACATAATCAGTCTACCCACGCGGCCATTACCATCTTCGAAGGGGAAGGTCTCCTCGAAGCGAACATGAAAGTCCAGAATCTGATTTCGTTCAATTTCAGTCTGGTGCTCATAGTCCCGGATCAGGGCTGTCAGACTGGAATTGATCTGGCTCACCGGCAGCAGTTCCCGATCCCGGGGCCGGGAGGTTACCGTCCGATACTCGCCGGGGCGGACCTGCTGACGGTAGGCATCCACCGTGCCGGTCATCAGAATCTCATGGAGTTTCCGGATAAACTTCTGGGTCAGAGGCTCCATCACGTGGTCCAGGATGTAGTTGACGCAATGGATATGGTTCAGCACCTCGATCACATCGGACACCTTCATGGGTTCGAAGGACTCCCGAATCTTGCCCTTCCGGAAGATAGTTTCCACCTGGTGGCGGGTCAGTCTGCAGCTGGCCATACGGGAGGAAGAGTAAGTAAGGTCGATCACCACAAAATCGTACAGTCCGTGAAAATTCCGCTTTTTCTTCTGATTTTGCAGCTTTTTGGCGAGTTCCGGCAACTCAGGTTCTTCTGTATACTCCAAAACTGTCCGTGCCTCACGGACTGCATCCTCTGGGATGCTCCAACCGTCCTTTTTCTGCACCGCTCCGGGGACTCTTCCCTGCCGACAAAATCTTCTCACTAAAATTGGAGAAACACCCCATTTTTCGGCAATTTCTTTGGCTGATAAGTACTGCATAGTTTCGTCCTTTCTCTTGTATATCGGTACAAAAGGGGCGATACACCCCGATTTCGCGATACACTTTCGTCTTGAATAAATCTTGAATTACAACGAAACACAGTATGCCAGCTGTCACATAATGGATAATTATTCTTTGATTTTAGACTTTATAGACTATAAAATACACTAAAATTCATTTTGTTCATGCATGGCGGACATGGCATTCAAGAGGTCAGCGGTTCGATCCCGCTTATCTCCACCAAAACTTCGGAAAACCACTGGTTTTCCGGAGTTTTTCTTTGCCAAAAGCCGGATTTCTCAGTTGTTTTCGGTTCTTCTCCAACTGGGTGTAACCAAAGGTGTTTGTATAACCGACCATACCAGAACTGTACCAGAATAGACGTGTTCATGGGCTCTTGAAGAATTCTATGATATTGGTTTTTCCCTGATGGTTTTTCTCAAAGAAAGCCTCATCGAATTTTCTGATCGCACCCATCCGAACAGGATCCTGCACGTGCAAATAGTGTTTGGTCATATCCACATCAGCATGGCCGACCAAGCTCTGGATCGTTGCAAGATCCACACCAAGTGCCTGCATTTGAGAGACATCAGCCATGCCGCTGAGAGCATTGTCATCACCTCCGGATTTACCTTATTCGCCCATGCTCGTCCCTATGCGCAAAATGCGCAATCATCACGAAACCCCTACCCCCTAGACCATGCTGAAAACAAAAACACCCCACCATCATCCCTGGCGCACCCAGTGAATGACGGTGGGATTTTTTACGTCCAACCACGGAATTCAAAAAGCTTGTTAAGCAGCCCGTCGATAGATCACTGTTTTCATGTGGAATCGTCCGGAATTTCTGCCGCCGCGCCGCTTTCTCTCATGATTGCATCACGAAGCAACTCTACTGCTTCCAGATCCGGTCTGCATGACAATTGATACATGGGCACGTCACAGATCAATGCAGATAACACGCCCGTCAGTCGCTCCATAAATCCGGCTTCCCACCTCTGTGCGCTGCACTCCGGAAGCATTCGTTTGAAAGCCTCTATCGGCTGCACCGGCGTAATGACATTTTCAGCGCCCTGACGAAGTAACGCGATTGCCCGAATCGGAACAGATTCATTGCTGTAAATCCCCGACGTGCCGGCGAAGGGGAGCCCCCAGGCCTTCCAGATACCTCCTTCGCAGCGGATGCCTGCTCTGTCCCCATTGAGCGTTCTGCTGCCCTTATAGCGCTCCCAGAGCGCAGCCTGGGTGGATTTTCCCGTGCCGCTGGGGGCACAGAACAGGATTCCTTTACCCTCCCAGTCCACAACCGAAGCGTGGAGAATTGGACCGTCGAACCTCAGCAAAAAGGTTTCCAGACTCAGTATTTCCAGAAGATTTCTGGTGTAGGTGATTTGATGTTCCTGACCCCTGACATAGTAACACGTCAGCACATTGGCACAATCTGCGTTCCACACAACACAGCAATACGGCGTCTCATTTCGCAGCGGACAGTGCCAGACCCTCTGTTCTCGATCCCCGGCAAGATAATAAGAATTGACATTCCAGAACCCATCCGTATCCGGCAACGAAAGCGAATCTACGCCGGAAAACCGCACCGTCACGTCCGGCTGTACCGACGTACCCGATTCCAATAAAAACGGTTTGGATTCCTCTGTAACTTTCACCGCCCAAGGAATTTCGAAGCGAACATGCAGTCCGCAAATTTGATAATAATAGTACATAAGCTTTTTACTAAGAAAGAGCGGTTATGCCGGGGCATAACCGCTCATCGGTTGATACATCTGGTGTATGGGCAGCTCAGGACTGAAAGATTACGTTCTCTCCGTTGGGGTTGTTGTAGCACAAACCCATTACCTCGTCATCTGCCCCCGCAAGATAATTGCAGTTGTTCAATTCCGTCCAAATAACATAATCACCGACACGCCATCCGCAGCTATGACGGCTTCCCCAGTTGGGATCGCCGAGAGAAGAAAGGGGATTGGCCGGATTTTCAGCCGAGCAGGATGCGGCGATGGACTGTGCCAGCGTGAAGCGCTCCATCACAAATGCAGGCTTGGAATATTTAAGCTTCATAGCCACACCTCCTCACCCGAGAAACCATAAGATAAGCCGCCATGATCAGCGCTCCGCACATGACCCAAATCATAACCGAAATACTGCCATCCGCCGTTTCAGGATTATCCAGGTCTGCTGGAACCTTTACAGGAGGCTTTGTGTTGTTCTCCGTATTGCTGGAACCGGTATTGTCGGAACCGGTATTGTCGGAGCCGGTGTTGTCGGAGCCGGTGTTGTCGGAGCCGGTGTTATCGGAGCCGGTGTCATCAGAACCCGTATCGTTGGAACCGGAATCATCAGGATCTGTCACATCTTCCTCAACGGAACGCATAGAGAACAGCTGAACGGCTTCCAACGCTTCCTCCTCGGAAAGGGTCAATACCTGTCCGCTGGCTGCCGGACCGGCAATGCGGAGCTTGGTGACAGAGAGCAGTGCTTCGCCGCTGTTCGCGATGGTGATATATCCATATTCATCGGGAACAACTGCATAGTAAAGGTCGGTAGAATGATTGATATAGGTCGATTGAACCTTAACGTTGCCATTGGAGAACTTTACTTTGCCATCAGCGCTTCCATCCGGACATTTCAGTCCAACGTAGTAGTATGCGCCCACGGGATCGACCTTGAAGGTGATGGACTGTCCTGTAGCCAGGTAAACCTCGTTCTTGGGGCCATACAGACCATAGTCAGACTCTGCATAATTCTTTGCAGCGCCGACATCACCAGCCTCAGTCTTATCGACAAAGACCGCGCTGCTTCCAACATCGTCTGTGGCAGCCAACAGGTCTCGCACACTCACAAATTTTGCATTTTTCTCAGCATCGGCATACACGCTGTCGTTCTCCATGGGGTTGTAGACCCGGATACCATCCAGATAGTAGGTGCACCGATCCTTGGCGGCAGTTGTGACACCGATTGTCACCGTATAAGTGCCAAAGGGAAGGGGTTCACCCTTGTATTCCATAAAGCTGAGGGTGGGAATCTGATAGTAATCACCGGATACAGACACAGTGTCCACAATTTTAATGGATCTGACCTCGCCGTTTTCATCCTCATATTGGCCTGTCAGCATTGCCAGGACCGTGCCGGTCCCCTTGCTGGTGAATCCATAAATATCCACGCCCGCACCTTTGAAGGTGAAGGACACCTCGGCAATTTGACGCTCTATCCCCTCTGCGGCGGCAACTGCGATGCCCATATGGGCTGCGCCATCAGAGTGCGCCGCATCTACCAGACTCTGCTCCCAGCCGTGGACAGGATTGGTCGTTCCGGCAGCACCGATGGGGTTCTCCAGTGTTCCAGTCTGGAGAGTTCCTTCGACACTCCAGTTTCCAACATAGGCTACGTCCTGGAAGTCATCCTCATAATAGATGTTATTGGCCGGAACCACACTGACTCTGGTCCATACTCTGTCGCCCGTGGAGATACCCTCAGGCTTCTGCTCCCAGGAGCCCAGCACATAGACGACAGCTTCACCATCCCACTGCATGGTGGAAGGGGTAAAGGTAACCGTGCCATCCGCATTCTGGAATGTTCCATAATCAGTCTGGATCAGATCCTTAGCACCTTCACCGAGCTTCAGTCTGTCAGCGCTGACAATGCCCAGAATTTCCTCAACACCCCATTCACTGGGATCCAGGACCATGGGTTTGGCATAGTCCGCCACATAATTTTTGCTGTTCAGCTGGGTAACCGGCACATCAAAGGGGATCAGCGTACCCTCATAGGCGATACCGGACTGTCTGGTATTCGTGGGGAGTGCCTGATCGGTTTTGGTGTCCTTGGTTGCCTCTATGCCGCTGATCGTAACCATCAGCTTTCTGCCCGGGTGATCCTTGGATACAAAGTTGAGGGCATAGTCAAAGCCCGTAACACTGACACAGCCTGTGACTTTGTTGTAGCTGACATACAGGTCTTTGCTATAGGTTTGATCCGGCATCACATAGGTGCAGTTATACGTGGCTGTGTACACATCACCGTTCTGACTTATGCTGTCAGGCACCAGGACGAAATTACCATCCTTATTGGTAGTCGTGTAAGTAATCTCATCATCGGTCTGAATGCCCATGGTGAAGACCTTGATATTGTCAAAGCCAAAATCTTCGGGCATGGTCAAGCCGTCAGCAAGATAATCCTGCATCACGGCAGATTCACCCAGCTCTACGCTGGTCTTGGAAATATCAATTTCGGAGGAAATGCTCTCAAAACTGGACTCCAATTCGGAAATATCATTGACATTGATGCAGTATTTTTTTCCGGACAAGGCCAGCGTATCATCATATTTGCCGCCGGCAGAATAGTTGGAAGAAATCTGATCCAGCCATTTCTGGTTCGCTTCCGTGCCGACACTGACGGTGTACAGGATCGCGCCCCGGGACTTGATCGCATTGGCCTGCTCAAAAATCGCGCTGTAGGTTGGTTTTCCATCGACCGTATTCGGGTTGTTGGTCTCACCATCGGTGAACAAAATAACGATCTGCTTGCCCTGATGCTCCTGACCATAGATATCCGTACCGGAGCGCACAGGATTTTGCTTCAGAATGTGGTTCGCCATTGCCAAACCGTATTTGGTATGGGTTGTACCGCGGGAGACATAGCGATCGGTGGCGTACTTGATATCGGGATTGAGTTGTCCGTCAACCAGAATATCCGTCAGCGCATCCCGGTAGTCAGCATCTGTGAGCTGATTGGCCTGTTCGGCGGCATAGGCATTTCTGGTATAGAACAGGGATTTGCCGAATTTATCATAGGGACTTTCTCTGGGCACACGCTTATTCCCCTCGGCATCGTACCATGCCCCCTCTGCCGCGTTATACGTAACCGCGATCATACCGCCGCCCTGCCAGACGCCCTCACTATTGATGTGGGAATCCTTACCCCAGCTCATGTAATAGTAAGTTTCATTCTGATCCAGAGGAGCGGCTGCGGTATCGAACACCGGATGATAGGCGTTGGAGGGATTCACGCCGCTATCGATAACCTTTTGGTTCAGATAGTTCTTAAATGTACCGTTCACAAACAAGCCGGTATTGGTAAAGAAGTATCTGGACCAACCGTTGACACCTACATACTTCTCGTACACGCCCTGATGGCCTGCTTCTACGCCGCGTTCTCTATCCTTGAGCTTCTCAGCATCGGAAAGGACATCACCGCCGCCGTATGTGACAATGGCCAGTTTGTGGTTCTGTCCGGTCAGCTTAGCATTTTCCACCAGATCTTCTGTGAACTTCTCCACCTGCGCCTGTAGGATCTTACTTCCCATAGCCTGGAATTCATTATAATTCTCAGGTCTGTATCTCTGCTCTCCCAGAGACAGGTTCTTAATAATCTTTTTCTGATCTGCGTTCCAGACAGGAACATTCATAATGTATGCGCCATCCGGCACCGTAATATACTGCTTGTCGTTCCCAGTGAATTCTGCGTAGACCTCCGCTGCGGAAACAGATCTCAGCAGCTTGCCGTCTTTATCGAAGTAGGCCACGCAGATGCCATCCTGCGCGCCGCCGGTAATTGACTGCGACTGGAACGAACTGCAATAGATCTTATCGCCCGGCTTGACCGGAACCATAAGAGAACCTCTGACGGTACTGGACTGTCCTTCCTTTTCGCCGTATTCAACGAACTGTTGCAGATCGTAAGAATAAAACCACGATGCTCGGCTCAGATCCGTTTCCTTGGAAACCTCGTTCAAATTCGCAGACCAGAGATTGGTGGAGCTTGTTGTTTTCCGGTTGTAGAGTGTAGTTTTTTCCACCCAACCGTCAATGGCAGCCGTATATCGACTCTCAGCAATATCACCAAAAAAACCATCATTTTTCCACCTTCGCCCCGCCGAATTCCTCCGTCAGAGGATCCCGGAAGGGACTCTGCTTTGGTATTTGGCTTTGCGCAGCCACGCAAAAAGGTCTGAGGAATACAAGTTCCTCAGACCTTTCATAAAGCCATATTCCTTTCTCCCACGAACAGCGCTCTCTCAATTATACAATCAGCATGGCTGAATATCTGATTTTCACATGATGACTGTAATCCGAGGACAGACCCCCCCCCGAGTGTCCTCTCTAGAGAGTTTCCTCGCGCATCAACTCTTGTTGAAAAGCTAACGCCCCTGCGTTAATATAAAAATACAAAAAAGGCTTAAGTCCAATGTACTAAGTAAACCACCCCTTCAAAACTGTAGAAAGCAGAGGTTACGTAAATGATGGAACCTAACAACTTCAGATAACCCTCGATGGATCAAAGCAATCAACGGATTCATCAGGGGTTATTTCTTTGCTCATTTCGCGTCTCGGAAGGGGCGTTTTTTCTTGCCCGTTGGCCCTATGCGTGTTAGAATGATCACAGCAGGAAGGAGTGGTTAACAATGGCAGATCATGAAAACAGTTGGGACGCATCCCTCCGGATCCAAACCTGCGGCCGGGATGACACCAACGCTGACCAATACCGCCATCCATACGAACCTACTCCCTATTCCGTTTTGGAGCGTTTGGCGGACAGCGGACTCATTGGAAAAGATGATGTGGTGCTGGACTATGGCTGTGGAAAGGGCAGAGTTGGATTCTTTTTGTCCTATCGGACGAAAGCGAAAGCCATCGGCATCGAATACGACGAGCGCATTTACGAAAAGGCGCTGGATAATCAGAAAACAGCCAAAGCAAAGGCGGACTTTGTTCTGACCCGGGCGGAGGGATATGAAGTGCCAGCGGATGTGAACCGGTGCTATTTCTTCAACCCCTTCTCCGTAGAGATCCTGCATAAGGTGATGGCCCGGATCATTGAGTCTTGGTATGAAGCCCCTCGGGAGATCTTTCTGTTCTTTTACTACCCGGCAGATGATTTTCTTGCCTATCTGATGACCGTGGATGAGCTGGAATTTTACGACGAGATCGAATGTGACGACCTGTTTGCAGGTGATCCCCGTGAGCGGATCATGATTTTTCAGTTGACGGATGATGCGATTTGAAAGAGCAACAGCCAGTTGCTTGTCTTACGCCCATCCCGGAAGTACAATGTAACATGCTACCCCAGCACGGAAAAATCAGCAAGCTTCTGCGCCGCACCCGGAACACCTCACGGATTCTCCCGGCAGACATTAAGAAGATTGCATAGCGGAAGGGTATATCCTCCCCAGACAACGGCAGAGAATACCGTGCAGTTGTTCCGGCTTTCTATCGATGCCGATGTTTGCAAGCGAAGAGAAAGAGAGATGTAGCAATTGAGAATTTATGATATTAGTCAGGAAATTTTCTCCTGTGCAGTCTATCCCGGTGACCCCAAACCGGAGAAGCATACCCTGTATTCTACCGGGGCAGGTGACCTCTACAACCTAACCTCCTTTGCTATGTGCGCTCACAACGGCACTCACATTGATGCCCCGTTCCACTTCCTGCACAATGGAAAAACGGTGGATCAGATAGAGTTAAGTATTTTCGTAGGCGATTGCTATGTTGCCCGGCACGAGGGCAACGTGACCGCTGCAGATGCAGAAGAAATTCTGAAGAAAGCAGACGGCGCAGAACGGATCCTGATTGCAGGCAAAGCTACCGTGACAGCGGAAGCAGCGGAGGTGTTTGCCACAAACGGCATCAGGCTTCTTGGAAATGAGGGACAGACAGTTGGCCCTGAGGATGCGCCCATGCAGGTACATCTGATCTTTCTGCGTGCCGGGATTGCCCTTTTGGAGGGCATTGTTCTGGACAAAGTGCCGGAGGGACAGTATTTCCTAAGCGCCGCACCGCTGAATCTGGGCGGGGCAGATGGGGCGCCCTGCCGGGCCTATTTGATTCAGGAGGAGAAATAAATGCGGGTACAGGAATATGGACAGCAGAATGTAGATGTGATCCTGCTTCTCCATGGCGGCGGACTGTCTTGGTGGAACTATCGGGTGGCGGCCCAGAAACTTGCGGAGCAGTATCATGTGGTGCTTCCGGTGCTGGACGGCCACGCGGACAGCACCGCGCCCTTTACCACCATTGAGGAAAATGCCGCCAGACTGATTTCCTATATCGATACCCGTTTCGGCGGACAGATTCTGGCCATCGGCGGTCTTTCTCTGGGTGGACAGATCGCTGTGGAGATGCTCTCCCAGCGGAAAGACATCTGCCAATATGCCTTGCTTGAAAGTGCGTTGGTCAAGCCCATGAAGCTGACCTCTGCGCTGATTGCGCCAACCTTCGGCGCAAGCTACGGTCTGATCCGGCAGAAGTGGTTTGCAAAACTGCAGGCAGATTTCTTAGGTATCCCCAAGGAACTGTTTGATGATTACTACCGGGATACCTGCAAGATCAGCAAAGCTGACATGATCGCCTTTCTGAAGGCCAACAGCATTTACACCATCAAACCCAGCCTGTCCAAAACCACGGCGAAGGTCAAAATTGTAGCTGGTGCTAAAGAACAGAAAAATATCCGGGATTCTGCGGTGTTACTGCACGATGCCCTTCCGGGAAGCAGTATGGAAATTCTGCCCGGCCTGCGCCATGGTGATTTGAGCATCAACCATCCGCAAAGCTATGTGCGGATGCTTATTGAATGGATTGAGAGGTAACACCAGTTCATGAGTGGGCGGCATTTCTTCTCAGCAGAACTGCTTGCTGTAAAAATTGCCTTTTCTCAGCAAAAACCGAAAAGCGCGGAAGTTTTCACACTTCCGCGCTTGCTTTATTTACGGGGTGCGGGGCGGACTTACTCCTCCAGCGCATCCACATCTCTTAAGGTATTTAGGATTTTTTTGACGTCCTCTTCCAGAATCTCAGCCGGCGCGTCGTACTTTGCCAGCATTTTTGGGACGATTTCCTGCTCGGTGGTCTCTTCCGCGAGACATTCAACGATGAAAGCTGCGGCCGCATTGCTGCGCACCAAGCCGTTGAAGGCACCGTCGGTGGAGACCATCAGATGCTCGCCATACATTTCACGGGTAACAAACCCATCTTTGAGTTTCATGTGTTTCTTCCTTCCTTTTCCGGAGCGATCACCGGCGCGAAAACCCTTTTGGCTCCGCGCCGGCGGTCCTCGGTGGATTACCGGTCGATGCCGGATTAGTCCATGGGCAGCTCTGCGGGGCAGTCGGGTTGCCACAAGGTGCTTTCGGTTTCAGTAGAGGTGGTGATAACGTCCTCCACATCAAACTTCACGACTTCCATCTCTGCGCGGATGTACTTTTCCATGGTTCATCCTCCTTTCCGAGAAGATATATGATCATCGACAAAGTCGGTATCAACGGTTTTATGTCATGGCTGAGAAGGATCAGCACAGGATTTCGTCTTCGCAGTCTTCCTGCTGGGCTTTTTCCTTCCAGAGCTTGAATTCCTGCACCATGGATTCCTTGGTGGAGCGAAGCTCCTCCTCCAGTTCGTGCCGGAAACAGACGGATGCCAGAGTGCAGTTTTTCAGCCTGATGCAATCGGGATACCAGATGCACTCAGCACAGGCTGGGATCGGCGGTGACAGCTCCCGCCAGGCTTTTACGGCCTCCGCATCCAGTTTTTCCTGGTCCAGATGGCCGACGAACCGGCTGTCGGAGTAATGCTCGCAAAGACCGATATCGCCGGTGGGGGCGATCACCAGCGAACCGCCGTGATCCACCATGCATTGTACCGTCTTCAGATGCTTGCGGATGCCTTTGATCCGGCGCAGACCGTAGCCTTCGATCTTACTGTTGAGCCGGTGCATGGCTTCGAACCGGAGCCCCCATTCTTCGTCGGTATGGTAATCGCCGATGGCGATCTCGCCGTCAAACAGATGATGGGCGTAGATCGAGAATCCCTGTTTGCCGCCAAAGCGTGCCGCCAGTTCGTCCACCAAAAGCATCAGATTTTCAGCATTGTACAGATCCAGATTCAGCCGGATGCTAGTGGCAAGTCCTGCCTCCAGCAGCCGCCCGATGGACTCCATGACCACCTGATAGGGACTCTTGCCGTCCCGATAGATGAATGCCTTGCTGCGGTTGTAGACTTCCTCGGTGCCGTCCAGCGTGATCTGGACCGTCTTCAGATTCCAGAGGTTCTTCGCCTTATAAACGGCCTCGTCATCAAACAGATAGCCATTGGTGGCGATTCCGGATTGAAAGTCAATGCCTGCTTCACGCAGGTCCTGACTGATGATGTCCATAGCTTTCTGATTGAACAGCGGCTCGCCGCCAAACCACGCGATGCGAACCTTCTGACCGCCGCAATGCTCCCGGATGTACCGGGCGGTCTTGTGGGCGGTCTCCTCGCTCATGGGGATCCGGGAGCGGCCCTTTTCAAAGCAGTAAAAACACCGGGCGTTGCAGTCGGTGGTGGTCATGACGATGTAGTTATTGGTGTTTTTGGGCTTCTTTGCGGTGCTGCGAAGTATCCACCGGACCATATCGGCCTTTTTCATTTCGTCCATCTGTTCCGGAACCACAAACCAGCGGTCTTTCAGCTCCTCCAACTCCAAAATGTTTGCATACTCCTCGTCGCTGAGCAAAACCAGCTCCCGGGTCAGGATGTGAAACAGCAGAACGCCTTCGTCCACCTTCTCAGGAATACAATATTTGATCAGACGGCATCTGTCCCCGGAACCCACCGGCTTTCCCAGAATTGCCATCACTTTATGATTCGCTTTCGAAATGATTTCCAAGTCTGCATCCTCCCCGTTGTGTGTCAGGATCCTCCCGGATAATACTACACCATTTTACGATAACGATTATATCACTCGTTCCACCTAAAAAGCAAGAAAAATACCTGCGGAATTGACAATTGCGTTTCTTCTGCAAACGCGGTATACTGGTCTAACAAGGATTTCCCCCAGGAGGACGGCACCATGCGATATATCGACGAAAAATTCAAAGAGACATCCCCCGAAAAAACCGTGGAAACCATCCGGAATATTCTGAAACAGATCGGTCTGGAGCTCGAAGAGACCTGGAATGATTCGGGAATCGAAAACTGCTGGAGCCTGCGCTGCAATATTAAGGGAACCACCGAACCCACTGCCAACGGCAAGGGCATCACGAAGGATTTTGCCCGTGCCAGCGCCTACGGCGAGTTCATGGAGCGGCTGCAGAGCGGTCTGTTTTTCTATAAGTTTCAGTCCATCGAGGGCGATGACGCCATGAATCTGCATACCTACGCGCCGGACAAGAAGTATATGACCCTTCAGGAGCTGACGGAAAGCGGCGAATGGATGGATTATTTGATCGATACCTACGGCAGCGGTCTGTCCCGGGAGAAGATCGCCCGGCAGTGCCAGATGTATGCCTGCTCCGGGGAGGACAAGATCCTCACCGTCCCCTATTACAGCCTGTTTGAAGACAAATACGTCTATCTGCCGGTGGGCTTCGCGGAGCATATGTATTCGGCAAACGGTTGCTGCGCCGGCAACACCAGAGCGGAGGCATGGATTCATGCCCTGTCCGAGATCATGGAGCGAAGGGGCAATATCGCAACGCTGACCGGCGGCAGTTCCGCCCCGGAAGTTCCGGAGCATATCCTGCAGCAATTCCCCACGGTGAGCAAAATACTGGCGCAAATGCGGTCGAACGAGAATCTGGACATCAAGATTTTTGACTATTCCCAGAGTCCGGACATCCCGGTGATCTCCACCAGAATCATCGACAAGGACACCCAGCGCTATATCGTCAACACCGGTGCCGACCCGGTTCTGGAGATCGCCATCCAGAGAACCCTCACCGAGATCATGCAGGGGCGGAATCTTGCCCGGCTCATGGAACGGGGAAACGGACAGATCCTCAACAAGATTACGGATTTCCCCCTTGCCCACAATGTGCTGAACCTGCTGGAAACCGGAAACGGCCTGTTTGCCGCCGATTTCTTCGCGGAGGAGATCACCTGCGGCAGAACCTGCACGGAGTTTGCCGATCACAGCGGAAAGACCAACGAGGAACTGCTGCCCATCATGCTGGCATACTACAAGACTCTGGGCAAGCCCGTGTATGTCCGAAATTACTCGTTCCTGGGTTTCCCCTGTTATAAGTTCATCGTTCCCGGATTCTCGGAGTCCCGGGCATTCCGGCTCACAGAGCCGGTGCAGGAGTACGCCTTGGCAGATGTGGCCGCAAGGGTATTGCGGCAGCCGAAAAAGGCAACCGCTGCAGATCTGTCGTTTTTGCTGTCGTTCCATAAGCAGATCCAGACTGCCCGTTCCCGGAGCGGAAGCTTTGCTAAGCTTTCGGGCATCCCCCTGACCCGGGAGACCGGCTGGAATCTGCTGATGCCCACCCTCTCCTATGCGGCGTACCGGCTGGGAAATAACACCGCCGCTATGAACTATCTGGACGCATTTATCCGAAATCCTGCCACCGCTCCCGAAAAGAAAACATACTTCGCCTGCGTCAAACTGTACCTGCAGTTCAAGGCAGGCAAGATCGCGGAAGAAAAGATCCGCCTCATTCTGGGCAAGTTCTTTGACGCGGATACGGTAAAAGCACTTTATCGATCCATGGAAGACGGCACGCCTTACGATGATCATCTGCTGGATTGTGACCCGAGCCGCTGCGCCGGCTGCAAATACCGTGCCGACTGCGCCTACACAGCCTGCCGGGACATGCTTGCTTCCGCAGGCACATACTACAGCGCCTTTGCGGACGGACAAAACAGAGAGCAGTTTCTGTAACCCAATTCCGGAATCCAACAGTGCAGACGCACAAGGAAACGATGGCAAAGCATTGCAACCGCCAACATTTTACAATACAATGATAGATATTCAGAAAGCTGGGACTATATGCGCCGGCTCTTCTCAGCCCTTCGGCGCGTGATCTTCTCCGGCGCAAATCATGATTAAGAGGAAGTGGACACCCACTTCCTCTTTTCTGTCATGTTATTCTTCTTTTTCCCAATCCTGAGCAAACAAGCCGCCTGCGCCGCCGGTGTGGATGAACAGGACGTTGTCGTCGGGCTTGTAGAAGCCCTCCCGGGCGCGGCGCACCAAACCTGCAAAGGCCTTGCCGGTGTAGCAGGTGTCCAGCACAATGCCTTCGAGGCGCATCATCATGGCAATGGCCTCGTTACCCTCAGCGGAGGGAATGGAATATCCGGGACCCCACATTTCCAGCAGATCGGGCACGGGGATTTCCACCTGTACACCTAACAATTCGGCGGCCTCCCGCATCAGTTGAGGCACGATTTTCTCAAAGGGATCATTATCCACCATCGCACACATAACCTTGGTTTCGGGAAGATGGAGCTTTGCGCCCAGCACACATCCCGCCGCGGTGCCGCCGGAGCCGCAGGCGCAGACCAGATGGTCGAAGTGGACACCCGAATCGGCAACTTCTCCCATGCAGTCGATGTAGCCCAGCGTTCCCAGTGCATTGGAGCCGCCGCAGGGGATCTTGTACACCTTGCGCCCCAGTTCCGTGCCGATCCGATCCATTTCCCGATAGATATCCTCGTAGCTGTCCGTATCCAGATAGCGAACCTCCACGCCCATCAGATGGTTCAGGATCTGATTGCCCTTCCGGGCGGTGACACCTCGCTTTTTCAGCACCAGAATGCACGCTAACCCCATCCGCAGTGCGCAGGCGGCAGTCAGCATGGCATGATTGCTCTGCGCCTGACCGGTGGTCATCACCAGATCGTAACCCTTCGCTTTGGCATCCCGGAGCAGGTATTCCAGCTTTCTGACCTTGTTGCCTCCCAGCGCCACGCCGCACAGGTCATCCCGCTTGATCCAGACGTTGGTTCCCAGCTCCCGGCTGATGTTTGGCAAACGGTACATAGGGGTAGGAAACAGTCCAAGGGACTCTTTTTCAAAATGATTCATATTATGGCTCCTTCTCAATCAAATAGGCTCTGCAGGGCGCGCCGTCGGCGCCAGCCAGCTTCAGCGGCGCGGCGCTGAGAAAATAGTGTCTCTCCGGGACATTTTTCAGCACAACGCCTTCCAAAAGTGCGATCCCACGCCCCAGCAGAATCAAATGTACCTGCATGGGCGCGTCCTCCGGCCCTACGGACTGGCCCTCGTTTCCCAGCAGTTTGATACCGGACTCCGCGAACACGTCCGCCGCCTCCGCTGTGACCGTAGCATTTCCGGCAAGCAGGATCCGCTCCGCGCCCCCGGCCTTCTGCAAAATCTCTTTCGCATCCCCACCGGATACATTTCCGTCCTGCCGCGCAACGAAGCAATTCCCCACAAAAATGCTTAGCTCCATCTCCTCCACGGTTTTTCCGTCCCCAAGAAAGTGAAACGGCGCATCGATGTGAGTCCCGTTGTGGGCGCACATGGAAAAGGCGGTCAGATTATATACCGCACCGGCCTCCATCGCGCTTAAAACCTGCCTTTCCGGCTTCGGGTCGCCGGGATAAACGGCGCAGGAGAACACCTCCTGGGATATGTCGTAGATTTTCATAGTCCCACCTTCCCCATCACATTGTGATCCCATTTTAACTTTTGGCGCAGGAAAAGTAAATACCGACATTGCAGGAATCCCATGGAACCATGCAAAAAGGGCAGCCTTCCGGCCGCCCTTTGCTTATGATCCTGCCTTTACTCCTGGTACACTGCCCGGGGGCCGCCGATGTATTTCGGTCTGGTTCTGGCGCACAGCACGATGGCCTCACCGATTTTGTCCAGGCTGGTGCGGACAGGCACCGCCACCCGGCGCAGGTGCATACCGATCATGGTTCCGCCGATGTCGATACCGGCATCTGCCTGAATGGTCTCCACCGCCACCGGATCGGAGAAGGCATTCCATGCCGTCACCGCAAAACTGCCGCCTGCGTGAGGCTGGGGTATCACGTTGACGATCTCATACCCCTTCTTCTCCGCAACAGTCCGCTCCATGATCAGCGCCCGGTTCAAATGCTCGCAGCACTGGACCGCCAGATGGATGCCCCGTTCGCGCAAAATGGGGTAGATCCCTCCAAATGCCGCCTGCGCCGCATCCATAGAAGAGCCTTTTCCGATTTGCTTTCCCACCATTTCGCTGGAGGAGCAGCCGATCACGAACAGCGCGCCGGGTTTCAAATTCGCCTGTTCCAGCAGTTCCCGGACCACAGTCTGCGCCTGGGCAGTAATATCTTCGTACATTCTGATTCCGCCTTTCCCCTGGGATTTTTCTATATCATATTCCATTCTGGCCTTAAATAAAGTGCCACATTATGATTGTTATTTATGGCCAGAGCCAAAATTCCCCTTCCAAAAGCTCAAGCGCGGAGGTGATAACACCTCCGCGCTTTTTATGCTTCTTTATGCCAGCTCCTTCTTCCACAGCCCGTGGAGGTTGCAGTAAGCGTACACCGCCACCGCTTTTTCCCCATTCAGATGGAATGTGACATGGGGCTCTTCGCCGGGATTCAGCGTTTTCCGGTAGCTGCCCTTATCGGTGATCAGCTGCACCCACTGGATCCAGTGGACTTCCGCCATGGGGTGATCTGCAACGCCCACATTGACCTCCACCACATTCCCCTTCACGGTGGCAACGGGGATATGCTTGTCACCGCTGGCCTCCACGGTGTTGGGGATCAGCTCCACCATTTTTTCGCCGCAGCAGAAAAGGGCGATGTCTGTATCATAAACCATTTCCACAGTGTTGCGGCAAACCGGGCAGATGTAAAACTTAGTCTTTTTCATATAGCATTCCTCCGTGCTTTCGATTTTTTGTATGGCCTTATTCTATCAGAGGAAACTTTTTCCTTCCGTGACTTTCTCACAAAAAGAAAGACGGCCACAGGCCGCCCAACATATTTAGTATACCACAAGCCGCATCCCCCTGTCCATTCGCACTTTTTCCAACTTTTCACCTCCATTCTTATGAAACATCCCATCTTGAAAATTTCAGAAACTGGCGTTATTATGAAAATACAAAAAGGAGTGAGTCCAATGTACTAAGTAAACCACCCCTTCAAAACTGTAGAAAGCAGAGGTTACGTAAATGCTGGAACCCAACAACTTCAGATGACCCTTGATCTGTTTGAAAACACAACGGATCAAGGGTCTTTTCTTTGTCTACGAAGCGCAGGTTGCCCCGGGCCTTTTTTCGTGGTATGCTTTGTGCAGAAAGGAAGTGGTATCCATGAATACCTATGTGACCGGCACCACCATCAAGCAGCTTCGGGAGGCGCGTAACCTGACCCAAGCCGCTCTGGCGGAGATCCTCGGTGTCAGCAGCAAGACCGTCTCCAAGTGGGAGACCGCCAAAGGCCTTCCGGACATCACTCTGCTGCAGCCTCTGGCTCAGGCGCTGGGCATCAGCGTGGTAGAGCTGATGAACGGCCAGCACATCACCAACCGGAACACCTCCGCCAATCTGCTGCGCAGCAAATTCTACGTCTGCCCCATCTGCGGCAACATCCTCCACGCCACCGGCTCTGCGCTCATCAGCTGCTGCGGCGTGACCCTGCCCCCTCTGGAAGCGGAGGATGCCGACGAAGACCACGCCATCACCGTTGAAAATGTGGAGGACGAGCACTTCGTCACCATCCGCCACCCCATGACCAAGGCCCACTTCATCTCATTTCTGGCCTTCGTCACCTCCGACCGGCTTCAGCTGGTGAAGTTCTACCCCGAGGGCAACGCCGAGACCCGGCTGCAGCTTCGCGGCCGCGGTTACCTCTATTTCTACTGCAACCACCACGGCCTGTTCCGCAAAAAGATATAGCAAAAACCTCCCGGAGTTCCGCTCCGGGAGGTTTTGCGTTCACCCACAGGCGAGGTAAATATAGTCATAAGGGTCCAGCTTGGCCCTCTCCAGCGCCGCCACCCGGTCATCGGGTTTCATTCTCCGCAGCTTTCTTTCGTCCAGCCCTGCCAGGCTCAGCGCATCCCGGACAGGCTCATATTCCGCATCCAGCGCCCTGTCTGCCTCCGCTAAGGGGTATCCCCAAAAGAAATTCCTCACAAATTCCATGATCATAGCCATATCCTCCTCTTTCTGGTATCTGCTTATAGGATACACGCCATTGTGTCCAATAAACCGGTGAGAATTTCTCATTCCCTGTCCGTTGATTGAAAAACTAAACGCAAGTTTTTCTTATACTCTTGACCAAAATACTTGCATTTAGATTTACAGAGATGTTTTGTATAATAGTCCTGGACTG
>JAGKTU010000059.1 GCA_021153265.1 Clostridia bacterium
GAACTCGGTCATGGGCATCAGCAGGGCGTTGCCGCCGCCGGCTGCGGTACCCTTAACGTTCATGGTGGGGCCGCCGGAGGGCTGACGCAGAGCGCCGCCGGCGTTCTTGCCGATGTAGCCCAGACCCTCGATCAGGCCCAGGGAAACGGTGGACTTACCTTCGCCGAAGGGGGTGGGGGTAACAGCGGTAACCTCGATGAACTTGCCGTCGGGCTTGTCCTTCAGACGGTTCATGACCTTGATGAAGTCGATCTTGGGAGTCTTGCCGTAGGGGATGATCTCCTCGGGCAGCAGGCCCAGCTTCTCGCGGAAGTAGTCCACGGAGGGCAGGGTCTTCTCTGCCTCCTCAGCGATCTGCCAGTCCTTGTAGATGGTGGGATCCAGGGTCACACGACCGGTGGTCTCATCTACGTACTTGCCATCAACGAAATTGATTGCCATAGTATGTTTTCCTCCTAAAAATAGTTTGGTGTACGAAAGTATATCAACGCCTGCAATAGCAGGTTGTTGAAGAAATGAATCAGCCCTCAGTGACGTGGGCGTTTTCCCGGATGAGCTGCATGACCTTGCTGGTCAGCACACTGCGGACAACAGCTGCCTTGAATTCGGCGTCGTAGTGGGGCTTCAGCTCTTCCAGAGTCATGTGGTTCTGACGGGCGATGAGGGCCAAGGCTTCACCGATATCGGTTTCGGTTGCTTCCAGATTCTCCAGCTCCACGATGGTCTCGATGGCGGCCTGACCGCGGATGGAAGCGATCGCGTTGGGTCTGGCATCCCGGCGCAGGTCTTCCTCAGTGGTGTTCATAAACTGGCAATACATCTCCATGCTCAGACCCTGCTGGGCAAGCTGTGCCCGGAGGTTCTGCATCTGTTCGTCCAGTTCGGCATCAATTTGGGAATCGCTGGGGGTGAACTCCAGCGTTTCAGCAGCCTGGCGGAGAAGTCGATCCTGCAGATCCATTTCGCCGCGCTCATCGGAATATGCCTGCAGGCTCTGGGTCAGAACCTGGCGCATCTGCTCTAAATTCTCGCAGCCGCCCACTTCCTTGGCGAAGATATCGTCCAGATCGTAGCTGGTCTTCACGCGGATCTCGTGGATGGTGCAGTGGAATTCGGCCTCTTTGCCGGCCAGATTCTCGGCGTGATAGGACTCGGGGAAGGTGACCTTCACAATGACCTTTTCCTCGGGGACTTTGTCAACAAGCTGCTCCTCGAAGCCGGGGATGAACATGCCACTGCCCAGAACCAGGGTCTGGGAATTGGCAGTGCCGCCGGCGAACTGCTCGCCGTCACAGAAACCGGCGTAATCCAGAACCACTTCATCGCCCAGCTGGGTGGCGCGGTCCTTGATCACAGCAATTCGGGGGGTCTGCTGCAGCAGGCGCTGCAGGTTGCGATCTACCTCTTCGTCGGTGACAATGTGGCGGTCTAACTTGGCCGAGAGGCCACGGTAAACAAAACTCATAATCTCTCCTTAAAAAAACAAAAAAGGACAATCCAGCACACTGCTGAATTGCCCAGACGGTCGGCATAAATAACACAAACACATACATTCCCCCGCGGTGACCCGCGCAATCCGTCAGTCATGTATCGATAGTTGAATGATATAGCAAAAAAACGGTTTTGTCAAGTGAAAAAAAGAAAAATCAGTAAGAATTGCCTGTAGATTTGCTCAGGTTGACACCTGTGCAGGAATGGAGTACAATATATATGCCGGTGGGGAGCTTGCCGGAGAATTTTCAGAAAGAGCGCCTCATCGGGGCGATTTGGGTGAAATAGATATGTCTGAAAGAAATGAGGGTGGCCTGCGCGCGCTGAGGCAGCATCCGCTGGTTGCAAGGATCAATGCCTGGATGACCACACCGCTGTATGTCATGACCATCATGCTGCTGGCGGTTATTGGATATGTATGCTCGGTGGAAATTGCGGTCTACACGGTTTACATGTTTATCGGCTTGTATCTGAGTCTGCTTGGTGAAGACTATCTGCCGGTGATGCCGATGGTGTTTGCCTGCTATATCATCCCTTCTGCGAAGAACAATCCCGGCATGTCCGAAGGATCGATTTTTTACCCCGAAAACGGCGGCGTGTTCATTCTTACCATCGCTGCGCTGTTTGCCATCAGTATCCTTGCGCGTCTGTGTACGGATCGGGAACTGGGAGGGATTCGATTCCTGAAATCCCAGCGAAAGCTGCTTCCGGGTTTGCTGGCGGTGGGTGCTGCATATTTGCTGGCAGGTACCGGAAGCGGCCACTATTTTGACAAGGGACTGCAAAACCTGCTTTTTGGCGGTATCCAGTTTGTGGCACTGGCTTTTGTTTATTGGTTTTTTGCCGGCGCGGTGCGCTGGGAGCGTGTTCGCACGGATTACTTTGTGTGGATGGGTTTTGGATATGGACTGGTGATCCTGTGTGAGATCCTCCATATCTATCTGACCGGAAATTTGGTGCGTCCTGATGGTGTTATCGAGATCGGCAAGATCAGCTCCGGCTGGGGAAATGCCAACAATATCGGAGCCATGATCGCCATGACGGTTCCGTTTGCGTTTTATCTGTCCTGCCGGGAAAAGCATGGCTGGATCTACAATTTCTGCGCCAGTATGCTGCTGGTGGGCGTTGTGCTGACATCTTCCCGGACGGCTATTCTGGGGGCAGGATTTGCCTACGGATGTGCATTTTTGATGTCGGTGCGCCGTTCGCGCCTAGATGGCAACCGGGGCAATCTGATTGCCCATGCGCTGACGGTTCTTGCTGTGATCGCGGTTATTGTGGTCTTCTGGGACAAGCTGCTGCGGCTGTTCACCATTATGATCGACAAGGGCTTTGACTCTTCCCGGAGAGACACTCTCTATGTGGCCGGAATCAAACAGTGGCTGAAATACCCGATTTTCGGCGGCACCTTCTATCCGATTGATTATAGACCGGAGGAATGGTCCGAGGTGGCAGCGTTTACCGCGTTTTTCCCGCCCCGGTGGCACAATACTCTGGTACAGCTTGCGGCCTGCTGCGGCACGGTTGGCCTGGCAGCCTATGGCTGGCACAGATTCCAGACGATCCGTCTGTGGTGGGGGAGAAAAGATCAATCCCATGTGGTATGTATTGGTCTTTCCGTGTTGTCGCTGCTGCTGATGAGTCTGCTGGACTGCCATATGTATAACATTGGCCCGGCACTGTTTTACTCCATGGCTCTGGCCTTTTTGGAGAAATGTCCCGATACCAAATAAGGAAACCGCCGGAGATCTTTCCGGCGGTTTCTTTGCGTGGCGGACAAATGTCGGCAGACTGCACAGAACCACTAGATAAATATACGTGGAAATGGTCGAAAAGAGAGAAGAAAAAATGCCCATATTGACAGTTTCTAAGAAAAAAAGTATACTATTGCAGTACTATTTCGTATCAAAAGATACAAAAAAGAGGAGCTGTCAATTATGTACGGAAAACCTTTGGACTCTATCGGATTCGTGTCCAACTATGACCCCGAAGTTGCATCTATGATGAACCGTGAGCTGGGTCGTCAGGAGCACGGTCTGGAGCTGATCGCATCTGAAAATTTCGCATCCCCCGCAGTGATCGCTGCTATGGGATCTGTTCTTACCAATAAGTATGCCGAGGGTCTGCCCGGTAAGCGTTATTACGGTGGCTGTGATTTTGTCGACGAGCTGGAAACCTTGTGTATCGAGCGCGCTAAGACCCTGTTCGGTGCGGAATTTGCCAACGTCCAGCCTCATTCCGGCGCACAGGCCAATATGGCTGTGCAGCTGGCTCTGCTGCAGCCCGGCGACACTATGATGGGCATGAGCCTTGCCAACGGCGGTCACCTGTCCCACGGCAGCCCTGCCAATATGTCCGGCAAGTACTACAATGTAGTGTCCTATGACGTTAATCATGAGACCGGCCGTATCGATTATGACCAGATTCGCGACATGGCCAAGGCCTGCGAGCCCAAGCTGATCATCGCCGGTGCTTCCGCATATCCCCGAGCCATCGACTTCAGCATCTTTGCCGATATCGCCCATGAGGTGGGTGCTGTTCTGATGGTAGATATGGCCCACATTGCCGGCCTGGTCGCCGGCGGTGCGCACCAGAGCCCTGTTCCCTATGCTGACATCGTCACCACCACGACCCACAAAACCCTCCGCGGTCCTCGCGGCGGCCTGATCCTGGCCAAGGCTGAGTATGCCAAGAAGCTGAACTCCGCCGTGTTCCCCGGCACCCAGGGTGGTCCGCTGGAGCATGTGATCGCTGCCAAGGCTGTGTGTCTGAAGGAGGCTATGCAGCCCGAATTCAAGACCTATGCCTATAATGTGGTTAAGAACGCCAAGGTGCTGGCTTCCACTCTGCTGGAGGAGGGCTTCGATCTGGTCACCGGCGGCACCGATAACCACCTGATGCTGGCTGATCTGCGCCCCATGAACATCACCGGTAAGGAGCTGCAGACCCGCTGCGACGCCAACCACATTACCCTGAACAAGAATGCCATCCCCAATGACCCCCAGAAGCCTGCAGTCACCAGCGGTGTCCGCATCGGTACGGCTGCTGTCACTACCCGCGGCTTGGGCGAAGAGGAGATGAAGAAGATCGGCCACTGCATCGCGCTGACCGCCAAGGATTTCGAGGGTACTCAGGCTGAGGTCCATGCCACTGTGGCAGAGATCTGCGAAAAGTTCCCCCTGTACCGCTAAACACATCAAAACTCCCGAATGCCAAGGCATTCGGGAGTTTTTTATAGCATTTCCGGAAACGGAAGCATTTCATTATCTTCTGTCAGCAATTCCAAAATACCGTTTCGCAGACGGTATGCCCTGCCGCACAAAAGTGTATGCTCGTCGTGGATATAGAAGTAGCTGCCGTCGGGCAGTGCATAGAAAGTGTGCGCATAGCTGTCATAATAGGTGATGTCCTCATACAGCCGCTGTCCATCCAGAATCATGTGCCTTTCTTTTTGATAATGGGGCAGGATCCGCAGCTTTGTCAACCCCAGACCGGGCAAAAAACGGTGGTAATCCGGGTCCAGCGACTCACCCGGAACTTCCGGCTGGGCGTAGACCAAGGCAGCGCAGTTCATGGAACCCGCACTGATGCCGAGAATGACACCGGGATATTCCTCCAACAGTTCCTGCAGCCGAATATCCTGAAAAAAGCGGTTTTGCGTGGGAACATGGCCACCTGCGAGTATGATCAGGTCGCTTTGCTCGATCAATTCAGCAGCATTTGCGCTATTTTGCCCATCCAGAATCCGATAGTCGGAGAAGGGCATCCCGGCTTCGGCAAAGGCGAGGAACATATGAGAGCCAAATTCACAGGTACGGGGACGATCCTCGGGACTGGAGGCAATAAACAAACACCGGGGATTTTGCGGCAGGTCGGCCTTCAACCGCTGTACAAAGCCGTTGGCGGGGTTTAAAATGGCGCGGTCAGCACCGTCGATACAGGGACTGCTGGTCAGATAGAGGATCATGGGGATATCTCCTTGGCGATTTTTTGCCATTATAACCCAAAGAAGGCCGGATTGCAAGGAGGGCATTTGGCTTTGCTGAGAAATGAATAAGCTGTAAATTTTGTGAAAAATCAGCCTTAAGGGTTGTAAACAGGAGAGGGCTGTAATATAATTGCAACATCTTGCGAAAAAAGGGGGGCTTCCCCATGAAGCTTACATTTAAGGACTTGCTGAAGATCGGCACCGGTATTTTTCTGGTGTATCTGGCGATCAACCATTGGAGCGATGCGCTGCGCATCGCGCTGGCTGTGGTGGGAGCAGCTTCTCCGCTGATCGTTGGCTGTATCATCGCGTATTTGGTGAACATCATCATGGCGAGTTATGAAAAGCTGTATTTCTCAAACAGCAAAAACGTCTACCTGATCAAAAGCCGCCGCCCGATGTGTATGCTGTTGGCATTTTTGAGCTTGATTGCTGTGGTGACACTGGTGATTTGGCTGGTTGTGCCCCAGCTGGTATCCGCTGTGGGTGTCATTGTTGCCGGAATACCCGGGTTCATCGAAGGCGTTCTGGAACAGGTAAAAGCATGGAACATTCTGCCTGAGGATATTCTCGCCTATCTGGAAAGCATCGACTGGCAGTCCCAGATCAGCCAGATCGTCAAGATTGTTGGCAGTGGCATCGGCAGTGTGGTGGAAATCCTCATCACTGCCGTAAGTTCGGTCTTTGACTGGATCGTGACGGCGCTGATCAGCATGATCTTCTCCATCTATGTGCTTGCAAGCAAGGAGAAACTGGCGGATCAGTTCCATCGTGTATGCCGCAGATATCTGTCTGAGAAAACCATCGGCAAGATGGATTATGTTTTCGGTGTGATCAACGACTGCTTCCACCGTTACATTGTCGGACAGTGTGTGGAGGCCGTGATTCTCGGTGTGCTTTGCGGTGTGGGTATGGCGATCCTAAAGCTGCCTTATGCCATGATGGTTGGCACACTGGTGGCTTTTACGGCTCTGATCCCCATTGCCGGTGCTTACATCGGTGCGGCTGTGGGCGCGTTTATGATCCTGACGGTCGATCCTTTTAAGGCCCTCGTGTTCCTGATCTTCCTGATCGTCCTGCAGCAGCTGGAGGGTAATTTGATCTATCCCAGAGTGGTGGGATCTTCCATGGGCCTGCCCGGCATCTGGGTGCTGGCAGCAGTGACCATTGGCGGCGGCATTATGGGCATCGCCGGTATGCTGCTGGGCGTGCCGCTGGCAGCAGCGGCTTACCGATTCCTTCGGGATGACGTATGCGCTAAGGAGGAGACTGCTTCGGCGGAAGAGATTCCTGCGGAAAATGAACCGAAATCTGGAGATAACAGCTAAAATAAGACCGCTTCCCCTTTGGGAAGCGGTCTTTTAAATCTTGGTTCCGGGGAAATACTCTTCTACGAAGTCCACCTTGTCTACACGGAAACTGCGGCCGTTGAGATAACTCAGGGATCCGGCATCGGTGGTGAAGTCAAAGGTCAGTTTGTAGGAGTAGAGTGCCTGATAGTTCCGGTCAAAGCGCTTATCCAGCTTGCCGTATTTACCGTCACCCAGCAGAGGGTGTCCTGCGTGGGCAAATTGTGCGCGGATCTGATGGGTTCTGCCTGTGATCAGTTCACATTCCACCAGAGTCAGGCCGTTTCGGCAGGCTAAAGTCTTGTAGTTGGTCTGGCAGGTTTTGGCACCGGGCTGAGGGGTGTCGGTGACGAAGACTCTGTTCTTTTTGGCATCCTTGAAGAGGTAGCCTTTCAGACTTCCGTCCCTGGGCTTCGGAGCGCCTTCTACAATGGCCAAATACCGCTTGTCCATCTCCCGGTCTTTGATCTTCTGGTTCAGCACACGGAGGGCTTCTGCGGTCTTGGCGGCGATGACGATACCGCCGGTGTTCCGGTCGATGCGGTTGCATAGCGCCGGGGTGAAGGCGTTTTCCTCTCTGGGTCGCCATTCCTTCTTTTGGTACAGGTATGACTGGATGTGGTCGATCAGGGTGCGGCCGTATTCCGCGCCGTCATGGGGGTGGACGGCCAGTCCGGGACGCTTGTCAACCAAAAGAATATGCTCGTCTTCGTAGACGATGGTGAGCTTCGGAACAGCTACCGTCAGGTAGGCATTATCCTCCCGTGGTTTGTCAAAAAATTCATCGTTGATATAAAGCTGCAGTACATCACCTGCATTCAGCCGGGTGTCTCGTTCAATGCGCTTGCCGTTACACTTGATTCGCTTGATGCGGATGTATTTCTGTGCAAGAGATGCAGGAAGCAGAGGTACAGCCTTTGCCAGGAACCGGTCAAGCCGCTGGCCTGCATCATTGGAGCCTATGGTAAATTCTTTCATCAGCCGTTACCCATCTGTTCATCGAAGTGGCGATTGATCTGCTCGGTGAATTCCAGAGCCGCATTGTAGCCCATGCGCCGCTGGCGGTTGTTCATGGCAGCGACCTCCAGAATCATAGCCAGATTTCGGCCGGGGGTGATGGGAATGGTGTTCAGGGGAACATCCACACCAAGAATCTGTGTATACTGCTGCTCCAAACCCAACCGGTCATAGACATCGTGTGTATTCCACGGAACGATGTTCACCACCAGATTGATCTCGTTGTCCTGTTTGATGGCGCCGATGCCGAAGAGCTTTGCGATGTTGATGATACCGATGCCGCGCAGTTCGATATAATTGCGGATCAGTTCCGGTGCGGTGCCAATCAGCGTCTTGGGAGCCATGCGCTTGATCTCCACAGCGTCATCTGCAATGAGGCGGTGACCGCGCTTGACCAATTCGATGGCGGCTTCACTCTTACCGATGCCGCTGTCGCCGATGAGCAGAACACCTTCACCGTAGATCTCCACCAAGACGCCGTGCCGGGTCAAACGGGGCGCCATGGCGGATTTCAGATATGTGGTGATGGTGGAAATCAGAACGCCGGTGGGAAGTTCGGAAACCAGCAGAGTTACATCATGCTTCTTGGCCATGGCGATACAGCCCTCACTGGGCAGTACGTTCCGACTGATCAACAGAGCAGGGAAGTGGTAGGAGAACAGACGGTCGAAGATCCGCTCCCGCTCGTCGGGCATGAACTTGTGCACATAGCTGATCTCGGCATTGCCCATGACCTGCAGTCGGGTGGGCTCAAAGTGATCATAGAATCCAGCCAGCTGCAGACCCGGGCGGCCTACGTCCTCTACAGTCAACTTGATGGACTCATAGTCAGAAGAGGCGTGGACGATCTGCAGATTAAAGTCCTTGACAAGCGTGGAAAGGAGGACAGAATATGTATCAATCACGGTAGTACACCTCATTATTACAGTCTTTTGGAATATTATACCCGGGGTCGAGGGGAATATCAACCTTAAAATAAAAAAACTAAAAAAATTACAAAAAAGTGCTTGCTTTTTTTGAAAAAGTCTGGTATCATATTCAAGCGCCTGTGAAGGGCGCAGTATGATTGATTTCCAGAAGGAGGTGCAATGAAATGGCGAAGTGTGATTTTTGCGGCAAGGGCGTGACCTTTGGTATCAAGGTTTCCCACTCCCACAGACGTTCCAACCGTGCATGGAAGCCCAACGTCAAGCGCGTCAAGGCTGTCGTTAACGGTACTCCCTGCCATGTGTACGCTTGTACCAGATGCCTCCGTTCCAATAAGGTCGAGCGTGCGGTCTAATCCCAAAGCGGCATAAAGACAGATCTTCGGATCTGTCTTTTTTGTTTGCGTACAAAAGTAGTCGGGCAGCGGTTGCTGCCCGATTTTCTATGCGCTAGAGAAGGACGATCATTTGGGTAATGTCCAGCAGGAAAATAGTTGCAGAAAGCAGAAAAACGCAGCGGCGTTCTATTTACCGATATCTGTATCCTACCCGGAACAAGCTACGATGCAGTAATCCTATCACACTAAAAACTGGCATTAAAATCTAACCTTGTTTTGACACTATAATTATGGTCAGATGGTGCTATAATGAGTGCAATTCTTCCCAATAATTGTAAGGAGGTATTCTAGTGAAAGAAAAAAGTAAATCTCAAAGAACAACCGTATGGCTCTGCACCACTGCCATGCTGATGGCGCTGAATGTGGCTATGAGTTCTTTTGGCGTTCCCGTACCGGGAGGCCATCTGTACATGAATGATATCGTCATTTGTACGGCCTCCATCATACTCGATCCGCTGGCGGCTTTTATGGTCGGCGGTGTGGGCGCATTCCTTGGTGATCTGTTTTTTTACCCAACACCGATGTTTGTGTCCCTGGTGACTCATGGACTGCAGGCTGTTGTGATCTCCCTGTTTTCCAACCATGTCATGAAAAAGCACCCTGTGCTGTCTTCTGGTATCGGTGTAGCCATCGGAGCAGTTATCATGGTCGTGGGGTATTCTCTTGGCAGAGCATTCCTGTACAGTACGCCGGAATATGCCATGATGAAGCTTCCGTATCAGATTTTGCAGGCTGTGGTTGGGGCAGTAGCCGGTATGTTCCTGTGTTGGAAATTCGGAATCTACAAGTTGTATCGTAAGACACTCGCAAAGCAGTCTACAACTCCGTAAGGTGATGGATTTTTACAGAATCATCCGATTCCCTCTATAGAAAGACAGATTTTTCGGACGGTATTCTTTGACTGATCTATTAAAAAATGGCATCCACCAAAAGTGGATGCCATTTTTATTATGTTATTACAGCCAACCGGCGTCCTCAGATTCGGACTTGCGCTGGCGTACCAGCAGATTATGTACGGCGTCCCGAGCAGAAGCACCCTCGTAGAGAACTTCGTAGGCAGCACGGACGATGGGCATATCAATGCCCTGCTTTTGGCACAGATCCCAGGCGGATTTTGCGGCGTAGTAGCCCTCCACAACAGCGCCCACTTCCTTCATGGCTTCATCCACGGATTTGCCCTGGCCGATGAGGATACCGGCGCGGCGGTTCCGGGAGTGCATGGAGGTGCAGGTGACGATCAGGTCACCCACGCCGGACAGACCGGCAAAGGTATCCTTCTGCGCGCCCAGAGAAACACCCAGACGAGCCATTTCGGTCAGACCTCTGGTCATCAGCATGGCCTTGGTGTTGTCGCCGCAACCCAAACCATCGGTGACACCGGCGCACAGGGCGATGACATTCTTCAGCGCAGCGCCCAGCTCAGCGCCCACAGGGTCGGGGCTGGTGTAGATACGGAAGGTGTCAGACATGAATGCGTCCTGAACAAATTCTGCCAGATCCTTATTCTCACAGGCGGCGAGGCAGCCGGTGGGAACATCCAGTGCGACCTCTTCGGCGTGGCTGGGGCCGGTGAGCACCACCACATTCCGCTTGGTTTCCTCTTCCACCACCTGACTCATACGCAGCAGAGTGCCGTTTTCGATGCCCTTGGTGACGGAGACCACCACGGCGTTCTCATCCAGATAGGGGGCGATACCCCGGCAAACGCTGCGGATAGGGAAGGAGGGGCTTGCCATGACCACCAGAGGGCAGCCGGTGACGCAGGAATAGTCGGGAGAGATCTTCATTCCCTCCGGCAAAACCGCACCGGGAAGCCGGGGGTTGCGTCGCGTGGTATTCATCTCCTCGATCAGCTCTTTTTCAAAGGTCCAGATGGTCACATCGTGACCGTTTTTGTGCAGACGGATTGCCAGAGCAGTACCCCAGGCGCCGCTGCCAACAACAGCGATTTTCATGATCTTGTTCCTTTCCCCAAGAGATTGGTTTTGGTTTCCTCGCCCCGGAAGAGGCGCATCAGATTGCCCCGGTGCATAAATACGGTGAGCAGTCCCATAAAAATGCCGCCCAACATCACGAATACATTGTCATGATGGAAGATCACGAAGCCTACACCAAAGGTGGCGGCCGCGAGAATTGAGCCGAGGGATACGTACTGGGTCAGAAGATATGCTGTGAAGAACACAATGGCAATCAGAAGGCCGATGCGCCAGTCGATGACCCATGCGATGAACCAGCCGCTGAGGATGCCTTTGCCGCCCTTAAAGCCCAGCAGGGCAGGGAAGTCGTGGCCCAGCATCACAAAGATGCCGCCCAAAGTGCGGCCTTCCAGCACCATATCATGGGCTTCAAAGATCAGGCCGGCCATGAAACAAGCCAAAACCGCCTTGATCACATCAATGGCGATGACCATAGTAGAGCGGCTTGCACCGTAATTGCGGATAAAATTGGTAAGACCTGCGTTGCCGCTGCCATGGGTGCGGACGTCGTCGTGCATCATGAAAGACACCAGCACGGCTCCGTTCAGATTACCCAGCAGATAGCAAGCAAGCGCTGTGATAATTGCGGGGAAGAGCATCAGTTGTCCTCCTTATCACCCTTTTGGCGGATGGTGATCCGAATGGGTGTACCCTGCAGACCGAAGACCTCCCGGATCTGATTTTCCAGATAGCGCTGATAGGAGAAGTGGAACAGCCGGGCATCGTTGCAGAAGATGACGAAGTGAGGGGGCTTGGTGCTTGCCTGGGTCATGTAGTAGATCTTTAGGCGGCGGCCCTTGTCCGTGGGCGGCTGCACCCGGGCGGTGGCGTCAGCCAGAACACTGTTCAGCGCACCGGTGGTGATGCGGCTGGTGTTCTGGGCATGGACATCCTGGATCACCTGATAGAGTTTGTCTACTCGCTGACCGGTCAGGGCGGAGAGGAAAACAACAGGCGCGTAGGTCATGTAGCTTAAGCCATCCCGGATGGCGGCTTCCTTATCGCGCATGGTGTTGGTTTCTTTATCCTCGACAGCATCCCACTTGTTCACCACGATGATGGCGGCCTTACCGGCCTCGTGGACCAGACCTGCGATCTTGGTGTCCTGCTCGGTAACGCCTTCATTGGCGTCGATGAGGATCAGACAGACATCTGCACGCTCAATGGCGCTGATGGAGCGCATGTTGGAGTACTTTTCGATGATGTCATCCACTTTGCTCTTGCGCCGCATACCGGCGGTATCGATGAAGCAATACTTGCCGGTTTCATTTTCGAAGTAGGAGTCGATGGCGTCGCGGGTGGTGCCTGCTACATTGGAAACGATGACACGCTCCTCACCCAGGATCCGGTTCAGCAGGGAGGACTTACCCACATTGGGCTTGCCTACGATGGCAACGTTGATGATCTCGTCCTCATCTTCGCTGTTGTCTTCCTCGGGGATGTTCTCCAAAACCCAGTCCAGCAGGTCGCCGGTGCCATGACCGTGAACGGCGGAGGTCTCAAACAAATCACCGATGCCCAGAGAATAGAATTCGAACACATCGGGATTGACCGTGCCGATGGAGTCGCACTTATTCACAGCCAGAGCCACAGGCTTACGGGACTTGCGCAGCATGGTTGCCACATCCTGGTCGGCAGCGGTGACACCGGAGCGGACATCCACCACCATGATGATGGCGTCGGCCAGTTCGATGCCGATCTCCGCCTGCCGGCGCATGAATTTGAGCATATCATTTTCGGTGCCGGGCTCGATGCCGCCGGTATCTACCAGAGAGAAGTGGCGGTTACACCACTCACAGTCGCCGTAGATCCGGTCGCGGGTGACACCGGGCGTGTCCTCGACGATGGAGGTGCGGTGGCCGGTGAGCTTATTGAACAACATGGATTTACCTACATTGGGGCGGCCGACGATGGCCACCAAAGGCTTTGCCATGGGATCACTTCCTTTCGTAGGAAATATTCGTCAATCTATTATGACACAGCTTGCTAAAAAAAGCAATCAAAACTGTGTGATTTCACATATTTTTAATGTTTGATTTGTGCCGGTTGACAAAAACAAGCAATTTTTGTCATGAAAAGGAAAAAGAGGAAGACCGAAGCCTTCCTCTGAATTCCGCTTTTGCCTTACTCAGCCTCAACAGCCAGGACCTGACGGCCGTTGTAGGTGCCGCAAGCCTTGCAAGCTCTGTGGGGCATGACGGGCTCGCCGCACTTGGGGCAAACCGCAACGCTGGGAGCGGACAGCTTCCAGTTGGAGCCACGGCGCTTATCGCGGCGGGCCTTGGACACTTTACACTTAGGGACAGCCATGGTGACACCTCCTTGGTCAAACTGCTTTTAACAGCATAATTGGATTTACTTCTCAAGAAGCTGCTTCAAAGCAGCAAATCGGGGATCGAGCTCCTTCTGGCAATTGCAGGGACCGTCGTTGAGATTCTTGCCGCAGCGGTGGCAGAGTCCCTGACAATCCTCCTTGCACAGCAGCTTGGAATCCAGATTCAGGACGAAAACTGTCCGTACAATGTCATCCAGATCGGCGCTGTCTCCCTCCAGAGGGAATACCCATTCGTCT
>JAGKTU010000121.1 GCA_021153265.1 Clostridia bacterium
AGGTTTCCGTCGACGCTGAGAACGCTCACTACACCCGTCCCGAGGAAGTCGAGGAGTTCGTTGCCCGTACCGGCTGTGACTCCCTGGCCATCGCCATCGGCACCTCTCACGGCGCTTACAAGTTCAAGCCCGGCACCAACCCCCAGCTGCGCTTCGATATCCTGGAGGCTATCATCGAGAAGCTGCCCGGTTTCCCCATCGTTCTGCACGGCTCTTCCTCCGTTCCCCAGGAGTACGTCGAGATGGTCAACACCTACGGCGGTGCTATGCCCGGCGCTATCGGTGTCCCCGAGGAGCAGCTGCGCCGCGCTGCTGAGCTGGCTGTCTGCAAGATCAACATCGACTCCGACCTGCGTCTGGCCATGACCGGCACTATCCGTAAGTTCTTTGCCGAGCATCCCGACAAGTTCGATCCCCGTGAGTACCTGAAGCCCGCCCGCGCTAACATCAAGGAGCTGGTCCGCCACAAGCTGGTCAACGTCCTGGGCTGCAACGGCAAGGCCTAAGTTACATATCCCAGTGATTCAGAATGCCCCCTCCTTTTGGAGGGGGCATTTTTGTGCGGCAGGGGAGGGTCGGATGTAAGGAAAAGGGGCAGATCCGGAAGCGGATCTGCCCCTTTGGGTTTTGGAATCAGTCGTTGTCCAGATCCTTTTCCATCTCTGCCTGAATGTCGGCATCGTAGGAGAGGATGGGAGCAACGTCCAGACCGCGGATCTTGCGGTCAACGTAGTTGCGGGTGACCTTCAGCACCAGCGGCAGAAGGGCCACCACGGCGATCAGGTTGGGGATCATCATCAGACCGTTGAAGGTGTCGGACAGGTCCCATGCCAGGCCACCCTCCATGACAGCGCCGGAGAGGATCATGGCCACGAAGATGAACTTGTAGACCTTGACGCCCTTGGCACCGAAGAGGTACTCGACGGACTTGCTGCCATACTGGGACCAGCCCAGAACGGTGGTGAAGGCGAAGAACAGCATGGCGATGGCCACAAACCAGGTGCCGATCACGCCGAACTGCTGGCCGAAGGCCTGAGACACCAGCGTGTCGCCGTTGATACCGGCCATGGGTTCGCCGGTAGCAAGGTTGATGTAGCCGGTGGACAGAACCACAATGGCGGTCATGGTGCAGACAATGAAGGTGTCGAAGAAGACCTCGAACAGACCCCACATACCCTGCTTCACAGGCTCCTTAACATTGGAGGAGGAGTGGACCATGACGGAGGAACCGAGGCCAGCCTCGTTGGAGAAGACGCCGCGCTTGAAGCCCTGAGTCATGGTCTTCTGGATCAGAACGCCGATACCGCCGCCCAGGAAGGCTGCAGGCTTAAAGGCAAACTTGAAGATGGCGGCGAACATGGGGCCGATATTCTGGATATTGAACACCAGAATGACCAGAAAGCCGATGACATAGATCACAGCCATGAAAGGAACCACGATCTCGGCGAACTTGGCGATACGGCGCAGGCCGCCGATGATGATCAGGGCGGCGATGACCAGCAGGAATGCGCCGATGATCAGGTGGATGATGGAGATGCTGGTGCCGGGGATGGTGCCAAGGGAGAAATTGGTGAAGAATGCGGCGTCCATGTTCAGCACGATCTTGTTGATCTGAGCCATGTTGCCGATGCCGAAGGATGCGAGGATTGCGAAGCAGGAGAACAGAACAGCCAGAACGCCGGCAACAGGGGAGAGCCACTTCTTGCCGTAGACCTTGCCCAGACCGTCCTTCAGATAGTACATGGGGCCGCCGGACCACTCGCCGGCTGCATTCTTGCGGCGGAAGTAGATGCCCAGCAGGTTCTCGGAGAAGTTGGTCATCATGCCGAAGAAGGCTGCGACCCACATCCAGAACACGGCACCGGGACCGCCGGTGACGATGGCTGCGGAAACACCGGCGATGTTACCGGTGCCGATGGTGGCTGCCAGCGCGGCGCACAGGGCCTGGAACTGGGAGATGGACTTTTTGTCGGTGTTTGCGGTGGCGTTGCTGTTCTTTTTGAAGACGGTGGCGATGGTGTTCTTCCACCAGTGGCCCCAATGGGCGACGTGGAAGAATTTCGTTCCGCAGGTGAGCAGAATGCCGGTGCCGATCAACAGGATCAGGCCAGGAAGACCCCAGACAGCGGTGTTAACCTTGTCGTTGACCGATGCGACGGTCTCAATAAACTGGTTCATATTGCCTCCTAAAAAATAAAAAATTGACGGTTGCGAAAACGCCACCGTCAAGTAAACTGCTAACGCGGTCAGCTTTGTCCTTTTGCCTGAGAGTTTACGCAGATGATTTCCGCGCTTGCACCTTCGGCCCTCAATGATGAGCGTCTCCAAAGTTCTGTCCTCATTCAGTCCGGAATGTTCTGAACGATTCATACAGAATATGAAATTGTTGGGGTAACTATACTACAGAATTTGTCGTTTTACAAGCAAAATGTGAATATTTTGTGAAAGAACGGCGATTTGGACAAGGGAGCGGTATTAAACAGAGAGTGTATTGGAGGAAAATACAAAGATCGCCCTGGGAAAGACACAAAAAACACCGTCCCGGGGATGGGACGGCGATTTTTTGTGTCAGAGGGCAAGAACGAGGTTGCCGGCGCAACATCTATAGCATAAGATCAGCTGTATGTTATCAGGCTTTGGGGAGGGCGTCAGGGTTGCCGCAGGTGGTGCCGTCGTTTGTTAGTTGGTCCAAGTATTCTTCCAGCGTAATGCCGGATTCTTTCAGCTCGGCAGCCAGCTCTACGCCAACATAGCGGTAGTGCCAGGGTTCGTAGATGATGCCGGTGATATTGGTGGTGCCGGTGGGATAGCGGACGATGAAGCCGTAGTCCCAGCAATTGGCCATGAGCCACTGCTGGGTGGCGGTCTTTTCCTGATCCTTGTTCAGCTTGCGGAAGCTGTTGTCGGTGATATCCACAGCCAGACCCAGCTGGTGTTCGCTGGTGCCGGGGACGGCCACGATTTTGGATGCCTTGGCATAGCTGCCTTCCTGCTCCAGCATTTTGTTGAACAGACGCTGCTGATGGTCGTGGGTGCGGTAGGAGGAATAGAGATAGGGTTTATGACCGGCGGCTTCACAGTCGGCCAGCATCTGCATCAGGGCGTCGTAGCACTCCTTGGCAACCTTATGGCCGCTTTCCAGCTCGATGAGTTCCACTTCGTAGTCCTCGGGGAGCTTATTCCAGGGATTGACCAGAATGATGTTGGCGCCGGTGGGGGTGAAGTAGTAGGTTTTTTCGTCAATTACCTGCTTACCTACCACGGCGAAGCCGTCTTCGCCAAAATAGTAGGTGCTGCCGTTTACATCCTGCCAGCCGGTGAGCATGGCGCCGTTGGCTGCAAAGCAGCGGCGGCCCTCGGCGGACTCCATAAAGCCTGCGTAGGGGGTGCCGTCGGCGTTGAAATAGTGGGTAGCGCCGTCGATGGTCTGCCAGTCGGTGGCAAGAGTGCCGTCGGCGAGAATATAGCAGCTGCCGTCGGCCATCCAGCCGCTAAAGAGCTTGCCTTCTTCGTCCAGATAGTAGTTTACGCCGTCGACTTCCGTCCAGCCGGTGGCTTTGATGCCGTCGCTGCCCAGATAGTAGCGGCTGCCGTCAATTTCCTGCCAGCCGGTGCGAAGAATGCCATCTTCACCCAAGTAATAGGTGTTGTTGTCGATGGTTTGCCAGTCAGTTTGGAGAATGCCCTCGGCATTTAGATAGTAGGTGTTGCTCTCCAGCTTGAGCCAGCCGGTGGAGATGGTGCCGTTGTTCGTGAAATGGTAGCGGCTGCCGTCGATTTCCTGAAAGCCTGTGGCCATGGCACCGTTTTCGGGGGCAAAGTAATAGCGCTCACCGTCGATGGTCTGCCAGCCGGTGAGGGGGTCACCGTCCTCGTTCTGATAGACCCGGATGCCGTCTTTATCTTTCCAGCCGCTGCGGTCCAGAATGGGCAGGGCGTCTGCCACCGGCTCCCAGAACAGAAGTCCTACCAAAACGGCCAGAAGGATCGCTGTGGCGGCGATGGCGATGTACAAAAATTTCTTATTCACGGATATACCTCCAGAGATGAACCTGTTTCTGCCATTTTAGCACGGAGGGGGAAAATACGCAAGTTTTACTTTTTGTAGGTTTGTCAATGATGTGTTACACATTAGGATAAGAAAAAAGGACGTGTTTTGGGGACTTCCAGTTGAGTGGTCTCATAGGGAAGTTGTTGTAC
>JAGKTU010000008.1 GCA_021153265.1 Clostridia bacterium
GAAGCTGTCAAAAATCTTTGATTTTTGACTGATGAGGAATGCGGGCAGAAATGCTTCGATTTACGATCTGTTTCAGACTCAATGAAACTTTACGCCCAGAAAACCCTCATCCGTCACGGCTTGCGCCGTGCCACCTTCCCCCAGGGGAAGGCTTTGGGCTGCGCTGCTAAACTACAATTTATCTTTCCAACGGAGGGAACTATCATGTCTGAAAAAAAGAGTATTTTGCCGGTGATCGCTCTGATCGTGGCAGTCTTGGCCCTGGCGGCAGCGGTCTTCGCCATTGTCAGCCGTCCTGCGGACAATGCCGCGGAAATCGAGGCGCTGAAACAGGAAAACGCAAATCTCAAAGCGCAGGTGTCCGGCCTGAACAGCCGTCTGGACAGCTTGAATGTGGGTTCTGGCCTTTCCGACTGGAATCTGGTGGCAACGGCTTGGGAGGATGGCATGGGTGCCAATGTGACCATGTCCGCGGCTCCCGGCGCCTATGAGGACGGCATGGAAGCCATCTTCAGCATCCGACTGAACGGTCAGGAAGTGAGCAGCGTCCCCTGTGACTGGGACGGCAGCGCCTTCTTCACCGCTACCGCCAAGCTGGAGTCCGCTGACGGCTACAGCTACTACTGCATCATCATCAACGCAGAGGGTGAGCGGCAGCAGTTTGCTCTGTCCACTACCGAGAACCCGGTTTACGATGTCCCGGTGTATCTGGAAAGCAGTCTCAACGCCTACTGCAAGATGATTCTGGACAGCTGGCTGGTGGACAACGGCAAGCTGACCATCTCCCTTGCGGAGCTGGAGGCGCAGCTTCCCAGACTTACATCTTACGGGGAAATGCCCACCATCGACGATGCCAGACTGCTGCTGGTGCACAACGGTCAGGATTTCAGCTCACTGGATTTGACGCTGGAACCCGATGAGGGTGCAGGCGCCTATAAGCTGACCCTTGCCGGCGGCGATCTGAACTGGCCGACAGAGCTGGAAGAGGGCGACAATCTGGACCTGTATTTTGAGATCGTGCTGTCCGATGGCTTGGTGCTGTCCGATCTGGGCGGAAGCTGGCTGTACGGCGACGGCGGTCTGGATCTGGTTGTTGGCTAAGAAAAGAAAAATCACCCCTGTGCGTAATGCACAGGGGTGAAATTTTTTATCCCAGGGGGCCGTAAACGGGAGGTTCATAGTCAAGCATTCCGGATTCCTCGATGAATGCAATGGTGTGGCGGCATTCCGGGAACACGGTGATGGTCATCCAGTCACTGTTACGGGCTTCGGCGTTCCAATACTGGAATTCCAGATAATACTCTACATTATCGACGGAGTGGAAGGCCCAGTTCTGAGCCATATTGCCGTCACGGCAGTCGGCGGCGATGGCTTCCAGCAGCGCCTGCCGCTGCTGCTCGTCCAGGGCAGGTGTCACAAACTCGCTGTCCAGCAGGATCTCCTCGATGTTGGCGGCAAAGCCGGGGATCTGGGACTCCACGACGCCCAGTACCTGTTCGGGGGTGCTGAACAGGTCGGTCAGAATCTCACCGGTTTCGGAATCCGCAAAGGCGTAGTAGTACCGGCGTACCTGGCGACCGTCGGTAAGCTCGTAAACGATGGTGAAGCTGGCGGCAAATCGGGTCTCCACGGTGTCGAGATAATCCACAACCACATAGTCGTTGCCGATGGCAAGATTATCAAAGTATTTCTGCTCCTCCAGCGCCAGTTCGTGAAGCCGCAGAGCTTTTTCAATGTCCTCGTCCTCCAGCACCACGCCGCTGAGGCTGTCATAGTTCGCAGCATAATATACGTGGCGGTCGTAGACGGTGACGGACTTGACCTCGCTCTTTTCGGGCATCCAGCTTTCGATGCCGAAGATGTCCAGAGCGGTGACCAGAGTGGTCAGGGCGAAAACCAGCATCAGCACGCCGCATAGGGCGAAATTCTTCTTCCGGAACACCCGGACGGTTCGCTCCAGGAGCATCAGACCGGTGAAGAAGCCCACTGCAAGGCCGATATACAGCCAGAAATAGGTGAGCGGGCCGCCCAGGAACAGCTCCTGGAAGGCGAAGAATGCCACGCCGGCGCAGAGGGTGTATATGACCAGGAACACGGGGCGCAGGGGCTTCACGGCGATGAAGTCACCGGCAGTCTCCAGATGGCGCTTGCGGTACATAAGCAGAGCGGCCACGATCAGCACCACGCCCACAGCGGCATAGATCCACAGGCTGGCCCAGTGATCCGTGACGGTGAACATGCCGCCCATCAGCTGGGTTGGATAGGTCTCGGCCCAGAGTTGCTCGGTGTGGATGTAGCCCTTTTCCATCATCTGCACCACAGGGCAGAAGTTCAGAAAAGGTGTTTCGCCGGTGTGGATGCCGTAGAGCATGGGGGTGTAGACAGCGGCCACCAGAACGTAGACCAGTACCGAGAAGAAATTCACAATGCCATAGACCACCAGAGAGGCAAACTTGCTGCCTGCGCAGAAGATACTGATCACGGCGATACCGAAGAAGGCGATGAACTGCAGGCAGCTTCCCAGCAGCCAGTAAAGCGGAACCTGCCAGCCGTCGGTCACGATGCTGGAGGCGCACAGGGGAATGGCGATCAGGGTCATCACGAGGTTCGGCACGATGGCGAAGGCCAGACCGCTGATCACGTTGGTGCTGAACCAGCACTCCCGGCGCAGGGGCAGGGCGTGGAGGGCGTTGCACATCCGGGCGTTGAACAGGTCGCCGAAGAGCAGCATGGCGCACACCAGGGCATAGCCCATATTCACCAGAGGCATAAGCTGAATGGATTCTCCCAGTGCGTCCACCTGCCAGTATTCCAAATCGGAGCTTGCCATGGTCATCAGCGCCATCACAAGACCCAGAGAATACAGTCCCCAGACTGGGGCAAACCGGGTCACATTTTTAAAGAAAACGGTTTTATCAAAGAACGATGTTCTTAACTTCATAGTTCACACCTCCCAGTTCGTAAATAAAGATCTCTTCCAGAGAAAGGGGCAGCACGTCGAAGTAGGCAGGATTTGCTGCGGCCACCTTGGCAGTGATCTCGTCCACATTGCCCCGGACGATCAGGGTCTTCAGCCGTCCGGAGGCGCTTTCGTGGAGCACTTCCAACCCCTCGGGGGCATCGCCCACCAGCTGGAGCTTGTGGGTGGCGCCCTGCATATCCGCAAGGCTGCGCTCTAAGAGCATTTTGCCGTGATCCATGATGCCCACATGGTCGCAGATGTCCTCCAGCTCCCGGAGGTTGTGGGAGGAGATGAGCACCGTGGTGCCGCGCTCGGCAACATCCGAGAGGATCAGACTCCAGACCTGCCGCCGCATCACCGGGTCAAGGCCGTCCACCGGCTCGTCCAGAATCATCACGTCGGGCCGGGTGCAGAGGGTCAGGTGGAAGGCCGCCTGCTTCTGCATACCCTTGGAGAACCGGCGCATGGGGCTCTTCCGGGGCAGGTTGAAGACCTCATACAGCCGCTCGAAGAGGGCGTTGTCGAAGTTGGGGTAGATGCCGGCGTAGAATTTGCGCATATCCTCCAGGGATGCGGAGGGGAAGTAGAAAATGTCGTCGGGGATGTAACCGATTCGGGCCTTGGCGGCGGGATTTTCCCAGACCGGGGCATTCTCCAGCAGCACATCGCCGGAATCCGGGCGGTAAACGCCGGTGAGGTGGCGGATGGCGGTGGATTTACCGGCACCGTTGGGGCCGACCAGACCGTAGACAGCGCCCTTGGGGACGGTCATGGTCAGGTTGTCCAAGGCTTTGAAGTCACCGAAGGTCTTGGTGATGTTGTTTAGTTTCAGCATTTAGCTTTCCTCCTTTCGGATGTGGGCGATGATCTGCTCCGCAGTCATGCCAAGGGCGGTCAGCCCGGTAACGGTTTCATCCAGTTGCTGCAGCAACCGCAATTTCTCCTGTTGCTGGGTGTCCTCAGCGGCGCAGACGAAGCAGCCCTTGCCGGGGACGGTGGCGATCCATCCGTCGGCCTCCAGCTGGCGGTAGGAGCGCTGGATGGTGTTGGGGTTGATGGCGAGGGTAGCGGCCAGTTCCCGTACGCTGGGCAGCTTTTCTCCCGGCTGCAGGATGCCTGCGGCGATCTGCTCCCGGAAACCGTCGATGATCTGGGTGTAGATGGGTCGGGCGTCCCGGTAGTCTAAATGTACCATGTCATTCCTCCTAACTGTACTAATTGTTCTAGTACAGTTAATATAACAGTTCATACGCCATAAGTCAAGGGAGTTCATAAAAGCTTAAGAATTGCGAACCGGATCGCAAAAAAACAGCACCGTGGATGTTTCCACGGTGCTGAAACCATATGTATTTACAGGGCGCTGCCGCTGACGGAAGCCATGACACTCAGCTCGGATACGCCGGTAGCTGCGCGAAGGTCCTCCAGAGTCTTCAGTTCGCTCTGGCTCAGCCGAACTTCGGCGACAATTTCCGTGCCGGCCTTGCCGATGGTCTTGTTCTTCAGCTTATAGCCGCGCAGGCCTTCCAGATGATCCTCCACATAACCCTCACCGGTGTAGCGAACTACCAGCAGGTAGCAATCCCGCTTGCTGCGCTTGCCCATGTGGTAAACCAGAGCGAAGAGGATACCCAGCAGCACCGTGACCAGAATGGAAATGGTCACATAGCCGGCGCCGCAGATGATGCCGGTGGCGATGGCCCAGAAGAGGAAGGCAGTATCGGTGGCTTCCTTCACGGCGGTGCGGAAACGGACGATGGACAGGGCGCCCACCATGCCCAGAGAAAGCACCACATTGGAGGAGATGACCAGAATCACCACGGTGGTGACCATGCTCAGCATCATCAGGCAACCGGCGAAGCTGTGGCTGTAGTTCACGCCGGCGTAGGTGGTACGGTAGATGTAGACGATAAACAGGCTCAGCAGGAAGCACAGGCCGATGGAGACCAGCGCCTCGCTGATGGAAATGGCGGAGAATTCCTCCAGGAATTTTCCTTTGATGATATCGGTGAAGTTGATCATGTTTGGCTTCCTTTCTTACAAAATACTCAGACACAAGGCAAATTTGGAGATGGCGAGGGGTGCTTTGGGGATGTCACCCAGCGCTTCTGCCAGATAGCCGGGGAGGTAATCGTCGAACTTGACCTCCAAGATCACCTGATCCGGTGCAAGAACCGGGATCATGGCTCTGGGGGAGGCGAAAAGCTCGGCATCGCAGCATCGGGTGCGCAGATTTTCATCCAGTGTGATGCGGGTATTGCCATCCCGGCAGACGAAAGGTGTTCGGTCGTAGTCCACCAGAACTTTGGGACGGAAACCCTCCCAACGGCAGCGCTGCTGCAGTTCCTTGGCCAGATCGCCGGAAACCGGCACATCCGTAGCCTGCTGCAAGGTCCTCGCATCCTCCAGAGAGATGGTCTGGGCGGTCTTGCGGGTGAGGTTGCCGTGCTTTTCCTTTCGCTCCAGCTTCAAAACGTCGGGGGTGTAGTTGTAGTAGCGGATGCGGTACTTGGTGCGGTGGGCGATGCCTGAGAGCTTTTCGTCCAGCGCTTTGTTTGCAAAATCGTCAAAGTACAGGCTTCGGATGGTATACTGCCCGGTGAGTCCTGCGTGGGAGTCCCGCTCCATGATACACGGCAGCCGCCGGCGCAGCAGCTCTGCCGCGCTGCGGGAGATGAGATATTTATATTCGTGGCGGTAGCCTTCTTTCACCGGCGCACCTCCTTTTTGTGGATGATCAAATGGGATTATATCATAGTTTTTTCCACAATACAACATTTTCCGCCCAAAAAACAAAAAAAGCACCGTGGAACGAGCCACGGTGCTTTTGCTGATCAATAGTTCTTGGCGTTGACCTCGAAGTATGCTTTGGGATGGTCACAGGTGGGGCACAGGTCGGGGGCGGCGGTGCCGACCACGATGTGACCGCAGTTGCGGCACTCCCAGACCTTGACTTCGCTCTTCTCGAAGACGGTCTTGGTCTCCACGTTGTGCAGCAGGGCGCGGTAGCGCTCCTCGTGATGCTTCTCGATGGCGGCCACCAGACGGAACTTGGCTGCCAGCTCGTGGAAGCCCTCCTCCTCGGCGGTCTGAGCGAAGCCGGCATACATATCGGTCCACTCGTAGTTCTCGCCCTCGGCTGCGTCCAGCAGGTTGGCGGGGGTAGCGGGAACGCCGCCGTGGAGCTCCTTGAACCACATCTTGGCGTGCTCCTTCTCGTTGTCGGCGGTCTTCAGGAACAGGGCTGCGATCTGCTCGTAGCCGTCCTTCTTGGCCTTGGATGCGTAGTAGGTGTACTTATTTCTTGCCATGGATTCGCCGGCGAAGGCTGCCTCCAGGTTCTTCTCGGTCTGGGTGCCTGCGTACTTGGATGCCATAGTAAATTCCTCCTGTTTATCATTCCGGTTACCCGGTGTTGTTATTACTTTAGCAAATGATTGCTAATAAATCAAGAAATATTCTATGAATTTATAGAAGTATTTCACAGTCCAGCACACCGTCCCGGAATACTTCGGTGACGGTGATATTGCGGATCTGGTTGTGCAGATTTTCGCCCCGGACGTAGAATTTGACGTAATTGGGGGCGTGGCCGACGAAGAATTCGCCCTCCGCTTCTTCAAACAGAACCGGGTGGGTGGTGCCGATGAGATTATCCCGGTAGGCAAGGCTCATCTCCTGCGCCACCGCGATGGCTTCCCGGCTGCGCTGCTCCTTCACAGCGTTGTTATGCTGGCCGGGCATTTTGTCCGCAGGGGTGCCGGGGCGGCGGGAATAGGGGAAAATGTGCATATCGGCGAATCCGCACTTGCGAATAAAGGCGAGGCTCTGACGGAATTCCTCCTCCGTCTCCCCGGGGAAGGCCACGATCATGTCCGTGGTGACAGCGCAGCCGGGGAAATGGGTCTTCAAAAGCTCCACACTTTGGTAGTATCGGGCGGTGTCGTACTTGCGCTTCATGCGCTGCAGCACGGTGTCGCAGCCGGACTGCATGGACAGGTGGAACTGGGGGCAGAGGTTGGGGTAGCCCTTCATGATACGGCAGAAGTCCTCGGTGATGACCCGGGGCTCCAGGCTGCCCAGACGGATACGAAGCTGGGGGACGGCTTCGCAGATGGCAACCAGCATATCGGTCATGGGTGGCTTGCCGGGGAGGTCGACACCCCAGGAGGCGATCTCAATACCGGTGACCACGATCTCCCGATAGCCCCGCTCTGCCAGTTCCTTCGCCTGCTCCACCACAAGGGGGATGGGGGCGGAGCGCACAGGACCCCGGGTGTAGGGGATGATGCAATAGGTGCAGAAATTGACGCAGCCATCCTGAACTTTCAGCATTGCCCGGGTCCGCTCCTCCAGACCGCCGGCAGGCAGCACCTCGAATTCCCGGCGGCGCAGGGCGTTGTCCAGATCGGAACAATGGATGCGGCTGTCGCAGGCGGACACCATCATGTCCACAAAGTGCTTCCGCTGGCCGGAGCCGCCCACCACATCCACGCCCAGAGCCTCTACAGCAGCGCTGTCGTGCTGGCTGTAGCAGCCGCAGACGCCGATGACCGCATCGGGGTTGTCCCGGCGGCAGCGGCGGATGATTGCCCGGTTTTTCTTGTCTGCCACGGCGGTGACGGAGCAGGTGTTGATGATATAGCCGTCGCAGGGCTCGTCAAAGTGGCCGATTTCGTGGCCCAATCCTAACAGGAGCCGCTCCATGGCCTGGGTTTCGTACTGGTTGGTCTTGCAACCAAGGGTATAAAATGCGAATTTCATAGTGAAAACCACCAAAAGAGTAAAAGTGTTTTTATTATAATCCTCCAAACCGTCAATTGAAATTCCCGAGAAAAGTGGTATAATGATTGACATCGGATTCATAAGGGGATTTTCCTCATTATACACGATAACTTTGAATTTGTACAGCACAGGAGGGGGACAATTTGCATCAGTTTGCGATTCACTTCCGTTCCTTCGAAGATGTGCAGCATTTTGTGGATATGGCTACCCAGTTTTCTTTCCCCATCATCGTGGGAAATGACAGCTACCACGTCAACGGAACCAGCTTTATGGGCATGTTCAGTTTAGACTACAGCCGTCCGCTGCAGGTGCGCCTCACCTGCTCTGATGAGGATGCGGCCCGGTTCCGGGAAACCGCAAAGTCCTATCTCACTTAACTTCGGCTCTTGCAGCACTGCTCTGGGAATACCCGGGGCGGGTTTGACCGGATGGTTTGGGTGCGCGGAATACCGTGTGCTGGCCTTTCCGGCTCCGCTCGGACTCGTTACGCTCGTAGCGATCCGAGCGTTTTTTTGTATTCTGCGCACCAAATCACCTCCGACGCATAGAATAGTCGGAGGTGATTTTTTGTCCATTGTCAAAACCGATGTGCCTGTGACCGCCCGGCTCTGCCGGGAGACCATCGCCCAACTGGCACGGGCCTATCCCAGCATCCGCACAGGAACTCTGACCACCACCGACTATGGCCGCCCCGTGGAGGTGCTGTCCATCGGCACCGGGGGACGGCAGGTGATCTTCTCCGCCGCCCACCATGCCAACGAGTGGATCACCACGCTGGTGCTGTTGAAATTTGCGGAGGAGCTGGCGGAAGCGGAGAAAACAGGCGGCTCTGTCTACGGTGTTCCTGCGGAAACCATCACCCGCTATGGCACCATCCACATCGTGCCGATGGTAGACCCGGACGGGGTGGATCTGGTCACCGGCGCCATCGCACCGGGAAGCCCGGAATATACGCAAGCGGAACAAATTGCATCAAATTTCCCGGAAATTCCCTTCCCGGACGGGTGGAAAGCTAACTTAAAAGGGGTGGATTTGAATCTGCAGTACCCGGCTGGGTGGCTGCAGGCAAGGGAGATCAAGTTTTTGCAGGGCTTTACCCGGCCTGCACCCCGGGACTATGTGGGCAGGGCGCCCCTGAACCAGCGGGAGTCCATGGCGCTGGCGGAATTCACCGCCCGGATCGATCCGGCGGTTGTTTTGGCCTTCCATACCCAAGGGAAGGTGATCTACTGGCAATTCCGGGACATTTTCGTACCCGGAGCAAGGGAGTTGGCGGAGGAATTTGCCCGGGTCAGCGGCTACGCTCTGGAAGATACCCCTTATGAATCCAGCTTTGCCGGGTACAAGGACTGGTTTATTCAGAATTACCGCCGCCCCGGATTCACCATCGAGGTGGGACAGGGAGAGAATCCTCTGCCGCTGAAGCAATTCGACGAGATTTACCGGGATAATCTGGGGATCCTGGTCACCGCCGCGCTGGGACTGCCCGGTGGCGTGTGAGAGTGTTTGTCGGGAGGGCCGCTGCCCTCCTGACCGTAAGGCGAAATTGACAAGTATGTTCCCGTATGCTATCATAAGAAGAACAAACAGGAGGAATTTACCATGCAATTTTTGCTTTTCGCCTTATTTGCCGCCGGGATCGTAGCGGCTGATCAGATCACCAAATTTCTCACCGTGGCCAACATCGGTCTGCACGTGGACAAGCCTTTCATTCCCGGCTTTCTCAGCCTGACCTATGAACAGAACCGGGGCGCGGCTTTTTCCTCCTTCGAGGGGATGCAGTGGCTCTTCGCGCTGATTTTCGGGGTATTCACCGTGCTGATCCTGTGGGAGTATTTCAAAAAGCCCATGCCCTTTTCCAAGTTTGAGCGCTGGTGCATCGCCGCCATCTACGGCGGCGGCTTAGGCAACATGATCGACCGGGTGCGCATGGGATATGTGGTGGATATGATCCAGACGGATTTTATGGATTTTCCCGTGTTCAATGTGGCCGACTGTTTCATCACCTGCGGCTGTTTTGCTATGATGGTGAGCCTGTTCTTCTTCAACAAGGAATTCTGGAAGGAAGAGAAGAAATGATTTTGACCGCAGATATTCCCGGCGAACGGCTGGATGCCTTTCTCGCCCGCTGTGCCGAGGGACTGACCCGTTCCGCCGCCCAAAAGCTTATCGAAGAGGGCGCGGTGACGCGCAATGGCCGCCCCGGCAAGAAAAATGACAAATTGAATTTGGGTGACACCGTCGAATACACCATCCCCGAGCCGAAGGAAGTGGACATCAAGCCCACGGAAATGGCTCTGGACATCGTCTACGAAGACGAGGACGTGGTGGTCATCAACAAGCCCAAGGGTCTGGTGGTGCATCCTGCCGCCGGACATCAGGATGATACGCTGGTCAACGGCCTGCTGTATGCCATGGGCGATGACCTCTCCGGCATCAACGGCGAACTGCGCCCCGGCATCGTCCACCGCATCGATAAGGACACCTCCGGATTGCTGGCCGTGGCGAAAAACGACCTCGCCCACACCATGCTGGCTTCCCAGCTGAAGGATCACACCATGGCCAGAACCTATGAGGCCATCGTCTGCGGCTCGTTCCGGGAGGACAGCGGCACCGTGGACGCCCCCATCGGCCGTCACCCCAGCGACCGGAAAAAGATGTGCGTCATCGCCAGAAATTCCAAGGAAGCCGTGACCCACTGGGAAGTGGTGAAGCGCTACCGGGGCTACACCCACATCCGCTGTAAGCTGGAGACCGGCCGCACCCACCAGATCCGTGTCCACATGGCCCACATTGGCCACCCCATTTTGGGCGATACCGTCTACGGCCACAAAAAGCCGGAGCTGGGTCAGGACAGCCAGTGCCTCCACGCCGGCGCCCTGTGCTTCCGCCATCCGAGGGACGGACGGCCTGTGATGGTCTTTGCCCCTATGCCCGAATACTTCCAGAAGGTGATTGAAAAGCTGGAGAAAATGGGCTGATTTCCTATTTTTACAAGGAGCTATACCATGCTGTTTTCCGACATTCTGCTGACCGTGGATTTTGACCGCACCCTCACCGCCCCGGATTCTTCCATTCCGGAGCGAAACTTAACCGCCATCCGTTACTTCATGGAAAACGGCGGTGCGTTCACTTTGAATACTGGCCGGAGTGTCCCCATGGCCCAGTCGCTGATGGATATCGTACCCACCAACGCCCCCATGCTCCTGTATAACGGCTCCGCCGCCTATGACCCCAAATCCAAACAGCTCCTGTTCGCCAAGCCAATCGCATTGGATATGTGGGAAACCGTGAAAAAACTGCAAAAGCTGTTCCCCCAGCTGGTGGTGGAAGTTCAGGGCATCGATGCCCACTACCGCTTTGCGGAGAATCCCATGTGGGACGCCTTCTGCGACCACAACCACTGCCCCCGGGGCTTCGCCCAGCCCGGTGACGATCTGGGGCCGTTTCTGAAATTCTCCCTCTACGGCGAGATCCGGGATGTGACCGTTGCCAGCCTGTACGATGCATCCGAGGAGGAACTGCGGCAGATCGACGAGGCGGAAGCTCTGCTGAATGCGAAATTTGGGGATTACTGCGCCGTTTTTCGCCCCTGCGCCCGGATTCTCGACGTGCAGGCAAGGGGTGTATCCAAAGCCAATGCCGCCCGGAGACTCCAGAAGGAGCTGGGCCGGAAGGTGCTCGTGTGCGTGGGTGACGGAGAAAATGACGCCGCCATGCTCCGGGAAGCGGACTTTGCCTATGCGCCTGCCGACGGCGTGGTGGCAGACCGGTTCGAAAATGTGTGCGCCTGCGCCGACGGTGCCATCGCGGATGTGATTTATGAAAAGATTCCTGAGATTTTGAAAAAACAAGCTTGACAGATGTGTTTTTCTGTGGTAAAATTTCATAGCTGAAACAGTCAGGCATAGGATCTGCGGGTGTAGTTCAATGGTAGAACACCAGCCTTCCAAGCTGGATACGCGGGTCCGATTCCCGTCACCCGCTCCAAAATATGCGCCAGTAGCTCAGCTGGATAGAGCAACTGCCTTCTAAGCAGTAGGTCAGGGGTTCGAGTCCCTTCTGGCGTGCCATCTCTCTTCTTCCAGTTCTACTGGACTCGAAGATCAAATGCAACGCGGATGAGCGTTGCCGGCGAGCCTTTTGCGAGCCGCTCTGCTATATTTGCCAACGGCAAATATGCAAGCGAGTCCCTTCTGGCGTGCCACATTTTCAGGAAAGTAAATATGGTGGATATAGCACAGTTGGTTAGCGCGTCAGATTGTGGCTCTGAAGGTCGTGGGTTCGAATCCCATTATCCACCCCATAAAATAACAGGCATTCCTTTAGGGATGCCTGTTATTTTATATTTGGAGAGGGGATTCGAACAATCAAATGCAGCGCGGACGAGCGCTGCCGGAGAGGGCTTGACCGAGCCGAACCTCTATTTTCGCCAAAGGCGAAAATGCAAACGAATCCCATTATCCACCCCTTTGCCGGTGGCATGTTTTTAGGCCGTGGGAGAATCCATAGCCGTCTGAGCGCAGTCTGTAAGGGCTGTGAGCGGACGGCTAGTTGTATTCTGGCGCAAATGTCCATCATACACCCTCCCCGGCCGCACCTTCACTCGGTTCAGCCGCGCCAGCTCCGATACCGTCACCAGCCGGTAGCCCTGCCCCTGAAGCCGGTTCACCGTCACCAGAACCTCGTCCACCGACGCGGAACCTAAGTCCATTACGCACCCGCCCCGAAGGGTATCGTCGCTCTCGGCCAGAATTGCCAGATTTTTGGCCTTGGCCACTTGGTATGACCCGCCGGTCAAACCCTCCTCCAGCCGCAGCCAATGGGGTTTTACCCTTGGTGGCAACCCAGACCGGGCGGTCAGGATCTGCGCCGCCATATTTCGCCGGGACAGAAGACCGCCAAGCTGCTCACGGCTGTGGATGGTCAGCGCCAGCTCGTGACCACCCTCGGTGATTCTGTGTGCCTGCTCCGGCTCAATTCCTTCGCCACCAAGAAAAAATGTGATCCGGGCATCCGTTTTTTCCAATGCATCCAGCATCCGCTGCGCATCCTGCTCTTCCGTCAGTGTTACCGTCAGCGCGATGGGTGTTGTGCGTGCATTTGTGTCCTTGGGCGCGGCGATCAGCAGACCGCTCAGAAATAACGCTAATAAACAGGTCATAGATCACACTTCCTTTCCCGGATCGTGCCGATCCGCAATCATTTCATTTGACGTTCTGTAAAAAATGGGGTATGATAAGAGATGGAGGGATGCACATGGAACTTTTTTGCCCGATTTGCGGCAAACTACTTGAAAAAGTTGACCGGGCTTTCGTCTGCGAAGCGCGGCATAGCTTTGATATTGCCCGGCAGGGCTATGTGAATTTGCTGCCCGTTCAGCAGAAGCATTCCAAAAACCCCGGTGACACCCGGGAGCAAGTGCTGGCGCGGCGGAGCTTTCTGGAAGCCGGATTCTATTCCCCCATTTGCGATGCCCTCATAGACGCCGCCAAGTCCCTCGGTCTCACCGGCCCGATTCTGGACGTAGGCTGTGGCGAAGGCTATTACTGCAGCCGCCTTGCTGAGGCGCTGAATGCGGAACTGATCGGCCTTGACATCTCCAAAGAGGCAGTGCGCTGCGCCGCCGCTAAATATAAGGACGCCCAGTGGCTCTGCGCCACCGCATCCCACATCCCGCTGGCTGACGGCAGTGTAAACCTGCTGACCAGCCTGTTTGCCCTGACCCTGCCCGAGGAATTCTCCCGAATCCTTGCCGATGACGGATACTATTTTCAGGTTTTGGCGGCGGAAGACCACCTGCTGGGGCTGAAATCCATCATTTACCCGGAACTGAAGCACCGCCAAAAGGATACCGTGCCGGAACTGGCCGGCTTTGCGCTGGAGAAAACCATCCCCATCCGCTTTACGTTTACTGTGGAGGGTGAACAGATTCACAACCTCTTCTCCATGACGCCCCATGTGTTCCGCATCAGCAAAGAGGGCGCTGAGCGGCTGAAGAATACCCATACCCTTACCGATACCGCCAGCTGCGTGCTGAATGTGTACCGCAAGGCGGCAAAATGATGTGTTTACAACCCTACTTTTCCCCGTGGAAAACATGAAAATTCGACAAAATTCATGCCATTTTAGGAGCATTTTATGCTGAATAAATTACAAGCCGTCGCCAATCGGTTTGAAGAGCTTTGCGCCAAGTCCGAGCAGGCAGACTTTTACGCCGACCCCAAAAAAGCGGCCAAACTGCTTCGTGAAAAGAACGACTTAGAGCCCATCGTGGAGGCGTTCCACGCCTACAACCGCGCCCAGCAGAATATGTTGGATGCCCAGGAACTGATGACCGATCCGGAAATGCGGGAGATGTGCCAGGAGGAGTTCCTGTCTGCCAAGGCTGAGAAGGAACGGCTCTACGACGAACTTCAGATCCTGCTGCTGCCCAAAGACCCCAACGACGAAAAAAATGTCATCGTAGAAATTCGGGGCGGTGTCGGCGGCGAGGAAAGTGCCCTGTTTGCCCACAGTTTGTTCCGGATGTATTCCATGTACGCCGCCAAGATGGGCTGGGCCATCGAGCTGATGAACTACAATGAAACAGAGCTGGGCGGTGTCAAGGAAGCGGACTTCGTCATCAATGGCCGGGGCGCCTATTCCCGGATGAAGTACGAATCCGGTGTCCACCGTGTCCAGCGTGTGCCGGAGACCGAATCCGGCGGCCGCGTCCACACCTCCACCGCAACCGTTGCCGTCCTGCCCGAAATGGAAGAGGTGGACGTGCAGATCAACCCGGCTGACATCGAGATGCAGGTCTACCGCGCCTCCGGCGCCGGCGGCCAGCACGTCAACAAAACCTCCTCCGCCGTCCGGCTGATCCACAAGCCTTCCGGCATTGTTGTCGCCTGTCAGGAGGAGCGCAGCCAGCTGCAGAACCGGGAAAAATGTATGCGGATGCTGGCCAGCAAGCTCTATGAGATCGAGCAGGAGAAGCTTTCCTCCGAAGTGACCGGCATGCGCCGCTCTCAGGTTGGCACCGGCATGCGCAACGAGCGCATCCGCACCTATAATTTCCCTCAGGGCAGAGTCACCGACCACCGGGTGGGACTGACCCTTTACAAAATCGATGCCGTCATGGACGGCGATCTGGATGAGATCATCAATGCCCTTGCCACCGCCGATCAGGCCGAAAAGCTGAAGAATGCCCAATAAAAGCCTTCTCCCGGGAGAAGGTGGCAGCCCGAAGGGCTGACGGATGAGGGAGAATATGGAGCAAGAAATATTACGCCGCAATTCGCAGTCGCTGCGCAAAAATATGACAAAGGAAGAACGTCGCCTTTGGTACGATTTTCTGAAAGTCTACCCTGTGCAGTTCAAACGACAGTATCCGGTTGGATGCTACATTGTTGATTTTTACTGTTTCCGTGCTAAGCTGGTGCTTGAGCTGGACGGCTCCCAACATTGTGAAGCATCTGCTGTAGAATATGATCACAAACGCACGGCCTTCCTGCGCCAACAGGGGCTGCTTGTGTTACGTTTTTCAAACCGGGACATAATGGAGCGATTTCGCTCTGTTTGCGAAACAATCGACACAACGGTGAGGGGCCGGTTATCTGGCTGACCCTCATCCGTCACGGCTTGCGCCGTGCCACCTTCCCCCAGGGGAAGGCTTTATCTGCGCAATCGAAGAGAGGATACATTATGGAATTCATCACCAACTCCCCGGCGGAGACTGAGTCCATCGGCGTTGCCTTGGGTCAACGCCTGAAGCCCGGCACCGTCATCGCCTACCGGGGCGACCTTGGCGCGGGCAAAACCGCCTTCACCCGGGGACTTGCCCGAGGCTTAGGCTGCCGGGAGATCGTCACCAGCCCCACTTACACCATCGTAAACGAATATTTGGGTGGCCGTATCCCGCTGTTTCACTTCGATATGTACCGCCTGCGCTCCTCCGATGACCTGTGGGACATCGGCTGGGATGACTATCTGGAGCGGGGCGGCGTCTGCGCCGTGGAGTGGAGCGAAAATGTGGATGACGCCATGGAAGACCCCATCATCATCACCATCGAAAAGACGGGAGAAGAATCCCGGCGCATCACCATCGAAGGAGGGGAAGAGTTTGCTGATCTTAGCCTTTGAAACCAGCGCGAAAGCCGCCTCGGTGGCGCTGACGCAGGACGGTAATCTGTTGGGCGAAAGCTACCAGAACACCGGTCTGACCCACAGCCAGACCCTGATGGTCATGGCCGAGGATCTATTGAAACAATGCTCCAAAACCGTTTCGGATCTGGATGCGGTGGCCGTTGCAGAAGGCCCCGGCTCTTTCACCGGCGTACGCATCGGCGTAGCCGCCGCCAAGGGTCTGGCTTGGGGCGCAGAACTGCCCTGCTACGGTGTGTCCACCCTGGAAGCCATGGCGGTGAGCCTTGGCGTTTATGAGGGCTACGTCTGCCCCTGCATGGATGCCAGAAGAAATCAGGTCTACAATGCTCTGTTTTATGTAAACCAAGGTAAGCTGGAACGCCTCCGGGAAGATCGGGCCATCGCCCTCGCGGACTTAAAGACCGAGCTGGAACAGCTGAACGCCCCCATCTATCTGGTTGGCGACGGCAGCCGACTGACCCACAAGACCCTGTCCGCTGAGATTCCCAATCTGATCCTGCCCCCAGAGCATCGCCTTCACCAGAGGGCCGTGGGCGTGGCAATTCTTGCGGACGCCAAAGCCGCCGCCGGCGAATCCGGCGATGGCGCCGCCCTGACCCCCAATTACCTGCGCTTGAGTCAGGCCGAGCGGGAACGGGCCGAAAAAATGCAGAAATTACAATAAAATATAAGGAGATAGATAAAAATGGCAAACGTACATGTACTGGATCATCCCCTCATTCACCACAAGCTGGCAGTCCTGCGCAACAAGGAGACCCCCGTCAAGGAGTTCCGTGAGCTGGTCAGCGAGATCGCCGGCCTGATGTGCTACGAGGCCACCCGGAATCTGCCTACCCAGGAGGTTATGGTAGAGACCCCCATCACCACTGCCAAGTGCCGGATGCTGGCCGGTAAGAAACTGGCCATCGTCCCTGTCCTGCGCGCAGGTCTGGGTATGGTGGACTCCATGGTGGACTTGATCCCCAGCGCAAAGATCGGCCACATCGGTCTGTACCGCGACCCCGAGACCCACATGCCCGTGGAATACTACTGCAAGCTGCCCGAGGATATCGGCAACCGTGTGGTTTTCGTGGTTGACCCCATGCTGGCCACCGGCGGCAGCGCTGTGGCCGCCATCGACTTCCTGAAGAAGCACGGTTGCAAGAACATCATCATGATGAACATCATCGGCTGCCCCGAGGGCATCAAGACCGTCACCGAGGCACACCCCGATGTGGAGCTGTATCTGGCTGCCTGCGACGAGAAGCTCAATGAGCATGCCTACATCGTCCCCGGTCTGGGCGACGCCGGCGACCGTATCTTCGGCACAAAGTAAATGCAAACTCCTCGCGTGTATTACACGCGAGGAGTCCTTTTATATTGGGACATTACAGCAAAACCAGCAAAAGGGTCACAATGATCACGATGCTTATGATGATGGAAATGGAATTGATGGCGCTGGACAGACCCACATCTCCCTTAAGTTCGGCGGTGAACACCGGCACGGCTGTGCCGATGGGACTGAAGGCCAAAATCACCAGCGCATTGCGAATTTCCGGCGCAAAGGGGAGCAGATAATAAAAGCCCAGCGCAAGGACTGCCGCAACTGCATAACGGACACCCAAAATGCGCACGATCGCACCGGTCTGACTCTTGTCCCCGGAGAGCTTGAATCCAACACCGATCATCAGCATAGCAAGAAATGCGTTTCCATCGGCCACGATCCGGGCGAAGGTAAGGATCCCCTTGGGCGGTGACAGCTTCAGCAGATTCAATGTCACCATAGTCAGGTGGGCAAGAAAGGGGACGGAAGCCGCAAGGGCCTTGAAGATGCGCCGGCAGTCAAACCCCTTGCCCTCCTTAACGGAAGCGGCCACGCCGTAGGCGCCGCCCAGACAGATGAAGGCATTGCCCATGTCAAATAAACTGGTGGTGACCACGCCCAGAGGACCGAAAAAGCTCTGGGTAAAGGGCATGGCAAAGGTGCCGATATTATAGCCGGGGGTATTCAGTATGGCAAAGGCCTGCTGTTCCTTGCCGCGCTTGCGATGGAGCAGGCTTCCCAGCACCATATACAGCACGCCGGCGCCGAAACCCAGCCCCACGATCACCAGCATGGACAGGTCGATGGCCCTTCCGGCAGAACTGGCGATGATGGCGCAGGGCAGTGTGATGCGGATGACGATTTTGCTGAGTACGCCGAATGCCTCCGGCCCGAAGAAACCGGTTTTGCGCAGGGTATAGCCCAGCAGGATGATGGCGATATAGCAGGCCGCCTTGATGAGGATGTCTTGCATGGAATGCCTCCTTTCCTGCTGGTAACGTTATCACAAAATGGCGCAAAATACAACAGAAAATCCGGAATTGGTCATAAAAACAGGCCTCCGCATGATGTGGAGGCCTGTTTCGATGCATTTTTTAGCGGCTGCCCTTGTCGTAGGGGATGCCCTCGGCCTTAGGAGCCCGGGACTTCTTGGAGGTGAAGGCCAGAACCACAAGGGTTACGAGGTAGGGAAGCATCCGGTACAGGTTGGAGCTGATGCCGATCTCTGCCAGCATATACACGCCGTCGCCGTTGATATCCAGAGTGGTGTATGCCGCGGCGATGCACTTGAAGACGCCAAACAGCAGCGATGCCATGGCGATATTCAGAGGCTTCCAGTTACCGAAGATCATAACTGCCAGAGCCAGGAAGCCGAAGCCTGCCACATCGCCGTTGGCGGTGCAGTTGGCGGTGGTCAGAGAGTAGACAAAGCCGCCCAGACCTGCCAGCGCACCGGAGATGGTGGTGCCGGCGTATCGCATATGGTAGACATTGATGCCAAGGCTGTCCGCAGCCTGGGGATTTTCGCCGCAGGCACGGAGCCGCAAGCCGAACCGGGTCTTATACAGCACGATGGACAGGACAATGAAGATGATGACGCACAGGTAGGTGGCCAGATACACCTTATTCAGGAAGGTCTCGCCCAGGAAACCAAGATCGGTGTTCCGGTCGATGCCCAAAGTGCTCTTCTTGATCATGAACCAGGAAGCTGCGTCGCCAGTGGTCATACGCAGAGTATTCTGGTTGGCGATCATACGGACCAGGAACAGAACCAGGGCGGGCGCCAGCAGGTTCAGCGCCGTGCCGCCGATGGTCTGGTCTGCCTTCAGGTTGATAGAGGCGAAGGACAGCAGTAGGGAGAACACCGCGCCCAGAATGGCTGCAACTACCATGGCTGCCAGAGCCAGAAGCTGCAGAGTCATCCAGTCGCCGGTACGGGAAGCGATAATAAACACATCCACTTCCTGCATCATCTGGACGAACCAGACACCTACAAATGCGCCGAAGATCATGATACCTTCCAGAGCCAGGTTGATGATACCGCTGCGCTCAGCGAAGACGCCTGCCAGGGCCACGATCATCAGAGGAACCGCGTACAGAAGGGTCTGTTGGATCAAAAACGTCATGCGTCCTCGCCTCCTTTCTCAGTTTCTGCTTCCGCAGTTGGCTTTTCCTCGGTCTTGACGAGCTCGGCGTTGGCGTTGGTCTTGCCGGCCTTGCTCTTGCCGGAGAGCTTCGTGCGGATCAGCAGGGAGAATGCGCTGAGGTAGACGATGACCGCAATGATCACGTCGGTGATATACTCGTTATAGGCGGTGAAGCCAGTGAGCTGCTGGCCAACGATGTTCAGCATGGCCATGAACAGAGCGGAGAAGACTACGCCGATGGGGTTGTTGACTGCCAGCAGGGCCACGGGGATGCCGTTGAAGCCGGCGGCAGGCAGGCTCTGGTAGGTGGACCAGAAGAACTCGGTATTGCCGGAGAGCCAGTACAGGGCTGCGCCCGCGCCGGACAGGCCGCCGGCGATGGCCATAGACAGGACGATGTTGCGCTTGTCCCGGATGCCGGCGTAACGGGCGGCATGGCGATTGGCGCCGCAGGCCTTCAGTTCGTAGCCCAGAGTGGTCTTGCTCATGAGGATGGCCACGCCGATGGCGATGACGATGGCGATGAGGATGCCGCCGTTGACCTGGGAGCCGGGGAAGATCTTGTCCAGACCCATCTTGGCGGTGGCAACACCGTTGCCTTCCACATAGGTCCATGCGCCGTCCACCTGAGTCAGGCCGTAGGTGGTCTTGTAGATATAGCCTGCCTTGGTGCCCTCCACAATATTCTTCATATTGCTCTCTTCAAAGACCCAGGTGACCACATTGGCCGCCAGCCAGTTGGTCATGATGCAGGCAAGGACTTCGTTGATATTCAAAAATGCCTTCAGAGCACCGGGGATCGCGCCCCACAGTGCGCCGGCCGCACAGCCGGCCAGGAAGGCCAGCAGCCAGACAAAGAACACAGGCATGGTGCCATAGGGGATGGACAGAGCCACCACCAGAGTCGCCATGGTGCCCATGAGGTACTGGCCGGGTGCGCCAATGTTGAACAGACCGGTCTTATTGGCCACGGCAACGGACAGACCGGTGAGGATCAGAGGCGTTGCACGGAAGAGCATATTGCCCAGCGCACGGGCGTTGAAGCCCCAGCTCAATTCGCCGGTGGCCGCGCGGCCGGTGGAGAGGATGCCGGCGAAAATCAGACGGACGCCGTCCCAGATGCCGGACGCGCCGATATTGGGCTTGGACAGACCCACCAGAACCACCACGATGGCGCCCACAACCAGACCTGCCAGAATGGAGATCAGGGACGCCAGCACTTTTTTGGTGCTGTCCTTACGATACAGATCTAAAAGGGTGTTCTTCACGCCTGCTCTCCTCCTTTCGTATTGCGCTTGGCGCCTGCCATATACAGGCCCAGCTCTTGAACCGTGGTCTGCTTGGGATCCAGCTCGCCCACGATTTCACCTTCGTACATAACCAGAATCCGGTCGGACAGGTTCATAACCTCATCCAGTTCCAGAGAAACCAGCAGAACCGCCTTGCCGGCGTCACGCTGGCTGACCAGCTGGCTGTGGATATACTCGATGGCACCCACGTCCAGACCACGGGTGGGCTGAACAGCGATGAGCAGGGGATTCTCCCGGTCCACTTCACGACCGATGATGGCCTTCTGCTGATTGCCGCCGGACATGCTGCGGCTGAGGGTGACAGGTCCCTGGCCGCTTCGGACGTCGTACTGGCCGATGATCTTCTCGGCGTACTCCCGGACGGCGGCCTTTTTGATGAAGCCGAACTTCTGGAAAGCAGGCTCCCGGTAGCGCTGGAGGACGATGTTGTTCTCCAGGGTGTCGTCCAGAACCAGGCCGTGCTTGTGACGGTCCTCGGGGATATGGCTCAGGCCCGCTGCGTTTCGCTTGGAGATGCTGGCCTTGGAGATATCCGTGCCGTTGAGGGTGATCTTACCCCGGCTGGTCTTCTCAAGACCCGTAATGCCGTAGACCAGTTCGCTCTGGCCATTGCCGTCGATACCGGCGATACAGACGATCTCGCCTGCCCGGACATCAAAGGAGACGTTCTTGACCGCATCCTTCTTGCTGGACTTGGAGGGGATGGTCAGACCCTGAACGGAGAGAATGGTCTCACCAGGCTTAGCCTCGTCCTTCTGGACCTGAAGCTGAACGGGACGGCCGACCATCATGTTGGACAGCTCCTGCTTGTTGGTGTCCTTGACGTTGACGGTGCCCACATACTTGCCCTTGCGCAGGACGGTGCAGCGGTCTGCCACGGCCATGATCTCGTTGAGCTTGTGGGTGATGAAGAGGATGGACTTACCCTCTCTGGCGAAGCCACGCATGATCTCCATCAGCTCGTCGATCTCCTGAGGGGTCAGGACGGCGGTGGGCTCGTCGAAGATCAGAATCTCGTTGTCACGGTAGAGCATCTTCAGGATTTCGGTACGCTGCTGCATACCAACGGTGATATCCTCCACCTTGGCATCCAGATCCACATGGAGCTTATAATTTTCAGACAGCTGCTGGACCTTCTTCCGGGCTTCTTTCTTCTGGAGGAATCCGAATTTGGTATCCTCGGCGCCCAGAATGATATTGTCCAGAACCGAGAATACATCCACCAGCTTGAAATGCTGGTGCACCATGCCGATCTTCAAGGCAGTAGCATCATTGGGGTTATTGATCTTGACAACCTCACCATTCTTGCGAATCTCGCCCTTCTCCGGCTGGTACATGCCAAACAACACGCTCATCAGTGTGGACTTGCCCGCACCATTTTCGCCCAGCAAGGCGTGGATCTCGCCCCGGCGAAGCTGCAACGTAATATCGTCATTGGCCACAATTCCGGGGAACTCTTTTCTGATGTTGAGCATTTCAATTATGAATTCCGACTGCATAATGAATTGCCCTCCTTCCCTATTTTTCCGTATACATGGATGGAGTTATTATAGTATGAATTCGTCAAAAAATCAAGAAATATTCACAAAACACAGTTTCCATTGTTCATTATCCCCAAAATATAAAAAGAGGAAGGCCGAAGCCTTCCTCTTTAAAAACAAGCGAAATTACTTGACGGGAACCACGGTGACATGAGCGGTGGACTCGGGATACTCGACAGTGGTGTCGTCGATCTCGACCTTACCGGAGACGATGTCAGCGAACAGAGCCTCGTACTCCTCAACAGTCCAGCCTTCCAGAGACCAGGTAGCGGTGGGCAGGCCGACAGCCTTGTCGGTGGCGCCCAGAGTAGCCAGAGAGCCGCCGATCTCGCTCCAAGTGCCGTCGTAGTTCTTGGAGATAGCCCAGACGGTAGCCTCTGCCAGGCCCTTCATAGCGGAAGTGATGACGGTTGCGGACTGGGAAGACTGGTCGACGTCAACGCCGATGACCTTTGCGTCCTCAGCAGCAGCGGCTGCGGAGATGGAAGCGAACATAGAGCCGCCGCAGGCGAAGATAGCCTCGGTGCCGTTCTGATACCAGCCGGAAGCCATGGTCTGCAGTTCGCTGGAAGCCTGGAAGCTACCACCGTACAGCCAGGAGTACTTGACCTCGACGTTCACGTTCTTAGCAGCTGCAGCAGCCTCAGCGCCCTGCACGAAGCCGTAGCCGTAACGGCAGCAAGCGGGGTTAGTGCCTGCACCGCCGCCGGAGAAGCCCAGCTTGGTGTAGCCGTCCATGACAGCAGCGTAGCCAGCCAGATAACCAGCCTGCTCTTCACGGAAAGCGATAGCAGCAACGTTGGTCAGAACGGTGCCATCTTCGGTGGCGAGGGGCCAACCGTCGATGAAGATGAACTTAACGTCGGGGTAAGCCTGAGCAGCCTCGATCAGAGCGTTGCCCTGCATGAAACCTGCAGCAACCACGACCTCAGCGCCATTGTCGCAAGCCAGCTTCATAGCGTCGGCGCGGTCGCCGTCGGTAGCCTGGTCGCCGTTGGCGGGCTGATAGTACTTGTAGGACTTGTTGTTGTCGTTTGCGAACAGCTTAACGCCGTTGTAGGTGCCTTCGTTGAAGCCCTGATCCTTCAGTGCGCCAACGTCGGTGATGAATGCGATCTGATACTTGCCGTCAGCAGAGGTCATCTCGTCAGCGATTGCATCAGCAGGATTGCCGGCAACTTCCTCGCCCTTGCCCTTGCCGCCGCAGCCGGCGAACAGGGACAGAACCATGACCAGAGCCAGCAGCAGAGCCAGAGTCTTTTTCATGTTTCATTCCTCCATAAATTTATCTGTTTGGGTATTGAATACCTGCCTTATTGTCGCATATTCCATCGAAAAAATCAACACACGTTGAGAAGATTTGTAGGTTATTACAAGATGCTTCTATCTTTTTCGGGCATTTTCCCGTGTCAGGCCATGTGTTTTTTTGCTGAAAAGCTGTGGGGCAAAATCTCAGAAAGGGTGTGGGACTCATACTTGCCGCCTGCATCCACCATGTAGATCACGAAATCATCATCGCAGAACTCCCGCATGACCTGACGGCACACGCCGCAGGGCGGGAAGGGGCCGGTGATGACGCCATCCTTGCCGCCGCAGACGGCGATGGCGGTGAAGTCACGGTAACCGTCGTAAACGGCCTTGAAAAAGGCGGTGCGCTCGGCGCAGTTCGTCGGGCCGTAGGCAGCATTTTCGATGTTGCAGCCCTGATACACCGTGCCGTCGGCGCACAGCAGAGCGGCGCCGACTTTGTAGCCGGAATAGGGCACGTAGGCGTGGGACATGGCTTCAATGGCCAGTTCGCAGAGTTTTTCCGGGGTCATTTGGCAACCTCCTTTGCAAAGCTCTTGCCGGGGGTGGTGTATTCCACACCCAGAAGCTCGGTGACGGTGGCGGCGATGTCGCAGAAGCCCTCCCGGGTGCCGAGGCCCACAGGCTTCACGCCCTTGCCGAGGATCAGCAGGGGGACATACTCACGGGTGTGGTCGGTGGTGGCGGTGTAGGCGGGATCGCAGCCGTGGTCGGCGGTGATCATCACGATATCCTCGTCACCCAGTTTTGCCATCAGCTCCGGCAGCCATGCGTCGAACTCGCTGAGCGCCTTGGCGTAGCCGTCGATGTCCCGGCGGTGACCGTAGACCATGTCGAAATCCACCAGATTCACGAAGCACAGGCCGGTAAAGTCCTGATCCGCATAATGGAGGGTGTGCTCCATGCCGTGGGCGTTGCTCTTGTTGTAGACATGCTCGGTGGTGCCGATGCCGGCGAAAATATCATGGATCTTGCCCACGCCGATGGAGGCAAGGCCCTTGGCCTTGATGGCGTCCAGCATGGTCTCCGACGCAGGCTCCAAGGAGTAATCGTGGCGGTTGGAGGTGCGCTTGAAGCCGTTTTCCTTGTCCCCTACGAAGGGCCGGGCGATGACACGGCCCACGCCGTGCTTACCTCTAAGGATATTCCGGGCCTTATGGCAGGCGTCATACAGCTCCTCCAGAGGGACTTTTTCCTCGTGGGCGGCAACTTGAAAAACGGAGTCGGCGGAGGTATAGACGATCCATTTGCCGGTGTCGAGATGAGCCTCGCCGTAATCCCGGATCACGTCGGTGCCGGAATAGGGCAGGTTACACAGGCAGCCCCGGCCGGTGGCCGCTTCAAAGGCATCCAGAACCTCCTGAGGGAAGCCGTTGGGATAGGTGGGCAGGGGGTTCGCTGACACAAGGCCGGCGATCTCCCAGTGGCCGATGGTGGTATCCTTACCTTGGGATGCCTCCCGAAGCCGGGCGTACGCGCCGGTGGGGGCGTCGGCCTTGGGCAGGCAGGTCACGCCCTCGATATTGCCGAGACCTGCGGCGATCATATTGGGGATATTCAGATGGGGCGATGTGGCGCAGGCGGCGAGGGTGTTCACGCCTACGTCGCCAAAACTCTCGCTGTCCGGCATGGCGCCGATGCCGAAGGAATCGAGGACGATCAAAAAGATACGTTTCATGTTTTTCACCTTACCTTATCTTCTGGTCAAATTAACTGCGTGCGGAAACAGGCGGCTGAGTTTCTCTGCTCGTTCCGGGGTATATTCCAGCCAAAGTCCCTCTCCTTCTTCCAAATGCATTGCCGTCATTTTTGAATTGACATATGCATCGACAAGCTCTGCAATATCTCCTTTTCCGGACGCCACAGGGGAATACTGCAAATGGAACTCATCTGCGCTTTGTATTGCAATTTTTCCCACACTTTGTATGTGCTCCGGTGTCTGTGTGGATAATACAATAATCTCCGGTTTCCATTCGCGCCATCTGCCTCCATTGGGCTGCACAACACCAGAAATCAATGTTTTGATTTGTGAATGAGCAATCCGTTTCAGTGTGCGTCTTCCCAACATGAGCCGCACTTCGTCCTGTGCAATCTCGATCCGCCGCAGGAAACACAAGATCATGGATATTCCAAACAGAACTACAATTACGCCAACAGCAAGCGCAGCAATTCCAATATATCTGTGTCTAAGTATTTCGAACAGTCCTACCCCAACAGGAACAGCACCCGCTATTGCCATGAATGAATAAGCAGCATACCATTTGTTTTCTTCCATCTGCACAAACGAAATGGGTGCATCTGTTTTTTTCATAGTACCCTCCAATATGATTGGACACAGGAACGCAAGGGAGGGTCAAGACCCTCCCCCACTGCGTAAATACTTTTACTTGTTCTCCATAGCCACGGCTACGTCCAGAGCAACCTTCATCATGGTGGTGAAAGCGGTCTGGCGCTCGTGAGCGGTGGTCTCCACGCCCTTGAGGACATGGTCGGAAATGGTGCAGATGCAAAGGCCGCGCTTGCCGTAACGGGCGGCGTTCATGTACAGGGCGGCGGCTTCCATCTCCAGAGCCATGACGCCCATCTTCTTAAGGCCATACACGCTGTCCAGACCCTCGGGAACACCCGCATGGTCGCCGTAGAACACGTCGGAGGAGTTGACGTTGCCCACATGGTAGGTGGCGCCCGCGGCTTCGGCAGCCTTGACGGCTTCGCTCACCAGCTCCCAGGAGCCGATGGGGGCGAAGGTGCCGGGGAGGTGGAACTGGTTCTGCCAGTTGGAGTCGGTGCAGGCACCCTGGGCGATGACCAGATCATACAGGTTAATGTGATCCTGAATAGAGCCGGCGGAGCCAACGCGGATGATGTTTTCCACGTCGAAGAAGTTAAACAGCTCGTGGGAATAGATGCCGATGGCGGGCATGCCCATGCCGGAGGCCATGACGGAGACCTTCACACCCTTGTAGTAGCCGGTGTAACCATTGACACCGCGGACATTGTTGACGAGGACGGGATTTTCAAAGAAATTCTCAGCGATGAACTTGGCGCGCAGAGGGTCGCCGGGCATCAGAACGGTCTTGCCGAAGCCGATGTCGTTCTGGACGTTGATGTGGGGCGTGGTACGGAAGTTGGACATTTTGGTTTCCTCCTGTTCCATTAATAGGTGCCGTCGTTGGCAAGACCCTTGGCGATCTTGACGATGCGGGAAGTACCCAGACGGTCTGCACCCAGAGAAATGAACTTCTCAGCATCCTCGATGCTGGAGATGCCGCCTGCGGCCTTGATCTTCACATGGGGGGCGACGTTTTTCGCAAACAGCTCCACATCGGCGAAGGTGGCGCCGGCCTTACTAAAGCCGGTGGAGGTCTTGATATAGTCCGCGCCGGAGTCGGAGACGCACTTGCAGAGGGCAATCTTCTCGTCATCGGTTAAGAGGCAGGTCTCGATGATGACCTTCAGGATCTTATCGCCGCAGGAAGCCTTGATGGCGGCGATCTCCTTGGTGATCTCTTCCCACTTGCCGTCCTTGGCCCAGCCGATATTGATGACCATATCCACTTCGTCGGCGCCGTTTTCGATGGCGTCGGCAGCCATGAAGCACTTGGCCTTGGTGGTGGCGTAGCCGTTGGGGAAGCCGATGACGGTGCAGATGGCGAGGCGGTCGCCCACATATTCCTTGGCCTGCTTGACGTAGGCAGCGGGGATGCAGACGGAGGCGGTGGCATACTTCATACCATCGTCGCAGATGGCCTTGATCTCAGTCCAAGTGGCGGTCTGACCCAGCAGTGTGTGGTCGCAGCGCGCGAGAATATCTTTCAGTTCCATTATATATTTCTCCTTTACGTTAATTCTGTCCGTGAAGTTTGATTTTCTTATGTTCCCGGATGCCCTGAACGTAGCACCGGTGGCACATGGCGATGTAGCTGTCGTTGCCGCCGAGCACCACCTGAGCGCCCTCGGTGACGATATAACCGCCACTGATTCGGGCGTTGACGGTGGCTTTCGCGCCGCAGTCGCAGATGGTCTTGATCTCCTGAATGGTGTCCGCCACTTCCATGAGCCGGCGGCTGCCGGGGAACAGGTGGGTCTGGAAGTCGGTGCGCAGACCGAAGCACATGACGGGGATATTGCATTCGTCCACGATCATGCGCAGCTGATCGATCTGTTTTTCCGTCAGGAACTGGCACTCGTCCACGATGATCACGTCGCATTTGCGGATGCGCTTGCCCAAAAACCGGGCGTAAATATCCGTCTCCGGAGGGATCACATCTACCGTTGCCTCCAGACCGATGCGGCTGCGAAGCAGCTGGACGCCGTCCCGGGTGTCGGCGCTGGGTTTGATGAGCCAGACACTCATGTCGTTTTCTTCGTAATTGTATTTGGTGATCAGCGCCTGGGCGGTTTTGCTGGAACCCATTGCGCCATATTTGAAGTATAGCTTGGCCATTTTTGGTACTCCTCTCGTCTCGCTTTTATCATTGTACCAAACGGATGGCAATTATGCAACACATTTCTTGGTGGATATCAACAAGGGCAGCCTAAAAAAGCAGGGCAGCTTTCGCTGCCCTGCCGATATGTAAGCATTACTTCTTTTTCTGCTGCTTTTTCAGCCAATTCTTGCCGTCGACGAATCGGGCTACGATGTAGCTGACCACATAGTCGCCGGCTGCGTTGACCATGGTGGCGGGAGGGTCAACCAGATTGCCCAGCGCGATGGCGATGGGATAGGCGATGGCCATCTGGTCGGGGAAGAAGATGGTGCAAAGCACCAGTTCACCGGTGCCGCCGCCGCCGGGGATGCCGGACATGGCAACGGAGGAGAAAATGGCCACGATGATAGCCAGAATTGCCTCGCCGGTGCCGAAATCCTTGCCGAAAATGCCGAACAGGAATGCGACCTTGACAATGGCAGCCATGGCGGAGCCGTCCATGTGCATGGTAGCGCCCAGAGGCAGCACGATGTTGGATACGTCCTTGCTGATTCCGGTGGCTTCTGCCTCCTCCATGTTGGTGGGGATGGTGGCGACGGAAGAGCAGGTGCCGAAGGACACCGCCGCAGGCTTAAACAGGTGCTTGAACATGACTTTCACTGCGCCCTTGCCGCCACCGAACCGGGCATAAATGGGGAAGAACACAAACATGTAGGCAAAGCACAGGCCGTAGTAGAGGATCAGGGTGCGGCTGTAGTCGCCGATGAGGGTGGGGCCGTAGGTGGCGACCAGCGTGGCGAAGAAACCGAAGAAGCCGATGGGGGCGTAGTAGGAGATGATCTTCACCACATTCATGATGCAGCCGGTGAGGTCAGCCAAAAGCTTGGCAGTCATGGTCTTCTTGCCGCCGGACATCTGGATGCCGAAACCGCAGAGGATGGCAAAGACGATCAGCGGCAGAATAGCACGGCGGCTCCACAGCTCCAGGAAGTCGGGCTTGGTGAAGAAGTTGATCACCATGTCCGCAAGGCCCAGAGTCTCACCGATCTCGCCGGGGGTCTTCTCGTACTGACCCTGAACCAGGGGGAAGATGCGGCAGACGATGTACATGATGACGGCAGCGATGCCGGCGGTGACCAGGAAGGTACCTACGGTGACGCCCATGATCTTGCCGGCCTTCTTCATGGAGTCCATGTTGGCGATGGCGGAGCAGATGGAGCAGAACACCATGGGGACGACGATACAGAACATCAGATTGATGAACACCGTGCCCAGAGGCTCCAGCACTGTGGCGCCGGCGCTGATCAGGTTGCCGTCAGCATCCTTCACCGTGGGGAAAATGGCACCCACCACGCAGCCGGCGATGATGCCCAGCAGCATGGTAATGATGAAACCGTAATTTTTCAGGATTTTTTTCATATGTTATCCTCCGTATTTGGGGTTATGGCTATTATAAGCGGAAAGCCGGGGATTTGCAACATTTTCTTTGCCGCTTCGCAAACAGTGCCTGCCGGGATCCCGGCAGGCACTGACTGATCTATGGGATTACTTGGTTTCCTCAGCCTTCTTGGTGGTTTTGCGGGTTCTGGGCTTCTTGGGAGCCTCTTCGCCCTCTGCATTGGGAGCGGTCTTACGGGTTCTGGGCTTCTTGGGAGCGGCCTCGCCCTCTGCCTTGGGGGCAGTCTTGCGGGTACGGGGCTTCTTCACGGGAGCAGGCTCTTCCACAGGGGCAGTCTCCACAACGGGAGCAACTTCCTCAACGGGAGCGGTTTCCACAACAGGTGCTTCCTCTACCACGGGAGCGGTCTCCTCAACGATCAGGACTTCTTGGGGAGCCTCCTCAGGAGCCTCGGCAGGTTCTTCGACCTTGGGGGCTTCCTTCTTTTCCTTCAGCACGATGGCGGTACGGGCAGGGATGTACAGCTCCACGTACTTCTGACCGTCGAATTCCTTCACGGGATAGGTCATGTGGGCGATCTGACCCCAGCCGCCGTATCTCCAGTCGTCGGTGGAGAAGGCCACAGTCAGCTCCTCGGTGTCGGGATACACGGGGATCAGCACGTGATCCAGGCTGTTAAAGGGATGGAAGTTGAACACGAAGAACAGATCCGTCCGGGCGAATGCCAGGGTCTGCTCGGGAGCCTTCATCAGCTGCAGGTTGGCCATGCGCTGGTTGAAGATCTGATGCTCCTTGGTCAGATGGATCATGTCGTGGTCGAAGTCATTCAGATACTGATACTTCAGCTCTGAGTTGTTCTTCAGGCTCCACTGACGGCGGCAGTAGTGGAAGCTCCAGCCGTTGCCCTCACGGGGGAAGTCGATCCATTCGGGATGGCCGAACTCGTTGCCCATGAAGTTCAGGTATGCCTCGCCGCCGCCTGCCAGAGTGAACAGACGCATCATCTTGTGCAGAGCGATGGCGCGGTCGATGATGGGGTTGTGGGTGATCTTCTCCATGTCGGTGTACATGTTTGCACCGGCCAGACGGAAGATCATGGTCTGGTCACCGACCAGAGCCTGGTCGTGGGATTCCACGTAGGATACGGTACCCTCGCCGGGACGGCGCAGGCACATGTCGCCCCACATCTTGTTGATATCCCAGAATTCGTCCTGGATCTTCACGGAACGAATCCACATATCCGGCAGACCCATGGCCAGACGGTAGTCGAAGCCCACGCCGCCATCGTGGATGGGCAGGCACATACCGGGCATGCCGGACATATCCTCGGCGATGGTGACAGCGTTGGGGTTGACCTGACGGATCAGCTCGTTGGCCAGCTGCAGGTAAGTCACCGCCTCCACGTGGGTGTTGACGGAGAAATAGCGGTCGTTGGAATTGAAGTCAGTACCCAGACCGTGGTCGTGGTACAGCATGGAGGTAACACCGTCGAAGCGGAAGCCGTCGAAGTGGTACTCAGTCATCCAGAACTTCAGATTGGACAGCAGGAAGTGCAGAACGCCGGTCTTGCCGTAGTCGAAGCACTTGGTGCCCCATGCGGGATGGTCGCCCTTGGGGCCGGAGTGGAAGAACTGCCATTCGGTGCCGTCGAACATGTTGATGCCCTCGGCGGTGTTCTTGACGGCGTGGGAGTGGACAACGTCCAGCAGGACGCGGATGCCCATCTCGTGAGCCTTGTTGACCAGATACTTCAGATCCTCGGGCTTGCCGAACCAGGAAGATGCGGCGAAGAAGCTGGAGACCTGATAACCGAAGGAGCCGTAGTAGGGATGCTCCATGATGGCCATCAGCTGGATGGTGTTGTAGCCTGCCTCCTTGACGTGGGGCAGGGTGTAGTCGGCGAACTCACGGTAAGAGCCCACCTTGCCCTCTTCCTGGGCCATGCCCACGTGGGCCTCGTAGATGTACAGGTGCTTTTCAGCCTGGAAGTTCTGATCGGTCCAGGGGAAGGCCTTCTGATCGTCCACCACCTCAGCGCACCAGTTGATGCTGTAGGGTTCCTGAATGACGCGGCGGGCGAACAGGGGAATGTGTGCGGTACGGGTCATGTTGGCATCCACGATGGTCTTGACGCGGCAGCCGTCCCACAGGGTGTCGTCACCGGGGAGGAAGATCTCCCAGTTGCCGTTACCCAGATTGGTCAGAGGATGGCTGGTCCAGTTCCAGTCGTTGAATTCACCGGTGAGGTAGAGCTGGTATGCGCTGGGCGCCCACTCACGGTAGACCCAGCCGCCCCACACCCGGTGGAAGCCGAAATATTCATGTGCATTGGCAAAATCGATGAGTCTGCCATTGTCGCCCACCAGACGCTGCTTGGTGGAGTTGTACAGGAACATACGCAGGTCGATATCACCGGCGAAGTCCCGCAATTGGGGATTCAGTTCAAAAATTCGGTACATACGATCACCTTTCTGCAGTAAAAAAGTGGATTGTCTTCCTTTTGGGAATCCTTCTTGCCAGCGCGCCGCGCTGTCTCATCTAATATTGTAACGCAAAGCGCGTCATAAGTCAAACTAAGATTGCTCCATCCGGGATATCAAATGCGATAGAGCCGCCTGCCGTTTTCTACGGTGATGGCGTGGATCTCCTCCACAGTCAGCCCCCGAAGTTCTGCCAGCTTTTCCGCCATGCGGTAGAGCTTGCCGGGGTCGTTGCGCTTGCCCCGGAAGGGTTCGGGGGCCATATAGGGGCAGTCGGTCTCCAGAACCAGCCGGTCAAGGGGGATGGAGGAAGCGACTTCCAGCGCTTTTCTGGCATTTTTGAAGGTCAGAACACCGGTAAAACCGATGTACCAGCCCATATCCACCAACTGTTTTGCCATTTCCGCAGAACCGGAATAGCAGTGGAACACGCCCTTGACGTTGGGGAACTCCCGGACGATGGCCATGCCATCCTCGTGGGCGTCACGCTCGTGGACGATCACCGGCAGGTCGAGTTCCGCCGCCAGCGCCATCTGGGCACGGAAGGCTTTCTTCTGGATGTCCCGGGGGATGTCCTCATAGTGGTAATCGAGGCCAATTTCGCCGATGGCCTTGATTTTGGGGTTTTGTTTACATAATTCCCTGTACTGCTCCAGAACCTCCTCGTTGACCTCGTCTGCAGCATCGGGGTGGGAGCCCACAGCGGCATAGATATAGTCGTAGCGCTGGGAGAGTTGGGATGCGTTCCGGGAGGATTCCAGACTGCAGCCGGGGTTCATCAGCAGGGCGATGCCCTGCCCCGGCAGGCTGGACAGCAGTTCGTCCCGGTCAACGTCAAAAGCATGGTCATCCATATGGGCATGGGTGTCAAACAGCATGGTGTAACTCCTTTATTCTTCGATCACGGCTACCAGACAGCCGTCCATTGTGCAGATTCTGGGGTCATCCAGAGAAAAGTCCGTGTGGTTGGGGTAGCCCCGAAGACCTTCGCCGCTACATTTGACGGCGGCTTCCTTCAGCACCCAGAAGGTCAAAAGCGCAAGGCGCTTGTCGGCGGCGGCATCGAATTGGGCGCGCTCACCGGGGGATAAGATCTTGTCTGCCAGCCGCGGGCTGATATCCCGGTCCAGCTCCTCGGCATCGATGCCCACAGGACGCTCCGACAGGGCGCAAAAGGCGTGTCGGGGGGTGTGGGAGATGGAAAAATGCCACTTTCCCGTGGCAAAATAGGGCTTTCCCCGGTCTGTCACCCGGATCTCGGGCAGATCTTCCCTGGTTTCGGCACGATAGAGGGCCGCCAGCAGTTCCCGGCCGACTTCGTGACCGGTTTTGCCGTTCAATTCACAACTGGACACGACCATTGGCTCACCTCATTTCTTTAACAGTATAGCGGTTTTGGATTCGCCTGTCAACCAACGGGATGATTTCGTTGCAAACGCAACTTTTTTCACTCAGGTGATTGCCAAAGTGCGCAGAATGTGCTATCATGAGTCCAATACTTTATTATATAGAAAGGAATCCCCTATGATATTCGGTAAGCATATCAACCGGTACTATCTGCGCTACGCAGTTTGGCTTTTGCTGGGTCTTGCCTCGCTGGTGATGGTGGACTATCTCCAGCTGGAGATCCCCAAGCTCTACGGCGCAGTGGTCAACGGTATGAACAATGGTTTCGTCATGGTCGACGGCGTGAAAGTCCCCTTCGACATGGCCTATGTGATGGACAGCATCTGCATGCCCATGGTGAAAATCATTCTGGCCATGGTGTTCGGCCGTTTCCTGTGGCGCATTTGCTTCTTTGGCTCTGCGGTGAAGCTGGAAGCCGATCTGCGCAACCGCATGTTCCACCACGCCAAGGACTTAAGCCGGGAATACTATCAGGTCAACAAGGTCGGCGACCTGATGAGCCTGTTCACCAACGACTTAGACACCGTGCAGGAGTGCTTCGGCTGGGGCGTTATGATGCTCTGCGATGCGGTTCTCATGGGCGTGCTGGCCATCGCCAATATGTGGTCCATGGATCATACGCTGACGATCCTCTCTCTGATCCCCATGGCCTTCCTGCTGGCCTCCGCCACGGTGGTGGGCAAATCTCTGATGCGCAAATGGGACGTTCGTCAGGAGGCCTTCTCCCGGCTCAGCGACTTCTCTCAGGAGAGCTTCTCCGGCATTGCGGTCATCAAGGCCTTCGTCAAGGAAGCCAAGGAGCTGATAGCCTTCAAGAAGCTGAATGTGGAAAACGAGGATGCCAATCTCGCCCACACTAAGGCCTCGGTTCTGATGCGCGTGCTTGTGACCATGTTCGTCGAGAGCGTCATCTGCGTGATCTTGGGCTACGGCGGCTGGCTGGTGTATAACGGCAAATTCAATGCCGGCGACCTGCTGGAGTTCATCGGCTATTTCAACGCCATCGTCTGGCCCATTATGGCCGTGTCCGAGCTGATCGACATGACCTCCCGTGGTCAGGCTTCTCTGAACCGCCTCGCCGAACTGCTGGATGCCGAGGTTAACGTCAAGGATCAGGAAACTGTCACCGATCTGGAGGATGTCCGTGGCGACATCGAATTCAAGGATCTGACCTTCCGCTACCCCGACGGTGAGTACGATGCCCTGAAAAATGTGTCCTTCACCATCCGCGCCGGCGAAAATGTGGGCCTCGTGGGCAAGACCGGCTCCGGCAAGACCACCTTGGTTGACTTGATCCTCAGAACCTACAATGTCCCCGACGGCACCGTGTTCATCGATGGTCAGGATGTGAACAGCGTTTCCATCCGCTCCGTCCGTGCCGCCTGCGCCTATGTGCCGCAGGATAATTTCCTGTTCTCCGACACCATCGAGCGTAACATCGCCTTCGGCGTGTCCGAGCTGGACTCCAAGGCCGTCACCAATGCCGCGCGGCTGGCTGACGTTCACAGCAACATCGCCGAGTTCCAGAAGGGCTACGGAACCGTGCTGGGCGAGCGTGGCGTCACCGTTTCCGGCGGTCAGAAACAGCGCATCTCCATCGCCCGGGCGCTGATGAAGGATGCACCCATTCTGATTTTGGATGACTCCGTGTCCGCCGTGGATACCAAGACCGAAAAGACCATTCTGGAAAATCTCCGCTCCACCCGTGCGGGCAAGACCACCATCCTCATCGCCCACCGGATCAGCACCATCGAGAAGATGGACAAGATCCTCTTCATCGAGGACGGTGAACTGGCTGCCATTGGCACCCACGCCCAGCTTTACCAGTCCTGCGGTGAGTACCGCAAGATGGTGGATCTGCAGAGACTGGAAGAGGAAGGAGGCGCGGTCAATGCGTGAGTATCTGCCTGTTGTGATCGTAGGCGCCATCATCGGCTCCTTCGCGTTGGTGTTTATCCTCGCCTACATCGCTCTGCAAAAGAGCAAAGAAAAATTTGACGACAGCGAGCGGCATATGCCGGACTCCGAGATCATCCGGCGGCTGCTGGTCTACGGCAAGCCCTACTGGAAAAACTTCGTCCTCGTCTTCTTCGTAATGCTGTTCTCTATCGTCTATGACCTGCTGTCCCCCCTGCTCATCGGCCACATTCAGGATACCATCAAAGACCCCTTTGAACTGAACTACCTGTTCACGCTGGTGGCCGTATACGCAGGCATTCTGGTGGTGAGCCTGATCTGCACCTACCTGCAGGCCATGATCCTGCAGAAGACCGGCCAGAAGATCCTGTCCCAGCTGCGTCTGGACGTATTTACCCACATCGAGAAGCTCTCCCACGAGCAGCTCAACAATATCCCCGTGGGCAAGCTGGTGACCCGTGTCACCAATGACCCCAACCACATCAGCTTCCTCTTCACCAACATCATCGTAACATTAGCCAAGAACTGCATGGTCATCGTGGGTGTGCTGGCAGCCATGCTGCTGCTGAACTACGCGCTGACTCTGATGATTTTGTGCTTCGTGCCTTTCGTGGTGCTCTTTACGGTGGTTTTCCGCAAATTCTCCCGCCGTGTTCACCGGGGCGTCAGCAACGCCACCACCGATGTGAATACCTATCTGTCCGAGAATCTCTCCGGCATGAAGATCACCCAGATTTTCAACCGGGAGGAGCAGAAATACGAGGAATTTAAGGAAAAGAGCCAGCAGCTGGCCAAGGCCAAGATCAACCGGATGTACGTCTTCGGCATTTTCCGGCCCATGGTGTTCATGCTCTTCGTGTCCAGCCAGATGTGCCTGTTCTACTTCGGCGCAAAGGGCTATATTCAGGATACCAGCTTCCTTGGCCAGACCATCACCAGCGCCACGGTGGTCGCCTTCTATATGTATATCTCCCGGTTCTTTAACCCCATCCAGACGCTGGCAGAGCAGTTTGACATGCTCCAGCGCAGCTTCGCCGGTGCGGAGAAGATCTTCACCATTCTGGATATGGTTCCTCAAGTCGTGGACGAGGAGGATGCCATCGAGCTGGATGAGATCAAGGGTGAGATCGAATTTAAGGACGTTTGGTTCGCCTACAAGAGCGACGAATGGGTCTTAAAAGGCGTTTCCTTCCATGTACAGCCCAAGCAGACCGTGGCCTTCGTCGGCTCCACCGGTTCCGGCAAGACCACCATCCTCAGCCTGATCTGCCGCAACTACGACATTCAGAAGGGCCAGATCCTCATCGACGGCATCGACATCCGCAAGATCAAAATTGCTTCTCTTCGGAAGCACTTCGGTCAGATGCTGCAGGATGTGTTCCTCTTTGCCGGCGATATCCGCAGCAACATCATCCTCCGGGAGGAAGGAATCTGCGACGAGCAGATCTGGGAAGCCTGCCGGTACGTCAACGCCGATTCCTTCATCAAAAAGCTGGAAAAGGGTCTGGATGAGCCTGTCCGGGAGCGGGGCAACAACTTCTCCGCCGGTCAGCGGCAGCTGCTGTCCTTCGCCCGGACCATTATCCACAAGCCCAGCGTGATGATTTTGGACGAGGCTACCGCAAATATCGACACGGAGACCGAAATTCTGATCCAGGACTCTCTGGAGAAGATGAAAAACATCGGCACCATGCTGATCGTCGCCCACCGCCTCAGCACCATCCAGCACTCGGACAACATTATCCTGCTGTCCAAGGGTGAGATCGTGGAGCAGGGCAACCATCAGGAACTGCTGAAACTGAAGGGCCGCTACCATCAGCTCTACACCCTGCAATTTAACAAACAGCAGCTCCAGAGCCGCTAAAGAAAACCGCCGCCGGGACTTCCGGCGGCGATTTTTGCCGCTATACTAAATTGTTGTTTAGCGGCGCAGCCTAAAGCCTTCCCCTGGGGGAAGGTGGCACGGCGCAAGCCGTGACGGATGAGGGTTTTCTGGGCGTAAAGTTTCATTAAGTCTG